>PXDX01000109.1 GCA_003564915.1 candidate division WWE3 bacterium
AAAGTTGAGCCCATCGGAATGTATCTGGAATCGATTTCCGACGGGAGTAAGTTTATTGAATTGGCGAAAAAGATCTCTGTGAAAGATCCTATCTTCGTACTTAAACCGGGAAAAAGCGAGGCCGCCGTTTCAGCCATGCAGTCACATACAGGAGCGATTGCCGGGGCCGATGATGTTCTTGAAACTGCTTTAAAGCAGGCAGGAGTGTTGAGATGTGGAACACTTCAGGAATTCTTTGACATCTCCAAATCTTTTTCATGGGAGGATATACCTTCCGGTCCTAAAGTTGCCGTTGTCTCCAACGCAGGAGGTCCGGCCGTAATGAGTGCTGACGCCATCGTAAAAGAAGGTTTGCAAGTAGCTGAATTCGATGATCTTACCAAGCAAAAATTAAGGGAAGTACTTCCGAGATCGGCAGCAATACTTGATCCGGTTGATGTAATGGGAGATGCGTTACCTGAACGCTATCTTGACGCAATGAGTATCATCATGCAATCCGGAGAATGCGATTCCTTATTGGTCATACTGACACCGCAAATAGTTACACGAGTCGAGGAAACGGCAAAAGCTATAGGTGAAATCTCTAAAGAATACGACAAGCCGATATTCTGCTCTTTCATTGGAGGAGATCTCGTTTCTGAAGGAGTTAAGAAGCTGGATGAATATAAAATTCCTTCTTTTGGTTACCCTGAGCAGGCTATTGCTGCAATAGGAGCTATGTGGCGCTTCAATCAGGTAAGGGAAAGAGCGAAAAAGGAAGTTAGGGATATTAATGTTTTAAATACCAGGCTTCTTCCCGAAGATACTGAAAAGATAATAAAAGATGCCCTGGACGATAATAGAACGATTCTTGACAACCTGGAAGCCAATAAGATCATTATGGGAGCCGGAATCAATACTCCGGAATCAAAATTGGCCGATAACATTGAAGATGCCAAGTATTTTGCAGCTAACGTAGGATATCCGGTGGTTCTAAAATTGTCATCGCCCGGTTTGGTTCACAAAAGAAAGGTTGGGGGAGTAATATTGGGAATTAGGGATCAGGAAGATCTGGATCGGGCTTGGGACACCCTATTAAGAAAGGTCGAATATCTTGAACCTTCTATAAGGAATAACGTTAGGTTTCAGATACAAAAAGAAGTTCCGTCCGGAGTTGAGGTTATTGTGGGCATTAAACATGACCCAACGTTTGGGCCCGTATTTTTATTTGGTGCGGGGGGATCGTTGGCCGAAATGATAGCTGACAAGAATCTTCGTCTTCTTCCTGTAGACACAAATGCCGCTAAACAGCTTGTACAGGAATCCAAGGTGTATACGTTGCTCAAGGATAGTGAAAATGTTTCCTCTCAAGCACTGGATAAGCTCTACGAAGTTATGGTCAATCTTGGTAAGTTAGCAAGTGCGACTCCGGAGATTGCGGAAGTGGAGATCAACCCTGTCATTGTAACTCTCAACGATGTATGGGCTGTAGACAATAAGGTATTTCTAGAGCCCGGAAAGCGCGAAATTGCCGGACCCAAATTCATGACGGCTACCGCCCTATCGGCTGAGATTCTTGCAGGAAAGATGCATTATTATGAATTCGAAATGGATGAGCAGGTCTCTTTTGAGCCCGGTCAGTACATAAGTGTCAAGGTTTCCAATACCAGGATAAATTGTTATTCAATTGCCGGTCAGAGCTCTGTTGAGAGATTCAATCTTCTTGTGGATACTTCTCCCGGAGGTCCGGGATCCAAATTTTTTGAAGCACTTAAAGCCGGGGATAAAATCACTTATCTAGGGCCATTCGGTAACTTTAAGTTAAACCTTGACGATGGTGCGGAGAATTTGTTGTTTTTAGCAACAGGTTGTGGAACCGCGCCTTTAAAATTTATGACACAGGAACTTTTGGCGGATGCGGGGTTTGATAAAAAAATATCTATGTACGTTGGTGTCAGTAATTATGAGGAAGTATTTTTAAAAGACTATTTTGAGGAACTTTCTGAGAAGAATTCTAACTTTGACTTTAGGATCGCAGTTCAAAATCCGCACGAAAATTGGAGCGGGCACGTTGGATTTATTAACGAACTAGTTGCTGAGGATTTTCCTGATGCTTCAAATTGTTCTGCCTATCTCTGCGGAAGTAAGCCCATGATAGATGATGCAACCAAGATGCTTGTGACTAATGGATGTTCGCCTGATAGAATTTATATGGAGAAAATATGAACAGTAAGAAAACTGCCCAAATTTATTCGGTTAGGATAGGAGGTTGCGCAGGACAGGGTGTTAAATCGGTTGGTCTTGTCCTGGCCAAGTTGGCTGCTAGATCCGGCTATTCCATTTATAATCAAATTGAGTATCCCTCACTCATTCGCGGTGGACATAATGTAATGCACGTGAACATATCTTCCAATAATGTATACGGACCTCAGGAATTATCAGATCTTATAATCGCATTAAATCAAGAAACAGTAGACAAACATCATTATAAGATCAAATCCGGCGGGGGGATTATCTATAACTCTGATGACAAGATAGATACTTCCCAATTGGATAAAAGTATCCATTTGTATGGAGTACCTCTTTTAACTTTATCCGAAGAAGCCGGAGGAGGGGAACTTTTGGTGAATGTTGCAGCAGTTGGGGCGGCCGCAGCTCTAACCGGAGCAAATCTAAACACTTTGACCGCACTTATTGAAGAAGAGTTTCACGATAAAGACAACGATATTATTAACAAGAATATTCGTGTGGCAAAGAATGCCCACTCATATGTACTTGAAAACTACGCGGGATCAATTAAAGATTCTTTGAAACCAATAGAATCCATAACTACTTTTATTCCTAAAATGGTAATAAACGGTAATGAAGCCGCTGCCCTAGGAGCTATCGCTGCGGGAATGCAATTTGCCTCAATATACCCCATGTCACCGATCTCAAATATTCTCCATGTTCTTGCCGCTAACCAAGAAGAGTATTCATATGTGTACAGACAGCCGGAAGACGAAATAGCAGCAATTAATATGGCTATCGGAGCTTCATTTGCCGGTGCCAGATCATTTACTTCGACTTCAGGGGGAGGTTTTTGTTTAATGACGGAGGGGTACGGATTGGCAGGGATTACGGAAACACCCGTGGTCATTGTGGAAGGTATGCGCGGATCTCCTGGAACCGGTATACCTACTTGGAGCGAGCAGGGAGATCTGCAGTTTATTCTTAATGCCCACCAAGGATATTTTCCAAGAATAGTTCTTACCCCGGGAGACGTTAATGAGGTCTTTGAGCTAACAATGGAGGCGTTCAATTTGGCGGATAAATATCAAACTCCTGTAGTGGTTCTTATAGATAAGAATATTTGTGAAAATGAGCAGACTTGCGATCTTTTTGATGTTGGAGATTATAGGATTGACAGAGGAAGGTTCACTACCCAACAGGTCGAAGACTATAAAAGATATGATTTTGAATCTGACGGTATATCTCAAAGGAGTATCCCCGGGTCGGGTAATTTCTTTATTGCTAATTCCGATGAGCATGATCCGCATGGATACTCGACCGAAGAAATAGAAATGAGAAATCGGATGATGGAGAAAAGAGGACAGAAACTCCTTACTTGCGCAGAAGAGGATATGCGCGATCCGCAAGTTTTTGGTCCTGATGATGCTGATATAACTATTGTTTCTTGGGGAAGCAATAAAGGGAGCATACTACATGCTCTGGAAAATTTTGGAAATGTGAATTATCTGCATGTTACTTGGATGAGCCCTTTCCCATCCGATTTTATTAAAGATAGGTTATCAAAGTCCGGACACGTGATCTGTGTTGAATGTAATTATTCGGGGCAGTTAGCGCGCTTGATAAGAGAAAAGACCGGAATAGAAATTACCGATAAGTTGCTGAAATACGATGGACGTCAGGTCTATCCCGGGGAGATCGAAGAAAGGATTAAAAAAGCTTTGGAGGTAATAAATAAACAATGACCAGCATGTCTGATCTAAAAACACCGCATCCGCCTAACTGGTGTCCGGGATGCGGGAACATAAGTATTTGGGGAGCTTTTAAGCAGGCAGCGGTCAATCAAGGTTGGGATAATACGAATACAGCTTTGGTTGCAGGTATAGGGTGTCACGGGCATATGCTTAATTTTGTAAAGATCACCTCTCTGGAAGGGCTTCACGGCCGTCCTTTACCGGTTGCTACAGGAATCAAACTGGCAAACCAGAAACTAAATGTTTTTGTTTTTACAGGGGATGGAGATTGTTTTGGTGAAGGAGGAAATCATTTCATCCATACCTGTCGCAGGAATCACGATTTAACGGTCATTATTCACGACAACTCTCTTTATGCTCTTACCACTGGTCAGACTTCGCCCAGAACTCCTCAAGGACTTACCACCAAATCCACACCTCAAGGAAATCCCGACGAACCAATAAATCCTCTTTCCTTAGCTATTATTTCCGGAGCAACTTTCGTAGCACGTGCATATGCGGGAGACATGGAAGAACTAACTGATCTAATAACTAAAGCCAACGAGCACAAAGGACTTTCGATCATAGATGTGTTGCAACCTTGTATAAGTTTTAATAAATCTCTAACTCACGATTTTTATCGAGAAAGAATATATTATTTAGGATCGGACTACGATCCAACTGATAAAGATGAGGCTTTGGCAAGATCCAGGGAACTTGAATCCGATAGGATTCCTTTGGGGATTTTCTATAATTCTGATGCAGTCGAAAAGGGCAAGGAACCGCAAAAAGCATTGATTGAAAATGAAGCTGCCGATCGAGATCTGGATAAATTGTTCAGAAAGTATATTTAACCCTTGAAATTATAAACTGTAACCTCTATCCTTTTTTTATGGAAGATAAAATCGTTCAAATAGGGAAATATAAAGTTCAGGTTATCAGAGATCTCTGCATAAGTGCTGCAACTTGTGTTGCCATTTCACCTCAAGTATTCGAGCTTGATGCTGAGAACAAAGCAATTGTGTTGGAGGAGGGTAATGATGAGGCCGAAAATATTTTAATGGCGGCTCAGTCCTGCCCAACTAAAGCCGTGATAATCACCGATGCAGAAACCGACAAACAGGTTTGGCCACAATAAAGCCTTTTAATCCAAGATTATTACCCCCAAAAATGTTTCGGTTGCCGTTGGATTGATTTTTCCGCTAATAGGATCTTTGAATCTTATAATTAGTTTTTAATGTGCAATGAAATATCATCAGATTGTAGAAGAAATACAAGAAATTTTAGAACGTCACGGAGTGCATTTTGAGTTTTATGAACATAAACCGGTCGTAACAAGCGAGGAGGCCGCTGCCGTAAGGAAGGGTTATAGCATCAAAGAGGGGGCTAAAGCAATAATTGTAAGGGTAAGGGTCAAGAAATCTCTTAAAAAATTTGCTATGTTAGTTTTACCCGGCGATGCGCGTTTTGATAATCGCAAGATCAAGGCCTATTTTGAAACAACAGATGTAAGTTTGGCGGCTGAAAAGGAAGTTTTGGATATAACAAGAGGAATTGAACCCGGAGGTATACCTCCTTTCGGAAATTTATTTGGGTTGGAAGTTATAGCTGATCCCACACTTTTTGATAATGAGAGAATGATTTTCAGCGCAGGAGACAGAAGAGTATCTATTGGAATGAGATCCGATGATTTCAAGAAAATCGTAGCTCCCAAAATCGAGTCAATAATTTGATTCCAAAATTATAATAGATCTGTTCGGAAATACACTTATAAATTCTATCGTTCGCAATTAATAAAGCTTTAATTTTGAAAGCTAATTTTCATAGAGGACACTTCCGGCTTTCTCCCTGTTACCGCATTCTAATCGGGAAGTGTCCTTTAGATTATTAAATCAGTAGTTTTATCGAAGCCGATATTGATCTAAGTCAGATCTAACCGTGCTTACTCTTTCTCTACGTGACTTTCCAACCCTCTTTTCATCGATTCGACTATTCCTCTGGCGTCAGGCTCCAAAGCGCGTCCAAAAGCAAGCCCAAGAGCTATCGCAAAAGTGAATGTTAATGCGTTTGCCAAAGCAGCTACAACATTGGATCCTATACCCAAAGTATCCATGATCACAAGTATCAGAATAATTTTTGCCGTTGGAGCGAATATTCTCTTAATCATATTTCTGATCGAATCGTCCACTTTCCATTTCTTTATTTGTAAGAGATCGAGGCCTTTAATACCTAAATTGATCATCCATTTACCGATTAACCAAATTATGTAGGCTACAATAAGCCTTGGAACTACCATGAACACTTCGGATAAAAATAGCTCCAGTGATCCGATTATTGATGCAATTATGTCCATTTCTTTTTCACCTCCCTTATTTAAATACTAAGATAATAATGTAATTAAAGATCAGGAAGTTAAACCGGTATTTAAAAGTGAGTAAGAAATCCGTAAGATTGTTGATTGGTTTTTTTGTTAAATTACATTACCGATCTTTCGCGAACTAAAGCATGTTTTATCGGGTTTGTTTATTATAGATTGGGTTTTTGTTTGCAAGAAATTTGCTTAGGTCTAGGATAACAGCGTATAAAAATCCTACGAAAAGGGCGATACCCCAGGATGTCTTTCCGACCGGTACGGTTTCGAAAATCACTCTCGCAGGAGTATAGATAATCAACAATGTTGCCGCTAAAGAAACCAGGGACGCATATACCAAAGACATGTTAACGAACGGTGATCTATTTAAAATACGTTTTCTAAATGAGCGGAAGCCAAAAGCACCCACGATTTCCATAATGATTAATGTAAGAAGCGCTGTAGTTCTTGCGAATGATGTGGGCTCGCCAAATACATTGAAGTCCAAATAGTAAGCAGATAGAGTGAAGAATGCCATTGTAAGACCGCAGAAGCCTATTACGGAGATTAATACCGGGTTTAGAATGTTTGTACTCTCACGAGGTTTTTCTTTCATAATATCTTTTGAAGAGGGATTTAAGCCCAAAGTTATAGCGGGAATATTATCGGTAACTAAGTTCATAAATAGTATCTGTATAGATAAAAGTAAAGGTATATCCCATCCGAGTATTGGGGCTGTTGCTACACCTATAAAGAGTACTATCAATTCGGCTGCATTTACCGATAATTGATAGGAAACGAATTTCCTTATATTGTTATAAATTGTACGCCCTTCGGCAACGGCCGTTATTATACTGGCAAAATTATCATCTTTTAATGTTAGGTCAGCGGCAGATCTGGAAACGTCCGTGCCGGTTCTTCCCATGGCTATACCCACATGAGCTTCTCTTAGCGCCGGAGCATCGTTAACACCGTCCCCCGTCATGGCGACTGATTCACCTTGAGCCTTGAGTAAACGGACTATTCTTAGTTTATGCTCCGGAGTAACTCTAGCGAAGACCACAGTATCTTTGACAGCAATAGAAAGCTCTTCATCAGTCATATTGTCTATTTCTTTACCTCGTAAAATGGGGCCGTCAAGACCTATTTGCTTTGCTATTGCCTCTGCTGTTTCTTTACTATCTCCAGTGATCATTCTGACATCAATTCCGGCGTCAAAAGCTGTCTGGATAGATTCAGCTATTTCTTCTCTGGGAGAATCTTCCATGGCCACAATTCCCAGGAACACAAAACCCTCTTCCTCATAATTATGATCGTCAGGATCGGCTTTCTTATATGCCACAGCCAATGTTCTGAAAGCATGGTTAGCCATTTCTTTTTGTATATCTTCTAGCTTTTCTCTGGCCTTTTTTGTAAATGCCACTTCTTTTTCGTTTTTCATCATCTTGGTACATTTGTCCAGTAATACACTTGGAGCTCCCTTTGCGTAAATAAAACCGCTCTTTTCATCGGAATAGAGAACGGACATCATTTTTCTTGTTGAATTAAAAGGATATTCACTTATTATCTCTCCACCGTAATTCTCTTTTATTATGCCGGCTTTGGCTGCCAAAATTAACAACGCCGCTTCAGTTGGGGTTCCTAAAGCGCGATATTCACTATCTTCCCCGGTTCTCTCTATTTCGGCATCGTTACACAAAACACTGGCCGTCATTAATTTCTTCAAAGCACTATTCTTTGAGGGATCAATTTCTTTCCCATCCATTGTGATATTTCCTTGAACAACGTAGCCTGACCCCCCAACCTCATACAATTCCTCATTGGAGAAAACAAACTTTACCGTCATCTCCCCTCTAGTGATTGTTCCTGTCTTGTCGCTACAGATAATTGTGGTTTCTCCAAGAGTTTCGATTATCGACATCCTATTTACAATAACGTTCTTGTCCGCCATTCTTTTGGATCCCACTGCTAAAGTAGTTATTAGTACTACAGGAAAGCCTTCCGGAAAAGCGGAGACACATATAGCTATCATAAGGATGAGTGCATCTACCAGCAGATCTTGTGTAATTGCACTGGCATTTAATATCATCATCCCGGCTGTGATGACTGAAAATATTATTGCTACGATAACCATGAATTTTGCTATCAAATTGACTTTTTGCTGAAGAGGGAGCTCCTTCTCCGCGCTTGAAATTAGATGCGCAATTTCACCAAATTTGGTATTCATTCCGGTATGAATTATTCTTGCGGTGCATTTCCCGTTTACTATGAAAGTTCCCATAAAAAGAAAGTTGTCTTCTTCCGGATTTTGCGGATCTTCAGGAGGATTTTTTGTTATCTCACTGGATTCTCCCGTCAATGCCGCCTCGTTCAAACGCAGATCCCTGCTTTCAAGGATTACAGCATCGGCAGGTATTTTTTCTCCATTACCAAGAATAAGAATATCTCCCGGAACAAGTGAATTTGAAGGTATTTCTACCTTGTGAGAGTCTCTTATCACTATAGAAAAAGGAGTCAACATGTTCTTTAAACTACCCACGGCCTCTTCCGCCTTGTACTCTTGAACGAAACCTACGATTATGACACAGAGTATAACCGCTATTATTGTAAATCCGGTTATATTCTTCCCAACAGTAAATGAGGTTATTGCAGCAACGGTTAGTAAATAGATCATAAAATTGCTTCTAATCTGGCGTATTAGAATCTGGAAAGGAGTTGTTTTGTTTGTGTCCTCAATTTCATTTGGACCGTATTCTTGAAGCAATTTCTCGGCTTCTTGAGAAGTTAGTCCTTCGTATTTTTTGGGCATTGATAATCATTTTAGCAGATGCAGAATTACGATTCATGCCCTGAACCGAATTCAACAGCAGAATTACTCGTATGGGTGTTTGTAAATCTGTTTGATATTGGTCATTTCGTATGGTAGTTTAATAGCGTTCGTAAATCTTAATGAAAGCTTGTTAAGTGGGGAGTGCCCCGCTTTCTTTATATAGGGATTAGCGATACAATACAAAATATGGCAATAACAGAATTTAATGCAGCAGTTAAACAGATAGCTACAGAACGCGGCATATCCGTGGAGAGTGTACTTGAGTCTATAGAAATGGCCCTGGTTTCAGCTTATAAGAAAGACTATGTAGAAGAAATTCCCGAGGAGAAGGACTTACCAGAAGAGGATAATATTGAGGCTGATCTCGATCCTTTAACCGGAGAAGTCAGAATTTTGAAGGATGGTAAGGATGTAACTCCTGCCGGTTTTGGACGCATCGCAGCACAAACTGCTAAACAGGTTATATTACAAAAAATACGGGAAACCGAGAAAGACGTTATTATGGATGATTTCTCCGAAAAGATAGGAGCCATTCAAAGCGGAGTTATCTTTCGAGTAGAAAACGATGTTGTAGTAATTGATTTGGGAAAGGCCCATGGTATTTTACTTCCTTCTGAGCAAGTTCAATCCGAAGATTACCAAACGGGCCAAAGGCTGAAGGTCTTACTAAAAAATGTTAAGGATTCAGGTCGGGGACCGGAAGTTATTGTGAGCCGCTCGGACCCCCAGTTTGTAGCAAAGCTTTTTGAGCAGGAAGTCCCGGAGATCGCTTCGGGAGTTGTTACTATTGAAGCTATAGCCAGAGAGCCCGGTTCCAGGACCAAGATGGCCGTATCTTCAAACGATGAAAGGATAGATCCTGTGGGTAGCTGTGTCGGGCAAAAAGGAGTACGAGTGCAATCCGTTATTTCGGAGCTTGAAGGCGAGAAGATTGACATAATTCCTTTTTCTCAAAACGAGGAAAGATTTGTTGCGGCAGCCTTATCTCCTGCAAAAGTTACTGAAGTGGTTTTGAGCGCAGAAGATAAAGTAGCGGTAGTTTCAGTTCCGGAAGACCAACAGAGTTTGGCCATTGGAAAAGAAGGTCAGAACGCCAGACTTGCCAACAGATTGACCGGATGGAAAATTGATATTAAAGGGGCCGAAGGTATAGAAGGAGAAGAGTTTTCAGAAGTATCAGAAGAGGGTCCTGGAGTTTCCGCAGGGATTTGGGATGAGGTTATTAGAAAAGTCCGGGAAGAGCAGGAGGATGAAGAAGAAGTCTCTCAGGAAGAAGAATCCGGTGATATGTCAAGTGATGAAGGCGACGAAGTCGATTCTGAAGAGATTTCCGAGAAAGAAGAAAAAGAAACGAATGAAGAGGTTGAAGAAACCGAAGGGGAAGAAAAGAAAGAAGAATAGAAAGAAATGGAACCAGAATTGAACCATAAAACGACGGGTTTTGTGCGTAAATCAAGAACGATATGCCAAAAAAAGATACTGAAAACAACAACAAATATAATAGAGCTCCAATCGTCACATTTATGGGGCATGTCGATCATGGTAAGACCAGTTTGCTTGATGTTATTAGGCATACTAAAGTTCAACAAGGCGAGCACGGTGGTATAACTCAGCACGTAGGCGCCTATTCCATAGAGTACAAGAATCAACCTATAACTTTTATTGACACTCCCGGACACCGGGCTTTTACTCAAATGCGTCTTCGCGGGGGGAAGGCCGCAGATATAGTGGTTTTGGTTGTAGCGGCTGATCAAGGAGTTCAACCTCAAACCAAGGAAGCAATTTCTCACGCAAAGGCCTCGGGATCCAGCATTATAGTAGCGATAAATAAAATGGATCTACCCGGAGCTGATTCCCAGAAAGTAAAGCAACAACTAGCTCAGGAAAATGTTTTGGTTGAGGATTGGGGAGGAGAGATAGTCTCCGTGGAGGTTTCGGCTGAAACGGGGGACAATGTTGAGGAACTGCTCGACGCGATTTTAGTTGTAGCGGAGCTTCAGAATCTTAAAGCTGATCCTTCGGGCGAGTTGGAGGCCCTTATAATTGAGGCTCTTAGCGATCCTAGGCAGGGAGTTGTTGTCAATTGCATAGTAAGGAACGGAACATTAAAAGTAGGAGAAGATGTGGAGGCCAGCGGCTTATCCGCACGAATAAAAAGAATTACAAATGAATCGGGTACTTCATTAAAGGAAGCTGTACCGACAATGCCGGTCAGCATTCTAGGATTCAGCGAACTTCCAAATGTTGGAGATCTAATAGTTTCAAAGGGAAGTGAATTGGCCGCTCTGGCCATAAGTAAAGATGAGATGGAAATTATAGGCGCAGACACTAAAAAGATGGTATCAGTCATAATTAAGGCGGACACCAGAGGTACATTGGAAGCCGTAAAAGCCAGTTTGGCGGATCTTGTAACTGCTTCAGTGGGTAATACTTTTTCACTAAAATTTGTTCATACCGCGACCGGAGATATTACTGATTCGGATATCCTACTGGCTCAAAGTGTAGACGGAGTAGTCATAGGCTTTAATGTGAACGTTTCTCATACGGCGGATAGTTTATCTCAGAGCGTGAAGGTTCCTGTCAAGACTTATCGGACCATCTATGATCTAATTGATGACGCCAAAGATCTTTTAGAGTGGACCGCCGAAAAAGAGGAGGAAAAGATAAAAGGGAGAGCCGGTGTACTTAAACTTTTTAAATTAAAGTCCGGGGATATTGCAGCCGGAAGCAAGGTTCTTGCAGGTCGTTTATCGAAAGGAGCTAAAGCGGCTGTCTATGATAAAAACCCGGCCGATTTGACCGAGGAAGATGAACCTCTTCATGTAGGGGTGATCAAAAATATTAGATGCGGAACTGAGGAAGTTTCTTCCGTTGGAAAAGGTCAGGAATGCGGGATCATGCTAAAGGATCAGTTTGAAGATATTAAGCCCGGAATGTTTATAGAAGTGCTTTGATACTTTCTCATAAATCTTATAGTTGTTTAGAACATGTTTAGATGTTAAACTTCTTTCATTGAATTGGCCTATTCTACTAAGGAGGGAGATAAATGGTGCGGGTCGTCGGCGACCAGTCGGTTGAGATTTTTCTCAAAGAGAGAGGTTTTGTAACAGCTACGAAGATCTTTCCTCCGGACCAAGAGGAAAAGGAACACTTCATAGCAGTGAAGAGGAGGAGCGATTTTTGGGCATATTTGAAAGGTGGAGTCTTTCAAGTGTATCGGAGGAATAATTTCTGCGGTGAAGTCGAAAATAGAGCTTCCTCAATGCCCTTAATTCCTTTTTGCGGAGAATATGCCGCAAGAGAAGGATACGCTCTCCCGCAATGTATTCTGATAATTGTAGGCGATGATCAGAATAGATTAGGTAGTTAAACTTTAAGTTGAGGGGAGGATTAAAGTTGTCCTGCTGTTTTGGACGCTCAACCGCCCCTCATTATTTTTAGGCCTATCACAAAGATTAATTACCTTTTCAGGTTGACATATTATCCTATAATTGTTACAATCCTCTGACGTCAAAGAGACGTCCCCAATTTAAGTTTCCTGCATACCAAAGGCGAGAAAATGAACAATAATGATGTTTATAACGTAGAAAGAATCAAAGAATTGTTAAGAAGCGCGGATACTATTGCAATCATGCCATCCGAGGTGTCCGGCCCGGATTCTTATAGTGCCGCTGCAGGCCTATATCATAGTTTAATATCTTCCGATAAGAACGCCACCTTCATCTACAAAGGAGAAACTCCCGCTGAATGTAAAGGTCTTATTGATCCTGATCAAATTGCTAAGGACATCTATTCCAGAAAGATGGAGATATCAATTGATTATACGGGAACTCCGGCAAGCAAACTGGCCTACTCCAATGAAGGCACTGTTCTGAAATTAGTTCTATCTCCTGTGTCAAGGGATTTTGATAGGAGTAGAATAAAGACCGATATCAAGGGTTATGATTTTGATTTGATCTTTGCACTGGGGGCACAGAGATCGGATGACTTTATGAATAAAGACAGAGATCTTAAAGACGAGTTCACGAAAGCCAGGGTAGTAAATTTAGATAATACTGATATGAACAACAGATTTGGAGATATAAATATAATTGATACTAAAGCCTCGAATCTTAGTGAAATTGTTTTTAAGCTGCTTTCTTACATTTTAATGGTTCCTAACGGTAGAGCCGCAAAAGCTTTGTTGGTTGGTATGAGCTATAGAGAGCCTCGTGCTTGATAGGAAGCGGTTTATTTGTTAGAATTTCCTAGCTTATGGCACTACCCAGTGATATAAAGAAAAAAATAATTGATGAATACAAGATACACGAGGATGATACCGGTTCCCCGGAAGTTCAGGTGGCTATTTTGTCCGAAAGAATAAACCAGCTCTCAGATCATTTGAAAGAGCACAAGAAAGATAACCACTCGCGCAGAGGTTTGTTACAGCTTGTGGGAAAAAGACGGCGTCTGCTTTCATATTTGAAGGATAAAGATGAGGAAAGGTATAGCACCATAGTAAAGAAATTGAATCTTCGTAAATAATTGTTTATAGATTAATAATAAATTAAAGTTGGAGAAGAGAAACAAGATTAAGGGTTAAATATTGGATATTATCCATTATTTCATGTGGATAGTATCCCGATGTTTTCTCCTTAATCTTCTCTGCAAATTCTCCAAATTAAAATAAGAAAGGTAAAAATGAATAAAAGTGTAAGAAAAGAAGTAGTATTTGCGGGTAGAAAATTGGTTTTGGAGTCCGGAACGCTTTCGGCTCAAGCAAATATGGCCGTTAAAGTAACTTATGGAGAATCTGTTGTTCTAACAACGGCAGTGGCTTCAGGATTGAATCCCGATTTGGATTATTTTCCCTTATCAATAAACTATGAGGAAAAACTATATGCCAGCGGATCAATAAAGACCTCGCGTTTCGTCAAAAGGGAAGGAAGGCCCACAGATGAAGCCGTTGTTACACGTAGATTGATCGATCACGCAGTAAGGCCTCTTTTTCCTGATGATTATAAGGACGAAGTGCAGGTTGTTAATACGGTTCTTTCCTTAGATAGAGAAGCTGATCCTAAATTTTTAAGCCTGCTTGGAACATCAGCAGCTCTGACTGCATCCGATATTCCTTGGGAGGGTCCTATGGTGTCGGCCATAGTCGGCTACATTGATGGTGAGTATGTTCTTAATCCTTCTGAAGAAGAGTTGAAGATCTCGGATCTGGATCTAACGGTTTCTTTTGTTGGAGAAGACTTAAAATATCTCGCAATGGAAGCTTCAGCCGATGAAGTTCCGGAAGAAGTCATTTTAGGAGCTATAGAGTTTGCACGAAACAGGCTTGAGGATCTGGTATCCGTTCTTTTGGACTTTGTTTCCGAGTTAAATCCCAATAATGAAAAGTATGAGTATGAGCCGCAAGCTATTTCAGAAGATCTTATTTCCGATGTTAAAGATATCATTGGGGAGAGAGTTGAAGAGTTGATGTATTCGGGCCCTAAGAACAAAAAGGAATTTGGGATACAACGTGAGACTTTGATGGAAGAAGTATATGATAAATTGGAAGGAAAATATAAAAAGTCTGAGATGGCGGATTCCTTTGAAGAGATTGAAAAGGACATTCTCCAACAGCGCATAGTTAAAGATGAGCAAAGGCCGGATGGACGGGCTCTTGATGAGGTTAGAGATATTTCCGTTGAGATAGGGGTTTTACCTAGAACTCATGGGAGTGCTCTTTTTACAAGAGGGTTAACGCAGATATTGACCGTGGCGACTTTGGGCTCACCTAACCTTGAGATGCTTATTCACGACATGTATGGAGAGGAGACCAAGCGGTTTATGCACTTCTATAATTTTCCTCCTTTTTCGGTTGGAGAGACCGGTAGGATCGGCTATCCGGGAGGCAGGGAAATAGGGCACGGAATGCTTGCAGAGAATGCATTAGAGAAGATGATCCCTTCTCAGGAAGAATTTCCTTATACCATAGTATTGATGTCCGAGACATTATCATCCAGCGGTTCCAGTTCCATGGCTGCAGCTTGCGGATCTTCATTGGCACTAATGGATGCGGGAGTACCCATAAAAGGAATGGTCGCAGGTATAGGAGTGGGGCTTTTGGCAACAGATGATTTCAGTGAATATAAGATAATTACAGATCTTGCTTATCGTGAAGATGCTTTTGGTTTGTTGGATTTTAAGATGACCGGTACCAGAAAAGGTGTTACGGCCATCCAATCCGATATGAAGGCCAAGGGAATTCCTATGGATTTGCTTCCTAAGATCTTTGAGCAATCTAGAGAAGGGCGTTTACATGTTCTTGCGGAAATGGAAAAGACTATTAAAGAGCCAAAATCAGGTGTTTCTATACACGCTCCTAAAAGCGGAATGATAAAAGTTGATCCCGATAAGATCGGTATGATTATTGGAAGTGGGGGAAAAACGATAAATGAAATCCAAGACAACACGCAGACCGTTATTAGCATTGATGATGACGGTACAGTTATAGTGACCGGAAAATCGGGAGAAAAAGTTGAGAAGGCCATCGAGCATATAGAAGGTATAGTCAAAGAAGTAGAGCGCGGCGAAGTCTATGAGGGAGTAGTTGAAGACATAGTGGATTTCGGTGCTTTTGTGGAAATACTTCCTGGAAAGAGCGGCCTCCTTCACGTAAGTGAAATCTCCAAGGATTATGTTGAAAATGTTCGAGATTATCTTAAGGTAGGAGATAAAATAAAAGTTAAGGTTTTAGATGTTGATAGAGGTAAGATCAGTCTTTCCAAGAAGGCGTTGGAATAACATCTTAGACCTTTCGCTGATTGATTATGGAAAATTACACCCCTTAAGTGCTAGAATTGAACTGATGATTAGACTGTGCCCCAACTGTGCCCGTAAATTAGCTGTTTTTGATAGATATTTCTGCTCTGATTGCGGAAGCAAACTTCCGGCCAAAATATCAGCTGGAGGCCAAGTAACCACAATTCTACAAGGAGATACTAATGACTGAAATTACTACAGATACAGATAATGACCCCAAAACCACGGATACCCTTAATATAGGTTCTGACGAGTTCATCTTTGATGAGCTAAAGAATCTTTTTGATAGAGTAGAGGCCACTAAAGGGATGCCGGAGGACCTTAGAGAGAGAATAGAGCAAATGTTACAGCGTCTCGATAGGATGGCCAGATTAGGGCATTACGCCTCGGAATTTGATACACTTTCTCGTTACATCGAGGTTGTGACCTCTATTCCTTGGGTTAAACAGACCAAAGATACCTTAGATATTGACAGGGCACAAAAAATGTTGGATAGCCAACATTACGGGATGCAGGATGTTAAGGAAAGGATTCTAGAATATTTAGCTACAATGACTTTGATCGATCGAAGAGGCGGGGATGCGATCGGGAATTCCCCGGTTCTTTTAATGGTAGGGTTACAAGGAGTAGGTAAAACGACTTTGGCCAGATCTATCGCTGATACCCTGGATCGCAAGTTTATAAGAATACCCGTCGGCGGTATAGGTACGCCTTTGGAATTAAGAGGCAAATCCAAATCTCTTCCTGGAGCTGAACCCGGTCAGATAATCAAGGCTTTGATAAAGACAGGAGTGCGCAACCCATTGATTTTGTTGGATGAGATAGAGAAAGCTAGTGGAGAGGCAAGCCTTCTCGCTGATATTATGGCCATCTTGTTAGAAATACTGGATCCCGAACAGAATGATGATTTTAGAGATCATTATGTGGACTACCCGGTAGATCTTTCCAATGTTCTGTTTATTTGTTCTGCCAACAACACAGGTACGCTTTCCGCTGCTTTGATGGATAGAATGGAGGTTATAAAAATGCCTTCCTATACCAACGAAGAGAAAGTAGTGATTGCCCGCGATTATTTATTGCCTAAGGTAAGAAAAAAATCAGGCTTGAAAGAGGAAGAGCTCAATATTGATCCTAATTTGTGGCCTAAGATCGTGACTCCTTTTGGATACGATTCCGGGATCCGTAGTTTGGACAGGATACTGCAAAGCGTTTGCAGAAAGGTTGCCAAACAGATAGTCACAGAGGATGTTTCCAGCGTTTACATAACTGAAGAAAATCTTAGGCAATACATGCCAAGCTGGTGATGTTTCAATATGAATTTCTTGGTCTTATCTATGTATCTGGCATTTTAGGAAGATCTTATGAATTTAATGTGTTATAGAAGAGGTTATAGGAAAAGGTAGGAGCATGGAAAAAAAGGAACTCATGGATAAGATATCTAAAAAGGTTCGGAACTGCAATAAGTGCCCGCTTTATAAGAAAGCGCAGAACGCAGTTCCTGGAGAAGGGAATATTAATTCTGATATTGTCTTTATTGGGGAGGCCCCAGGAGCTAATGAGGATAAAACAGGACGGCCATTTGTAGGTAGGGCGGGGAATTTATTGGAAAAATTACTTGATGATATAGATCTAAAACGTGAGGATGTGTGGATTGGAAATATAATAAAACACAGACCCCCTAACAACAGAGAGCCGCAACCCGGAGAGATTGCTGCCTGCGAACCTTATTTGACTCTCCAGCTTAAGGCTATAAGACCTAAGTTGGTCGTTACGCTTGGAAGGTTTGCTATGTATTATTTTTACAAGGGAGGAAAGATATCCAGAGATCACGGCAACTTGATCAGAGCCGACAAAGGTTTGTATGTCTATCCCGTTTATCATCCCTCCGCAGGTCTTCGTAACGGAAAGTTCAGGGAAGCTTTGGAGGCTGATTTTAAACGTATCCCCCAAATATTAAAGCAGATAAGAATTGAAGATAATAGTAATAAAGTAACTTCTTCCAATCAGGAAGAAAAATTGAAAGGACAATTAAGTTTGGAAATATAAAAATGTTGAAAATTATTAATATGAGCGGCACTGAAGGTGTCACCAAAAACCTTATTATTTATGAGTACGGAAACGACATAATCGTGGTTGATTGTGGTATAGGCTTTCCTGACAGTGAAATGCTTGGTGTCGATATGGTGATACCTGATTTTTCTTATTTGCAAGAAAATTCGCATAAAATACGGGGACTCGTTTTGACTCACGGTCATGAGGATCACATTGGCGCAACACCTTATTTTCTAGCCGAATTTCCCAATGTCCCAGTTTACGCAAATAAACTTGTTCTTGGTTTTCTAAAAACAAAGTTGGAGGATAAGAGACGTTATACCGGTGTACCCAAGAATCCTTCATTGCATTTGCTGAATTCCGAAAAAGGCACTACCCATTTAGGTGTATTTCAGATCGAAGCTTTTAGAGTTAATCATTCGGTTCCGGACTCTTTAGGTTTTGCAATAAAAACGCCTGAGGGAACCGTTCTTCACATTTCTGATTTCAAAATAGATTTAACCCCTATTATAGATAAGCCCATTGAATTGGGTAGAATTGCTGGCTACGGTGAGGAGGGAGTTCTTTGTTTACTTTCTGACTGCCTGGGAGTTACCACTGAAGGATATTCACAATCCGAAAGGGAATTATCCATAACTTTTGATAGGCTCTTTGAAAATGCCGGAGAAAATCAGATCATAGTAACGACTATTTCTTCGAATATTTCAAGAATTCATCAGATAATTACCAGCGCTCAAAAATTGGGCCGAAAAGTTGTTATTTTGGGACGCTCCATTGAGCAAAGCGTTTCCGTTGCCTTAGGTCTTGGTTATCTTGAATTTGATGATAGTGTTTTTGTTTCTGCAAAAAAAGCATCTTCTTATGATGAGGCTGGTCTGGTATATATAGCTGCGGGTTGTTATGGTCAGCCCGGGTCGGCCCTAGGAAGAATAAGTAGAGGTGAGCATTCCGATGTAAAAATACGAGAGGGCGCTCACGTTATTTTTTCTGCGGATCCTAACCCTCCCGGAACCTTGGAAAGCGTTGAAAAAGTACAGGACGATCTGACCTTGGCTGGTGCTAAGGTGATATATAGTGAGATCCAAGAGAATCTACATGTTTCGGGTCACGGAATTCGGGGAGACCTTGCTCTGACCGCATACTTATCCAAAGCCAAATATTATATCCCTATCGGAGGGACGATCAAAAGAATGCGTGTTTATGCTGATATGATAGAGTCCTTGGGTAGAGATAAATCATCTGTTTTTGAACAACTTGAAGGTGAAACCGTTCTTTTTGAAAACGGTGAGGTGCGAAAGGGGGATAGATACCCGGTCAAGGATGTGTTCATTGACGGTTCGAATATTGGTGATGTTGGATCTTTAGTCATTAGAGATAGAGAAAGACTCTCTGACGACGGGATATTCGTTGTTATAGTACCTCTTTCCCAAAAAGAGAGAACACCTATCGGGAATGTTGAAGTAGTTACTCGAGGGTTCGTTTTTGTGAAGGAGTCGGGCCCTTTAATGGCCAAAGCAAAGCAGACGGTGGATAAAATATTGAAAAAAAGGAAAGCGGACATTAAAGATTGGAACAGCGTGCGAAGCGAGATAGAAAAATCTTTGTCCAAACTGTTCTATAAGGAAACAGGAAGAGATCCTTTGATTTTTGTACAGCCCATTTATCTTTAGCGTTGCTTTTGTTAAGATATCAACTTTGGTATCATTCTGACAATGCCCAAAAAAAGGGGACGTAAGAAAAAATTTAGACTTAATTTGAACCTGGACCTTAGACCGGACGTGATAAAGTCCATTTCGGCAGTGGTTCTCTTTCTAATTGGGAGTTTGATTCTAATATCACTCTTCACCGATGGATATATGATCAATCGCTTTCTCAAGAATCTTGTAATTACAGGATTCGGTTTTGCAGGCTATCTAATTCCCATTATTTTACTCTTACTTGGTACTTTCTTTGTAGATGCTCTTAGCTTTAGGTTTAAAAGTCCTTGGGTTCTCTCCGGTCTGATAGGTTTTCTTTTTTCCTTGTCCGGGATTCTAGCTCTTTTTTGCGGCAGAGAGAGGTTGGCTCGAGTAGGAGCAGAGCGTATCTGTGGAGGACTTGTTGGCGCTCAGATTTTTAATTTTCTGGTTTCTGCTTTAAGTATCTACGGGGCAATTATTTTACTATTCTCCGTGTTTTTGATCTCGTTCATGCTTGTCTCTAGTTTATCTATAAATCAAGCTTTGGAATTGATCAAAAAAGCTATCTCCAGAATTTCAGGAGTCGAGGCTTCGGATACCGATCCCTCTGATGAAGAAGACGAAGAGGATGAAACTACATTAGGGGATCTGATTGGAGATACAGAATCAATAGAAGAGGAAGATGAGGAAAAAATCTCGAACCAAACGGAGCCGCGAATAGAAGTTCTACCCTCCTTTTCCGAACCCCAAGGGGAAGTAGCAGTGAATCTGACGAAGAAAGAAGAGGGTTCTCTTACTTCTATAGCACCCACGCTCCCTTACGCAGATAAAGTATGGCAACTACCTCCTTTAAGTCTTTTGGATGATACAAAGGAGCAAAAGCCCGATTCCGGAAATGTTAAATCACGTATAGAAATCATTGAATCAACGCTAAAATCATTTGGAATAGATGCCAAAGTCGAAGAAACCAAGCCCGGTCCCTCGGTTACTCAATACGCACTGAGAGCGTCAAGAGGGACAAAGATCTCCAAGATCGTGAACCTACAGTATGATTTGGCTCTGGCTTTGGCTTCTCCAACGGGATCAGTCAGAATAGAGGCTCCTATTCCGGGACGCTCCTTAGTCGGAATAGAAGTGCCCAATAACAACCGGGTTATAGTACCTTTCCGTGCTCTCTTGACATCCGATCCTATGAAAAACATTAAATCCAAATTGGGAATAGTTCTTGGGAAAGACGTTGGAGGTAAGGTTTTCGTTTATGATATCGGAAAAATGCCTCATTTACTTGTGGCCGGCGCGACCGGTTCAGGAAAATCGGTTTTTCTACACTCATCACTCTTTTCGGTGTTGTTTAGAGCAACTCCCCAAGAGGTAAAATTTATTTTGGTCGATCCAAAGAGAGTTGAATTTACCCAGTACGAAGGAATACCCCACTTGCTGACGCCTGTTGTCACCGATATAGATAGCGCTTCCTCGGTTTTTAAATGGGCTGTTTCTGAGATGGAGAGACGTTATAAACTTTTTGAAAATGCTAAGACCAGGAACATCAATTCCTATAACGAGAAATCAGGATTCCAAGCCCTCCCGTATATAATGATCGTTGTTGATGAATTGGGAGAGATCATGGTATCCGATCCCGCCGGGGTGGAAAAGAGTATTATTCGCTTGGCACAGTTAGCACGAGCTACGGGAGTTCATTTGGTTTTGTCGGTTCAAAGGCCTTCCACGAATGTAATTACAGGGTTGATTAAGGCCAATCTGCCCGTTAAAATTGCATTCCAGGTATCTTCGAAGATTAACTCTCGTGTAATTCTGGACCGTAACGGGGCGGAATTGCTGCTGGGCAGGGGAGATATGCTGAGGATACCGCCCGG
>PXDX01000044.1 GCA_003564915.1 candidate division WWE3 bacterium
AGCTCTTAAAGGCTTTTTAGGATTCGGAGCTCGGATATTTTTTCAGCCATTACATCAAAATCATGGTCATTGTGTAGGAGAGCTAACTTATTCTCCATTGCTGTCAGGGCAATTAGTATATCCAGGGTACTGCGGGGGGTAATTCCGCCTCTACGCAGGCTATAATAAAGCCTGGCAGCCTTTTCATAAGTTTTTGATTCTGAATTCAGATAATATATTTGTTGTGACGATAGATAATTTTTTAAGGTTTGAAACTCTTCTTCATTTCTTGCGCCTTGAAGTACCTCTTGATATGTATAGCAGGAAATGCCAAAGGGTATATCCCGTGACAAGATCTCATCCATTATCTTTGCTTTATTACTTTCCTCTCCTTTTAAAAAACCGATGATGACAGATGTGTCGATTAAGACCATGTCAGCGTCCCTTTCTCATCGCTTTATAGTCATAATCATCGGCAAATTGAATCTTACCCCTTATCTCTGCCAGGTCCTTTCGTGTACGTCGCTCAACAAATTCTATTAATGCTTTGTCGACTACATCCTTTTTGGTAGTGAGCCCAGAAACCCTCATGGCCTCTTGCATAAGTTCATCATCAATAACTATATTGGTACGCATTTGTATACACCTCCTAATACACATTATAATGCATATAAGTGGTCGCGTCAATTTGGACTTATTTTTTTAAGTTTCTAAGGCTGGCACAAGGCTAGTTCCTATCTTTGACAATCCCTGTTGTCGGGTGAGGGCTAGAGATAAAATATCCATTAATGTAGAAGGAAATTTATAGTTATAAAAGAATATAGTACTCAGAGTTCCGTTAAATCGGCTTGGAACAGGAGGTTATGCAATGAGTAATGATGAAAAAGCTTACAACTTATTAGAGAAAGTTTATATAGAATTACAAGCAACCAAAACTGATGTAAGACACATACAAAGTGAGTTGGGAGAACTAAAAACGGAAATAGAAACTGTCAAAGGCACTGTCATAAGAATAGAAAATGAACATGGCCACAAACTTGGTGCGTTATTTGAGATACAAACAAAACTCAGAAGTATTAGATAGAATAGAAACTGAAGTAGCTAAACATGAAGAAATTATACTGAGAAGAGTAAGATAGTCTTCTTCTTGATAAAGTAAAATACTCAGCGTTGAGCCCTGAGTATTGTTTATAGTTTGGTGGAGGCGGAGCGTACCATATAGAATCCACAATATCTAAGAAGGACCTATTCTTACTAAAGAGCTAGTACTGACTCTTACCCGAAAATGTGTCGGTTAAAGCTGCCCTGCCACTGGATTTGAAGTCGTACGGTATTCCTTATGCTCAATATATAAGAAAATATCTATAAACCCTTCTGCTTTCCACTTCTTTCTCATTTTGATCAATGACATTCCATTGCTGCCATTTGCTACTGCAGCGGCTACTTTTTCTTCATCCTTTATCGGCTGCTTCGAAAACACCTTCCATCCCCTTTCTTAACAAATTTGTCAAAGGGCGGAGTTCTTCCCTGTTATTATATGACGGTTATCCCAGCGCAAATCGGTTTTAAATGATAGCTAAAAATACCTCTACTACTTCCGGATCAAATTGTGTTCCCGCATATTTTACAAGTTCAGACAAGGCATCGTCTTTGTTCATGGTTTTTCTGTAAGGTCTTTCTCTCGTCATGGCACCGTACGCATCTACAACCGATAATATCCTGCACTCTACGGGTATCTCCTTGCCTTTAAGCCTCCAAGGGTACCCTGTACCGTCCCATCTTTCGTGGTGCTTCAAAATCAAACTGGCGACGGGTAGGAGATCGCTTGATTGAACAGCAATTCGATATCCTGCTTCTGAATGCTGCTGCATGATGCGCCATTCGTCACTGGTAAGGGGCCCCGGCTTGAACAAAATATTATCTGGGATTCCCAATTTTCCCAAATCATGAACCTGGGCCAAAAGGGCTAAATTAGCAACTTGCTCCTCTCTTAAACCCAGTCTGGCCGCCACTTTATAGCATAATTCCACTGTTTTTCGAGTGTGTTCTGCCAGAGTATAATCCTTTTCTGCCAAAGCAGCCACGAGAACATTGGCAATCCGATTTCTAGTATTGTTAATGTCATCTCTATGCGATAGCGGGTTTTGCTTGAACTTGTTCAATCCCAACTCAATGACAACTCGTAATTCACGGCTACTGTAGGGTTTAATGATGTAACCATAAGGATCCACATCCTTGCTGCGCTGCAAGGTTTTTTCATCAGAGTAAGCAGACATAAAGATTACCGGTATGTTTTGTCTTTTTTTTATTTCTTTTGCAAGGGTTATCCCGTCCATACCCCCCGCTAACATGATGTCCATAAGAACCAAATCCAGATGTTCGGATTCTACCAGTTCTAATGCCTCTGCCCCGCATGAGGCGGGACCAACCACTTGGTAGCTCAAGGATTCCAGTCTCTGTCTGATGTCCATGGCAATGATGATTTCATCTTCAACTACCAGAATTTTTTCTTTCGCCATAAAACCACCTCGTTCTATAATGTTAAAGAACAGTTAAAAGATGCTAATGCCTGATAACCAATTCGATTGTATATTTCAACCCGTTAGCACTGCTGTCTACATGCATTGAACCGGCCATCTGCTTTACAAGACTTTTTACCAACTGAAGCCCAAGTTTTTTGTTGTTGTCCAAATCAAAATTCAGGGGCAATCCCTGGCCGTTATCAGCTACGGAAACTGTCATTGAATTATTTTTTTGAAATATGTTAATCCATATCTTGCCGCTTGGCTTATCTCCCGTAAACGCATGCTCCAGAGCATTACAAACCAGTTCGTTTATAACCAAACCAATAGGAACTCCTGCTTCAATATTGAGGAATATTTTCTCTAACTTCATATCAATATTTAAGTCCAGATCGGGTGATTTATGGGAGATAAGCAGTTTCCTCACTAAGTTTTCAATATAGATTTTAATATTGACTTCTGCTAGATTGTCCGATTGATATATGCTCTCGTGGAGCAAAGCCATCGCCCTTACCCTGTTTTCGCTGTCCTTTAATGCTTTCATAATCTTATTGTCATTAGTTTGGCTGGACTGTAAATACAGCAAACTCGATATTACCTGAAGGTTGTTTTTAACACGGTGGTGTATTTCTTTGAGCATAACATTCCTTTCCTCTAAAGACTTCTTTATGCTTTCTTCATCCATACTATCATCCGTCACATCTCTTCCTACGGCCAGTATTTCAACTGTATGACCTTCATCATTCTTGAGTGCGCAGAACTCCCAGGCAATCCGCCGCCAACCTAAA
Source organism: candidate division WWE3 bacterium (assembly GCA_003564915.1). Taxonomy (GTDB): domain Bacteria; phylum Patescibacteriota; class WWE3; order UBA101185; family UBA10185; genus T3SED10-354. Next base: position 3,290 of record PXDX01000044.1, read on the forward strand.
AACGTTAACAACCGATGCTTGATACTGGTCCTGTAAGGCGGCATCTTTAAATTATTCATACAACTTAAAAACATATCAATATCTTCTTGGTGTATTAACTTCAGTATAGATATGCCTTTCAATTCCTCTTTATATTTTCCAATTCTTTTGACTAATGCCTCGTTAAAGGAAATCAATTCATTGCCTGTGTTAAGTGCCATAAAATAATATTGCTGAAATTCCGTCAAATATTGATAGCGATTTTCACAATCTTTTAATTTATTTAAAGCACGTCTTTGGTCGGTAATATCTTCCGCAACACAAAACACAAATTCAGTTTTCCTTTGCTCGCTAATTTTAGGGGTAGATGTTATTTCAATTAACCTTCTTTCCCCGGCATGATTCTTAATCCATCCCTCAATAACACATTTCTGACCCTTTTTAAACGCTTTTACAACCGACTGCATCAGGTCGTACATATCTCTAGGTAATACTTCTTTTAGCTCTTTGTTTATCAGATTTTTATTACTATACCCCAGAAATCCGGCATGGCTTTCGTTAACGTAACCGTAAGTATTTACGTCTTTCAAATACCATATTTGCGTCTGCATAGCATCCATGGAAAAGTAGTGGTTTTGGCTGTTCTTATACAGAAGGTTGTTTAGATAAACCCATGGCGTATTATCTTTAATTACAAAAAGTATAAGCGCCTCGTGGGGAGACTTTTTGATCTGTCTCGCGAAGATTTCCCCCGGGAATATTTTGCCGTTTCTATCTGCGAAATATATCTCCTGACCTCCTGGGCTGTTATTTTTTTTGATTATCTTCAGGTAATTGAACAGGACTTCCTCTTGCCCCAGGCTTGTCAACATCCTTATATTTTTTGATATTAGATCACTTTTTTTGGCATACTTAAACATGGTTAAAGCTGTTTCATTGCAATCCGTTATGTTGGCAAGAATGTCAGTGACAATCAGAGCATTTCCCGTAGCATCGAATACGCTCTTCAGTTGGTTTTCGCTGTCCCTGATCTTTCTGTTTTTTAGTTCGTCTATCAGCCAATTAATGTTATGGCCAAGGTCTGCAAGCTCATCGTTTTCTTTGAATACGGAGTATGAAGGAGTTGAATCTAAGATCATTTTTTTGTTTTGCTCCCTCAACAAAACCAGTCGCTTAAACACAGCTTTGTTTAAAAAATAAATAATAAATACTCCAAAAAGGATATTTATTACGGCTATATAATACAAAGACCAATTCAGGTATTTCCCGGCAATGTTATAGTTTACGATGGAATATACTGCCGCAACTCCAGTTATTGTTCCGGCAACCATTATAAGTATTATAATAAAAATTTTTTGTTCGATTTTCATTAAAAAACCTCTAACTGCATAATGCAGTAATAGGTCAGCAACTCCCGACCTGATTTTACATTATTCGCACTGGATATTTTTTCAACAAACTTATCCTAATTTCCTGCTCAAAATGAAGCTGATTTACTTTTAATTAAAAAAATTTGCAAATGTCAGGCTTCGCAGTTACCAAAAAACAACCCTACCTACTATCTGCTGGTGGCTACCAGTACAATCTCTGATCGTAAATTTTTTTTCTGCAAAGAGCTTAATATGCATCTACAGCCTCCTCGTCATAATCATAAAATCCCTTTATTTGTCCAAATTCCTTCAAGCGCTTTGTCAATCCCGTGAGCTGGCCAGTAGGGACGGTGAGAAGATATTGCCTCAACCTCGGGAAATTGCTCTTTAAAAAGAAAGGGGTTAGATGCTTTTCATTTCATTATCACGCTGGAACATACGGATTGCGCCCTTAAAAAAGGTTTGAGAAAAGGCATTAAAGACCACATCCGGTGGATTGTTGCGTAACATTTCAGTCATATCTTCATCAAGAATCTCTCGATTAACCTGCTCAAAGCGTAGAAAGTCTTCTCGAGTGAATTGGGTTCCGTGCCTTTTTCCGTGCCTTACTCGTACAGCAAAGAATATTAAAGCCATCGGTGTGAGCCAAGGGATTAAATTTCAAGATCGAACCCGCAGCATCAAAAAGAATGTATTAAATATCGCCAAGGTTTCTAAGCGTCGGACTGGTGAAGCCATA
>PXDX01000007.1 GCA_003564915.1 candidate division WWE3 bacterium
GCTTTTTACCTTCTTGCTACATCTTTCATCAATACCAAAAAAGACATTAAAACGTTAATTTACTCGTTTTTTGCAGGTACCACTTTGGCCACATTGATAGGGATAATGAGCTTCTACGGGATAATCCTTATAGAAGGCGCGGACAGGAATTTCAATCCTACCGGATCTTTACTTACTTTAGGAATCATTGCTGCTTTAACAGCAGTTATGAGCATCTACGAATTAATGAAATCTGATGACGACATTGTAAAGACGGCGGCTGGATTCTCATTGGTACTTGCACTATTCTATTTGACGCTTTACAACAATCCGATAACTTGGGGGGCACTAGCATTCGGAATAATCGGAACTCTATCTGTTTTTGGAACCGAATCAATAAAAGACAAAAAGCTGACATTGATAGGTATTGGGATACTGGCAACTTTTTTGATTGGAATCTCCGTCATTCCTCCAACCAGAATGCTTTTACTTAGGCACCGTTATCCCACAGAAATTCAGCTCCCGCTCAGAGAGTCCTGGAATGTCTCGATCTCAGCAATGAGAGACTTTCCGCTTCTGGGAACCGGACCTTCAACTTTCTACCTTAATTATCCCAGATACAGAACGATCTTCATGAACCAAACGGATTTTTGGGCTCTCAGGTTTGACAAACCGCACAATGAAGTTCTTTTAACTGTAGGAACCTTGGGTATATCCGGAATCATAGCAGGAGCATACTTTATGTGGATTTTGTTAAAAACGGTTGCCACATCCTTCTTGAAAGAAGATCCTATAATAAAGGTCGTGGCCATAATGCTGCTTATTATGGCAGGTCTTTTATTCACAACTCACGAGACTGTTCTTTTCGCATTCACAATGACCCTGTTAATGGCTCTTTTAGGTGCAATTGGAAATTTGGAGGCCGCCAAATACCTAACTTTTGATGCGAGTGAGGGTATTGGAATAACCGCTTTGGGAGGCGACATGTCTTCGACAAGAGCGGATACGAACGACATCGCAGGGTTCATGGCCGTAACTATGGCACTGCCATTATTAATAATCGCCGGGCTGGGTCTATTTTCCATCTATAAAGTATACCCGTCCGAATACTACATGCAGCGAGCTTTAGTATTATTAGGCGAGGATCTTGGAGCAAGTTATGATTACCAAGTGAGAGCGATTGAACACAATCCCCGTCGCAGCAACTATTACAACACGTACGCGCAAACCAACCTTGTGGCTGCTATTAACCTATCCAATCAGGAAGATCTAACTCAGGACGAGCAAATGTTAATTCAAAATCTTATAGCTACGGCTATAAGGGCTTCGAAACTTTCTGCGGAAAGTGTAAGTCCACTGAACCCGGTCAATTGGGAGATCCAGGCTCAAATATATAGAGCTATAAGAGGAGCCGCCCAGGATGCAGATGATTGGGCTTTAAGAGCGTTGGATGCCGCAATGCAGCTGGATCCCACCAATCCAAGATTAGGGTTGGAAGTAGGAGGGATCTATTACGCACGAGAAGATTACTTAACCGCGGCCAACTTCTTTAGACAGGCTATAAATCTTAAGCCTGACTACGCAAACGCCTATTATAATTTTGCCCAGGCAGCAAAAAATCTGGAAGACTATTCAAGTGCTAAAAGAGCTCTGGAGTTAACCAGAAGTTTGCTGGAACAAGGTACTGAAGACTACGCACTGGTCGATAGGGAAATTTCCGAGCTGACAGCTTTGCTCGCAGAGATTGGTATTCAAGATGAGGCTCCTACCGTAGAAGAACTAGCTCAAAGGGGTGAAATAGAAGAAGCTGACACTATCACCGAACAGGAACCTCTGGTAATAGAGGGGGAAAGAGATCCCCTTCCTGAAGGGATAGAGGATCTGGACATTGATCTGGAACTTGAGGAAGTGTTAGAGGAAGCAGAAGATTTGGAAGAGGAGGAGGCGGTAGAAGAGGCGGAAGAGTAATAACTCACATAGCCTGCCGAGAAGATCTACCGGAAACTTCTCAACGTTAATCAACGAACAAGCCCTGCGCTTAAGCGCAGGGCTTTGTGATTTGCAAAAAGTTTTTTGTTTCGAGATAATAACTTCCGATAACAAACGTATATTGGGAATGACTTAAAATGACCGTGTTCCCATATGCTTTTGCAACATACCTCAAATGAGGGCCGTTAGCTCAGCTGGCTAGAGCACTACGCTGGCAGCGTAGGGGTCGGGGGTTCGAATCCCCCACGGTCCACCAGAGGCTTTCACAAGGTAAATGACATTGACTGATCAAAACGTCAAAGAAATTTAATGCTTCAAAGTGTTTTCAAAAGAAAACCCTTAAACAACAATATTCTATCTTCTAAAATATTCATATAACTCTAAATAAAGAATTTTTCCAAAAAAAAGTAAATATAGACAACAAAAAACCCCCGTCCTTTATCACTTTACACAACACTTCGTTGTGTGTGACAAATAAACGGGGGTCTGATCTAACAACTTACTTACCGAAGAGCAAAGAAAGAGGGTGAACAAACACGCCTCCCTGATTGATCTCCTGCTCTCGAGGACTCCATAGGACAAAAGCCCTATGCCATCTCTCTCCTCTGCTATCCACGCCGGATAAATTTCCCTCCCCTTCTCTGGGTGAGGTATTCTCCGACTCTCCGAAATAAACCCATCTGGGTCTGTACCACCCCAAAATAGGCAAGTAATTCAGGGTACTCTCGTTACCCACAACAACCCACTCACTCCGAAGAAGGCTGGGCATGTTAGGGTGAAGGAAAATTCCCGAGACAAAAGGTGCTCCCGTACCTAAGTCTTGAGAGTTCTCCTGCTGAACCTGCTGATGCGCCTCACTTGGCTCAATACCTGACCCCAATTCCGGCCAGGGTTGAGTTGCAAAGGTCTGTAAGAAGGGATTTGCGTAGGGAGCTTCCCCTCCTTCAGGTGCTACGTCACTAATTCCTTCAACGATACTAGCGAGTACAGGTTCATGTGAACTGATCCGGAGCCCGTCTTCAACCTCTTGATCCGTTTCTTCCGGATCCATTGACGAGGTCGACCTTGACACTTGCTTTAAAGAGAAAGGATCCTCAGGCGGATAGACCGGATCTCCTTTCCCGATGTCAAGATTGAGCTCCGATAATTTTTGATGCGACTCAAGAACAAAGGAGTCTTCAAACTCTACTCCTTCGGGAGACCAAAACTTCGGCCTCACATTGTTATCGAAGCTCTTGGTATCCGAGATCCGCTCTATCCTCCCCTCCTCTTCTACAGTCTGCCTCTCGGGAGCAGCCAGTGAATTATCCGGACTTCCTCCAACCCTGTCAGGACCGAATTTAGTCTCCGGAGCTTGAGTATGTGAGAATTCAGCTAATGCGGCAAGTCCTACGTCAGGCCATTGAACGGGAATTAACTCTTCCTCTCCCTTACCTGCGTCCTGAAAGAGGAATTCCAACTCCCTAAAGCCTTGATAGATCTGCCGTCCCTGACCTAATGTATTCACCAAAAGCGGAGCCGTAAAACGGAGCATGAACGGTACTATGAGAAAAGCGGCGATCACGCACTGTGCTACTATCAGCGCTTTCCTCCAAGTTCTAAGGTCTCCGAATCTGGGCTCCTTTGAAGGAGGATCTCGGCCGAAAAACTCGTACACCAAGGTGTCCTCTTCCTCGACCTGAAGATATACTCCTCCCCTTGCCCCAGTCCTCCTGGTTCTTGTGGGCGGCTTTTCCTCCTTCCTTCTCCTGAACCTTTTTAAGATCCTTCCCAACATAAACTTCGCAATCCAAAGCATTCTATTTCTCCTTTTCCTTCTCCACCCTGACAATGAACTCACTCCCAAATTCTCTTGTGGGAGCGGGCCTTAAATCGTCGATGAAGGTTAGCCCATCATCGCCGTACACGATTTTCTCTCCTGTGTCGGCACAAGTCCCAAGAAAAGTTCCGTCTCTCAGGAAAATTCTGGAACCGTGTCCCCACTCCGGAGGACATGCGAATACCTTCTCTCGAACTAGCGCATTCCAATCGCTGGTCCACAGAGGTTGTCCATCTCTAAGGCGGCCGTCCTGAACGGTATGCCTGCAGATCCGATCCTTTCCGGGCCAATCATAGCTCTTCTGACATCCGGAAACCGCAGACCTGCATTCCCCGCCTATCGAGTGATAGCAGTTAGTTCCCAATAAGGGAGGCCAATAGTAAGAGTACTTTACGTACTCCTCCCCCGGACCCAATTCTTCCTCTGCCGAATCGCTAATCTCCTTATTGTTATTGGCCAAGTCAAGCAGCGACCTTCCACTACTCAGCGGGTCGGGATGACCCCTATCTCTGGGGGTTTCGGGTTGCTCAAGCTTTTCCATTCCTTGTCTTTCTTCTGACACTTCGGCTTCTTGAACATCCTCAGAAGGAACCGGAACATCCGGCTGCTCCAAATCATTGACAGGATTCTGTGAAACAGCTGCCGACTCTTCCTGAGACGGTAGAGGCTCGTGAGAACTAACTGCCGCTGGCGCCGAAACTCCGGACGTATTCTCCTTATCTCCCTCACTATGCTGAGTTGGTACTGATGCTGAAGATCGGGATGTTTCGTTTGCTTCATTATTGTTGTCCTGAGGTGGAACCTGCGCTGGTACCGACGCGGAGGTCTGACCAATATCATTCTGCGTCGTACTTATAGCCACTTGCTCCTGGGTCTCAGATCGGGTTTCAGGAACTGCTGCGTGTAAATAATTGTTATCACTTCCGCAAGGGATGCAGGGACTTCCCTCATGAACGAGCACCTGCTCTCCTTCGGGTGCGCAGAGACTGGAGCACCAGCAACCTGACCAGTGCTCTCCCAAGGCTTCTCCTGAACAACTAACGAATCCCGTTGGAGCTGAAATCTCTTCAACAACAGCGCGTCTATCTTCTATCCCACAAGGAATGCAGGGACTTCCCTCATGAACGAGGACCTGCTCTCCCTCTGGTGCGCAGAGACTAGAGCACCAACAACCTGATCGGTGCTCGCCTAAAGCCTCTCCTGCGCAGCTTAAATAACCTACTTGCCCACACACACTTACCAATCCGTCAGGGATCGAGGTTTGGGGCTTGTTAACGTTTCCAGGATAAGAAACCTGCTTGACCGGTTCAACGTAACGAACCGTTCCCACAGCTTCTCCTCCGACCATGCTCAGTTCCACAACAATGGTTCTTCCAGTATCGTTACGGAATCTGTAATCGAGAATCCACTCTCCTGTTCCCTCCCAGATCGCGGTCGTCAAACCATCACAAGCCGGTATCGAGCGCGAATGAGGGTGCCATTCTATTACGGTCAGAAGGTCCGATTGATTGACTGCACGTGCTACGATCTCAGCCCACCAACAAGTACCTCCTCCCCAACCGTCTGAATATTCTTGCCATCCTCCAAGAGGCTTGGCCTGCTCAAGAGCGGACCAGATAGCTCCGGGAGGTACCGTTGCAGATGGAGCCTTCTGAACCATCTCGTGCATGATCGTAACGTTCTGCGGATTACAAGCATCTATCTCCCTAACACTAATCGAGGAGCGGGCAATAACGCCCTCTCCTGACGATCCAACTGCTGCAAAACCTGTCACAGCCGTTAGAGTTAGAGGAACGATCAAAGCTATAACGAAAACCCCCCTTCTGCTCATCTTGCCTCTCTCCTTTTTTATCCGTGAGTACTTCTATTTTCGTGCGTTTTCAAAGAACCTGTTTGGCTCTTAGAACAAGATTAAAACAGTGTCAGCAGTATATCAAAAAACTATAGGCTCGTCAAAGCTTGTGCGCTTACCTACCTTCCTAGGCTAAAATAAGCACTAGAAACTCCTATAGTATTAATTCTTATAAGATAGATGCGGTTTGGGTTTCAAATTAGTTGTTTATTTAAATATAGACCTCCCGGTTCTTGTTATCAACGGAAGGGCGTGAAAGAAAAAGAGAAACTTTGTAGATACAATTATTATTTCTTCTTGGCAGTACCGCCAAACACTATTCTTCTGTTGGGAAGATTTCGAATGTTGTAGGTTTTCACTACGGGTTCGGCTTGAAAGATCTTCTTTTCGGGAAGAGAGGGTAAAATCTGCATAAACTTTTCCTTCAATTTATCCACGCCTTCTCCAGTGGCTGCAGAAATTCCTAGGACCTCTATACCTTCCTGAAGAAAACGCTCTTTAATATTTTTAAAGGCTTGGGATATCTCTGTGATATCGATTTTATTGATTACAACAATTTCTTCCTTGTCGATCAGGTCCTCACTGTAATCTTCTAATTCTTTCCTTATTGTTACGTAAGAGTCCCAGGATGTTCCAACCAAGTCTTCCTCCATATCCTTCCCTAATGGATCAATTAGGTGTGCAAGCAGTCGTGTCCTCTCTACATGACGGAGAAAATCATCCCCCAAACCTTTACCCTCGCTTGCTCCTTGTATCAAACCCGGAATGTCCGCGATGATTATAGACTCTCCCGATCTCAACCGACATATCCCTAAATTAGGACTCAGTGTTGTAAATGGATAACTTGCTGTCTTTGCGCGAGCCGCTGTCAATTGATTAATCAATGTACTCTTTCCGGCATTAGGCATTCCTATCAAGCCAACGTCAGCTATCAATTTTATCTCCAACCTAAGGTTTTTTTCTTCACCCGCTTCTCCCGGAGTATATTGACGAGGTGTTCTGTTGATCGAACTCTTGAACTGGGCGTTTCCTTTTCCTCCGCGCCCACCTTCAGCTATGAGCAAAGTTTGTCCCGGCTCTACAAGATCGCCAACCAATATTTCCTCTTCTTCTCGCGCCTCATAAATCAGTGTCCCCGTGGGTACTTTAATTTTTAGATCTTCACCATCTCCGCCGGTCTTGTTGCGACTACCTCCTCTTTCACCATCTCCGGCTTCATAAAAAGGCTTGGATCTAAAATCCAGTAAAGTAGCCAAGTTATGATCGGCTACAAAATAGACATTACCTCCCTTCCCGCCGTCTCCCCCGTCGGGACCGCCCTTTGCAATGTGCTTTTCCCTTCTGAATGAAACCTGGCCATCCCCACCATCTCCGGCTTTAACTTTTATATTTGCTGTATCTACAAGCATAAATTAATCTTTATAATTTCCTTCTTTCTAATTAGATGATACACCAATAAAGAACTCTGTGAAATGTGCGCAGATAAGAAATTACTTCTAATAATATAAGTGAAGCTAATTCGTAAAATTAAGCGGATTTTGAGGAACACCATTATGAACAACCATGAAGTGTACGTGCGGCCCGGTAGATCTCCCGGTATTGCCCATCAGACCAAGAACTTGTCCTCTACCTACGTTCTCCCCGAAACCTACATCTACACGACTCATATGGCCATAGACCGTTTCGTATCCGTTACCGTGGTCTATCCTTACGTGAAGGCCAAGACCCCTTGGATCCCACCCCGCCCTTGTTACCACACCGCCGGTACAAGAATACAGCGGAGGCATGGCAGTACCCGAAGGCACGGCTATATCCAACCCGTTGTGGTACCACGAAAAATACTGAGTAATGAGTCTTACGGTTGTGGGCCAGACACAGAAATTTGAGCTCGGTTGAGCAGGTGGAACTGATGCGGGAGGTATATATCCCGAAGCTTGGTGCGGAACAACTTGAGTTCTCGCCAAAGGCACTACGGGATCCGGAACCTTTCCTTCCGGAATAACCAGTTCGGTGCCAACAGCTAACTTGGAAGTATCGAGAATATAATTAAAATCAGCAATAGCCTGGGGATGTACGTCATATTTCTGAGCGATAGCTGACAGAGTATCTCCAGAGTCAACCGTATGGATAAGACCGGCCACAGGAGGTACCGTTATCTCATCGCCAACCTGCAAGACAGAATTATCCGTAAGATTATTAACATACTTTATAGCATCAACTGAAATTCGGAATTTAGCTCCTATGCTTGACAGATTATCGCCTCTCTGGACGGTATAAGAGAACGGTTCCGACTTCTTTCTATCTTCCGGGATCTCCGTAAGGGCAATGTTACGTTGCGGAATGATATCAACGGTCGAGGCCAAATAATCGGGATGGATCTCCTGACTGCTTACCAAACTTGTTCCGCTAAATATTTCCCCAACCGTAAAGATAGCAAAAGAAGCCACCATTACGACTCCTGTAGCAATAGGACGACCCAATCTTCCACGTGACCAAATTAGTTTAGCCGTAAAAAGATCTTTCGCCTCGTGTGAAAAGCGTTTAAGAATAAGAAAAAATCTCCCTATACCTATAATAAAGAGTTTTACCTTTATTAACAGGTATTCCAAAAAAGCAATCACAAACATTTTTAACAAGTTAAGAGATCTTTGGATTTTATTCCTTCCACCGGGAGAAAAACCCTCAAATCGCAGCTGAGAGTAATTTCCATGGGAGTTGTTTCTGCTAAGAGACATATGATGTAGATGATTTTTCTACAAAGCACATTTTACCATGTATTCAAGTATTAATCGAATTTATAATTGCCTAGGGGAAAGCAAATATCCGATAAAGCGGCTTGATTTTTGAACTGCTTATTTAGCTTCGTGGAGAGTCTTTAGGAATTCTTCATTGCTCTCGGTCTTTTTCAACCGATCTATAACAAGAGAGGTTGCGTCTCTCTCGTCCAACAGATCTATCATCCTGCGAAGTTTGACTACGGAATTCAGCGTATCCGAATCATACAAATATTCTTCATGACGAGTTCCGCTCGCCTTGATATCGATTGCGGGATATATCCTTCTTTCGGCTAAACTTCTGTCAAGCCTAAGCTCCATATTTCCGGTTCCCTTAAATTCTTCAAAGATCACATCATCCATACGAGATCCTGTTTCAACCAAAGCCGTGGCGATTATGGTCAAGCTACCTCCATTCTCAAAATTTCTAGCTGCACCAAAGAAATGCTTGGCCGGATACAGAGAGGAAGGGTCCAATCCCCCTGAGAGCGTTCTTCCTGAAGGAGGAACAACCATATTGTAGGCTCGAGCCAGACGAGTCAGTGAATCCATCAATATGACGACATCTTCGCCTTTCTCAGCCAAACGTTTTGATCTTTCCAAACAAATCTCAGCGATTTTGGTTTGGTGCTCAGCGCGCTGATCAAAATTACTGGAAAAAACCTCCCCGTCCACACTTCGACTAAAATGTGTAACTTCCTCAGGACGCTCCCCGATCAAAGCTACTTTTAGGGAAATTTCAGGATAATTTGTAGTTATTCCATGAGCTATGTCTCTTAAGATCCAGGTCTTACCTCCTTTGGGAGATGCTACGATCATGGATCTCTGCCCCTTTCCTACGGGAGAGATCAAATCTATTATCCTGGTACTCAAAACTTTGGGATCGGTTTCCAAACGCATCCACTCATCGGGGAAAACAGGCACCAGATTATCGAAGTTTGGTCGATTCCTGGCCTCTCTTGGATCCATACCGTCTACTTTTTCTACTTTTAGTAAGGACAGGTATCTCTCCCCTTCTTTAGGAGGGCGAGCCAACCCTGTTATGGAATCACCCATACGTAATTTGAATTTTTTTATCTGAGATTGACTTATATATACATCTTTTGGCAGGTCTTCATCTTCGTAAGATACCCCATCCTGTCGAATAACTCCATAATCAGGAAGAATCTCTAAAATTCCCTTTATCGGGACTGTTTCGGATGTAATCTTTATCTTTCCGTTCTCTCTCTTGATATCGGATCCTCTATCATTACTATTTTTTCTACTATTTCTGGGGTTATCCCCATTACTATTTGAGCTGTCTTTTGGCATGTTTTTTGCTTTTTCCTTTGGAATATACATAAATAATTAAATTGAGCTGAGTTTGCTCGGCATCAACTAGAACTTATACTAAACTTCTCCGGCACGGCAAATATGACATGCGAATGCCAAGCAACGCATACGGTACTTCCGTATTGTCGCCTCAGACCGGGAGATAGCCACTGCCCCGCGCTATCTCCCTGTCTGAAAAGACAATGGATCATTCAGTGAGTAAAGCTCCGCTTGCATTCTTACGGGCAAGTAGATGCTGAGAGGCGGAAACAAAGTGAATCCCGCTCTCGTTTACCCTAATCTTCCCTTACTGCCTTAACAACCAAACGTTTATTATATGTACCCTCTTCCGGCAACCACACTCCTCCGCAAGTTATTAAGGTCAGAGAGGCTCCTTCAGACTCTAAAAGTTTTTCAATACGATCTTGTTCATAGATGCCAATATAGAAGTTTGTTGTGACTCTGTAAGGGAATACCCGTCCATGAGAATCAGCTAGGTAAACTGTATCATTTACTTTCAGGCTTTTCAAGTTATAAAAAGCTGCGGGTACATTTCCTGGCGCATCGTAGTGACCGCTAATCAATACATTTCCCTTTTCTCCTGCTATAGCGCTTCCAAAATACCAGCCTCCAGAATGCCAGTCCTGCGGGGCTTCCAATTGACCTCTCTCATCCACTCCCGTAGGTGTAAGATCCAAATCCAAGATAACATCATGACTAAAAAGACGAGAAGGAGTTTCATATAATGGTTCCAAATATTCGGAGAAAGGAGACTTGGAAAGTTCATCGCCTTTTTTCCCATTTAGGTTATCTTCCTGGGCGGGAATATCCTCGCCAACTTTATTCCTGATCCCTAAAACAATAATTTCCGCATTACTTCCAACGCCCAAAAAACCTAGAAGTGCAACGAGGAGGATGACTAAAATAGTTAATAAGCGGAATGACTTCATAAAAACGGGATCTGCGGATACATGAACTTAAAACCTAATTATAAAAGCTTTCACTTAAAATTATACTGGATCTTTACAGGCCATATATAAAGTCATAAAAGCTTGGGCGGAAAACAGAATGGCCGCGTAGGGACAAGCCGAACCCAGCCATTCTGCTCTCCGTCCAAACCAAAGAACTAAATGTTCAAATCCAATTATTTTCTTGTGAACTTTTTGAGTAAATAACCTGCAGCTAGGAAGCCCGTCCCTAGGGGAAGGATAATTTCCCCAAAACCGGTCTCCGGCAGTTCGGTTATCTTACTAACACCGTAACAAACGGTGGCCGTGTCTGCTCCCTCAAAATTTCCGTCAAAGCGTACTTCGGCTTTATTCACTACACATTTTTCAAATTCCTTGTCCTTAATTTCGTTCGGGTCAAGTTTAACTTCAATTATAAATGTCTTGGTCTCACTTATATCAAATGAGTCCCAAGTCTCTTCAAGCTTGTGTCCCCCCACTCTCTTGAGTTCCGAAGGCAGAAAATCCTGCATCTTCATCTTGTCGGTTTTCACATCACCTATATTTTTAACCGTAATTCTAAATTCAAGGACTTTATCCAAATCACTGGGACCGAGTAACAACTTATCTACAAAGTGACTTTCATCTTTAATCCTTGCCAGTTTTTCAATACTAAAAACTTTATTTCGGATACAAATCTTACCGTCGTAAGTAATCTCACACTCTTGCGCATGGGCATGGGCTCTTCCAGTCGGAAAGAAAAGCATTAAGAATGCCGGTGCGATCAAAAACTTAAGTACCCGCCTATTCATGATTTTCATATTTTGCTCTTCCCTAACTCTTTTGCGTTTCTTAAATGCAAATTCTACTTTTCTCGGCAGGAAATTTATACGATATTTTTGTCAAAACGGATTAATAAAGCTTACAATCCTGACAAAACGATTTGTTGGAAAAAGTCTATTCTCCGCTTCTAACAACAAACAACGAGGTAATTGTACCCCATAACCTGAACAGTGTCAAATCTATAGGGTAGAAGATGATTGATATTAGAACCTAAAAAACTAGGTTTAACCTTACAGAGCTATAGGTTGATAATTAATGTATTATAAGATATAATTCGGGCGTATTGGGAACTTTGACAATAAGGAGGTAAAGATGAGAAGGATGGCGGCGATAGTCGGAGCAGCGGTAATTGCAGGAGTCCTAGGACTCCTGCTAATAATTGGGGTCGCGGCCGATGGAGTTTCTGGCTGCGAAATAGTTAGTCTCGAGCACGGCAGCTTTTTCGCCATGCAAAACAAAGAGCAGGGCGAGGGGGCTTGCATAGAGATAAGGCCTCAAAATGACGGTGTTCTTCGGATCGAGGCCGGGTGGGCTTTTACGAGTCCGGTCACGATGGATGGGGAGATAATTCCCACGGAGTTCGTGGAGGGAGAGATGGCCCCTCAGATAGTACCCCTCACGAAAAAGCTGTTCGCCGGGGAGACCCAAGTAATTCAGGCATCTCCAATGCCTTCCGGTTCTTCGGAGCTGGGCTTGTGGGGCTCCTTGGAGGAAGAGCGGGTCGAATGCGAGCAGCTAGTAATAACCGAGACTATGGAGAGCTCGCTGGTAACGGCTAGTCTCTCTGAAACCGTCTCAGGCGCTTGCATCGAAGTCCGCGCGGAGACGGAGGTCGAAGGGGAGCTCCGAATCGAGGCCGGGTGGGCTTTTACGAGTCCGGTCACGATGGATGGAGAAATCCTTCCGGTAGATTTCGTGGAGGGAGAGGCGGCACCTCAGATAGTACCTTTCACGAAAACGGTCCGCGCGGGCGAAGAGGCAATATTCAAAGCCTCTCCAATGCCTGACAAGACATCGGAACTTGGGATGTGGGTTGCTTTTTTTGAGCCGGATCCGCCCGAGCCCCCCGATCCACCCGATCCGCCGGATCCGCCCGAGCCCCCCGAGCCCCCTGAACCACCCCAGCAACTCACTGTGTTCCTTCCTTTAGTTAGGAAGGATCCTCCCACATTGCGGGAGGAACGGGTCTACAGAGGTGGCCTAGAGGTCGTCGGGGCAAGTTGGCAAGGAGCAGTGGACGGTCAGACCACATGTCTGATTATCCATTTCGATAGCCGGAAGGACGGAGAAATTCTCCGAGGATGGATAACGGAGAAGAGTCCGATTGCCCGGCTCAACGGAGAGCCGTTCCAATTGCAGGTCTTTCACGACGCAGAAGAAGATCTGCCACAGATCAAGGGGGTGGGTATCACGGCTCCGGAGCATCTGGAGATCTGCCTCTTCGAGGGGACCAACCGAGAAATCGGCCTGGTTCTCAACCAGTAATCAGAAGTTTTTGAACCCATTACTCGATTATCATTTCTTTTTGCGCATTGGCGCAGATGATAGTTGTACGAGTGATGGGTTCTTTTTTTATATCCTGCAAAAAATTTATAATACATTCATATGCGCTTCAAGTTTTCCTTTTTTAGCAACAAAGTGATAAGATTCTTACTAGAAATGAAAGTGAAAAAAGCACTTAAAATCTTTTTAGCAATCGTCCCTCTAGCTCTTTTCCTGTACATTATGGGGACAATTATCCTGAAACCCGGATACATAATCTATACTGACGTCACGGAAGGTTTACATCTGGATAACCTCCATGAAAGATATATTTACACTTACAGCGATGATTGGGGAGATTCGTTCGCGGAAGCTGCGAGAATTCCCCTCTTTTACCTGACAAAGGGGGTACATGATCTGACCGGACTACCCGACCCGGACTTTGTCAAAGTAAAATTCATACTCCTTATGACCATAAGTTACGCGGTTTTCACCTTCTATACTTACAAATGGCTAAAATTCGTCACCAAAAAAGATGATCAGGACTTTTTCATTCCCGCAGTAGCGGCAACCTTGTTTTACCTCTCCAATTATTGGTTCACGAATAGATTGATGCATTTCTATCTGTTCTACGCTTCGTGCTCCATTCCCATCACTTTTTACTATCTTTATACTTATCTTTTTAGCAAAAAGATTAAACCCGAAAAATTAATAGTTCTCGTGCTGTTGCTAAGTGTATTCACTGCTACTCCCCACATCATTCTGTATCAAGGATTGATCGGATTCTTGCTCGTGGGAATATTCCTAGTCACTCAAAAAGAAAAAAGGGTAAAAAAACTACTCGGAATATTATTATTTACCTTCCTATACTTACTAATAAATTCGTACTGGCTGCTACCCACACTCTCAGCGAGAGCAGCTCCCAACAAAGTCTTAAGCATGACAGTATTGGATTTTCTTGCCCAAAGAGCTACCCTACCCAACGTTATCAGGTTGATGGGTTATTGGATGACTCCGGTTCAAGAATACTTTGTTAAAGATCCTTACATTCAGACAGTGCAAAATGTTCTCAATTTTATTCCTATCATAACCGCGCTTGCAGTTTCAGTATTCCTAATAATAAAGAAGAAATTGGTTCTGGCACTTGTCTTGATATCATTTCTCGTTGTATCACTTTTTTTAAGTTCGCAGACCTTTCTGTCCAATATTTTTTATGAATATTTAATGTTTAGATCACCAATCAGAAATTTCGGTTGGATATTCAGGGAGATAGAAAAATTCGGCATCATAGTAGCATTTATTTATTCCCTATCCTTTGGACTGCTTCTGACCTTATTAAGCAATAAACTGAAAGTGTTATTCTTACTGGTCTTTTCCTTACTAATAGCGTCTAATTTGTACTTCTACCAAGTTACAATAAAAAATAATTTTAGTCCTCAAAGAGTTCCGGGAGACTTTTTTGAAATAATTGATATGCTCAGAGAAGACCCTGAATTAGCTAATGCCATATGGTATCCTGGTAATCCTATGCCCGGATGGGCCGATACTCAATCCGAAAGCTATTTTCTCACTAATTTTTCCTCACCTAAACCCACCATCACAACGAGCCCTAAAATCATTAATTACCTGAACTATATAGGAAATTTTGAGAACGCTTATCAGATAGATTTTGCAAAAGCTTTGGATCTGATTGGAGCCAAATACTTTGTTCTTAGAAAAGACCACGGAATCTTTGACAGACGTCTTAAGTTAGAAGGGGCTCTAAACATACAACCAAACCTCGAAATAGTTTGGGAAGGAGATTACATGACCTTATATGAAAACAAGATCTTTTCGGGAATCGTAAAAGATTACAGCAGCAAAATATTGACCAACCAAGGATACGATATATTAAAAGAGCTGGAGGATCTTGAAATAGAGTCGAAAAGAAGTTATCTGGAATTCACTGATAAACAGGGGTTCGAAATTGAAGAGAATATCCAAACGTACTACTTCTTCCCTGATGAAAAATATATTGACCAAGCAATAAATATTTTTTCTGATAAGTTCATATTTCCGGCGCAATTCAGCAGCCATGTCTACACAGGAAAAACTGATAGGTGGAGAAGATCCTCTCTTGAAAATGAAACTCATGCGGAGTCGGAGTATTTCTTTTCTTTTTACGGAATAGATCTAGCACAGTTTGATTATGGTAAAGGAATTCTCTCCACTGACGAGGGGGTGCTGGTAGAAGACAGAAGAGTTCCCCCACTTGAGATATTTAAACCAACCTTCCAGCAAACTCTGCAAGGGCACTTAAGTAACAATAATTTACTGTTCGTAGGAGATATGGAACTTTTCACTTATCCGTGGACATCAATAATTAGCGATATGATAAAACTAAATGATGTAGAAGCTCTTCAAATAAAGGCAAAGAATCCTATCAATAGGGATCAGGAGCCGCACCTAAAGCTGTTCCTATATGACCAAGACAAAAGGCACAGAAGAACCAAGTACATCTTTCCCGATTACAGGGGAAACATAGAGGATACGATCAAGATCGGCGGTGAAATATCGTACGCCACAATCGGACTCTGGTTCAAACCTTTCTTCCTGGAAAAAGGAGATATATTAGTAGAAAATCTTTACCTGGCGGATATGAGCAATAATTATAAAGACATAGATTTTGAATTTTCAGTTAAAACAGGGTGTGAAGGAGATTGCGTTCTGTATGCAAGAATTCTTGAAAGTACTGTTGGAGGTACAATGCAGATTTTTGTAAATAACTACGGATTTGAAATTGAAACCCAGATCGACCGTAGAGAAAGTCCGCAAAGATTCCAATGGGTAGAGATAGGACAATTACCTCTAAATCAAAAAGACAGAAATGTTAACATAAAAATGATCAATCAGAGTGGATTCAATTCAATTAACTCTCTGGTCTTTCTCAATCAAGATGAAAGACAAGTGTTGGACGAGCTTATCTCCTTTTATCAAGATTCACCATATAATCTGATAACGGAGAATTCCGAAGATGGGGAGGCGTTAGACCCTGAACCAGAAGATGTATTATCTGCTAATACAGTGGATATGGAGGTAAAGAAGATAAATCCTACCAGATATGAGGTCTTTACTGATTCAAAACTTTCCATACTATCTTTAGCCATTCCCTTCAATAAAAACTGGAAAGTATTGGAAATACCGGATCGGGAAACTATCACCATCAATGGGTTGATATCGGGGTGGGAAGTAGATCTTGAAAGAGATTCTTACACAATTGCTTTTGCCCCGCAAAAGGTATTTTATAAAGGGGTAATAATATCTTCCGCTACAGCCCTGGGATGTATAGGTTTTGGGATCTATTTACTAATATCAAAAAGACGAAAGACGTCTGAACGTACATCCACTTCCCAAGGATAAACACGCTCTGACAACAACCACCTAACTTCCTCCCCGGCCTTAATTAGTTTGGAATAAGGCAATGTTGTTTGCTCCCAAGAAAAAACACTGGCCCATTTTCTTCCATTGGCTCCAAATTCGTTGCGGAGATCATCATCGGAGATCAAAGTTTCGATTTTCTCTATGAAATCACCTAAATTACGTGCCAAGAAACCTGTTTTACCATCTATCACTGAATCCCTCACTCCACCAACATCAAAACCAACGGTTGGGGTGCCGCATGATGCGGCCTCTATGACGGTTATACCCCATCCTTCCTTCATGGAAGGTAAAAGATGAACCCATGCCTCTTTCATATATTTCCACTTATCCTCCTCTGAAACAAAACCTTTAAAGAATACATTATTTTCCAACTTGAATTTGGAAACCAACTCAATAAGATCGTCTGTGTAATCTCCAATACCGCAGATCACCAGCTTGGCCTGAGGGTATGTTTCCAGAACTTCACGCAGGGCTATTATTGCCAACTCCACCCTCTTATAAGATTTAATTCTCCCCAAATAAAGCAACAAAGGATCTTCGGATTTTTTTACCCCGGAAGGAATTTTTTCCGTGATGGAAGGATATGATAGAAATATCCTTCGTTCGTTAAAGCCAATTTTTACGGCTTCTTCCAGACTGGAAGGAGATATGGTCACAACGGGTACATTTTTATATATCAAAGGCATAAAATATCTTTCCACAAGAAATCCCACCAAAGCCACGGGCGGTAGCATCTGCTTGAACCACTGCTTTCCATGAACATGAAAAAGAACCAGGATCTTAGGTTTGTGTGAGAAAAGAGGTGTAAAAAAAGGAATACCGTTCTCAACATCCAAGATCACATCCATATCTTTTCTGAAAAATATCAGATAATAAAGAAATCCATATAAGTAAACGGTAAAGCGCCCTCCCCTCCTTATTATCTTGACCCCATCAATATCGTCTTCATCATCCAGACCGCGAGCCGAACTAGTAAAAATGAAAACGTTATTTTCTTTAGCCAAGTTTTTAGCAACGTTCTGGACATAAATTTCCGAACCTCCCATTTCGGGATGTTTTATGTCCCTCCAAACATAGATCAAAATATTTTTTCCGGTCTGCGGGGATTTTACAGGAGGAGTTCCGACAAATCTTTCGTGCCTCCTTTTTAGACTGTAAAGTATCTGGCTTTTCTTAAGGGATACTACATCCAGCAATAGCGAGATTGTTCCTTCGTAAAAAGTCAACTGGGATCCTTTGCGCTCTCTCCACACAATGGGTATTTCTTTGATATGTAAGTTAAGATAGGATGACAAAACTAGAATATTTATGTCAAACGCCCAATCCAGGTTTGAAAGCCGGGATCCTAATTCTTTAGCTACATCCCCCCGAAAGATCTTTGCACCACATTGAACGTCTTGAAAAGGAAAATTAAAGAAGACCTTACTAAGAAAATTATAAAAATGGAAGAGAATCCTTCGTTTAAATCCTAAAGCATCGGGATTCCTCTTTCCTATAACTCCATCCAGCCAAGAAGTTTCCTCTAAAACTTCGAATAATTTGAAAAATTCCTGCGGGGATACGGCTCCATCCGCATCAGTGAATCCTATAAAATCTCCTGTGGCTTTTTCGAATCCCAGAGACACGGCACCGCCTTTACCGCTTGCGTAAGGAGTGGATATTTTTTTCACAAAGTCGTACTTCTCCGAATATTTGTTGACATAATAGGACGTTTCATCATTGGAATCATTTACAACTATTAATATCTCAATATCTTCCGGTCTTTTTTCTGCGATTTTAGAAGAAAAGAACGAACAATACCAGTTTAGGGTGTTTTTTATTCGTTTGGCCTCGTTTTTTGCAGGGATAACTATGGATAATCGGGGCATATGTTTAGTTTATATGTTTTGAAGGCAAAAAAAAAGAACCCACCTTTCATCTAAATCATCGCTTGTGCCTAAGCACTAATAAGCGATTCATCAGAATCAAAGTGGGTTCTACTGCTACGTACTAACTACTGGCCGGGGATGAAGGTCGGGAACTCTACTGGAGAGCCGTCGAGCTCCAGTGTGTATGGGTCCGTGTCGGCGGAGAAAACCACCATCCCGCCAACATTGACCTGCTCTTCCGGATTGTCCCGGAAGACCAATCGGACCTCATCACCAGGTTCAATGGAACCCAGGTGAATGCTATAGGAGTTCTGAATGAGGTCTTCACCCAGACCTACGTTTACCCCTCTCAGGGCGAGCATCTCAGCGAGCTCGGGACTGATCCCAACAGCCCCAGCCTCAACCTCCACCATCTCGAGAAGAGACGTAATGTCCTCCCCATTGTAGAGGACGCTTTCCAGCTCGTCATCTGCGACTACGCGCAGAAGGGTAACCGTAAAGTACCTCTCATCGAACCTCCAAAGGAACGTCGCGGTGTCGGCAGGAGTGCGGATTGCTCCTCTGAAATCCATATATGCCGGCAACTCATGCCGGAAATTGACCAGCACGTCGGGGCTGGGATTTCCGACAACCTCTGCCGCGACCTCGACGATCTCCTCAACCTCGGCCTCTACGGGCTCAGCAACTTCGTGTGCTTGCTGGGCTTCGAGACTTTCAGTGAGTCCTGCGATCGAGGCCTCGAGCCGCAGTAGCCTAGCCTCCTGTTCGAGGTAGTCGGTGACCGACTCTTCGACCACAACCGCGGGCTCCGCGGGTACTGCTGCCTCGGCTGGCCCTCTGAGGAAGAGGAACCAGAATCCTACGATAACAAGTATCGCTCCGATGAACACTCCTAGCAGAACTTTATCCTGCCTATTCATTTTTCCCTCCTTGGGATATTCTGAGCTTAAACAATGGCAAACGATCTGCCAACCAAAAAGCGATCTTAACAAAACAATAAAGATCACTCTCTCGTTGGCAAACCGTGCCAAAAATTAACAACCTCATTTCTCCCTCAAAGATAGATCGGGCATGAACAGATCCAAACAGAATGCAATATAAACAGTAATGAAATTATACGTACACTCACATCTAATTACCTGAAGAATAATATCTAATACTATTCCTTAAAAATTTTCAAAGAGCAGAAAAATACAACTTTAAAACTTAAAAATCCTGAGAGGCGTGATTTATTGCAGCAATCACGCAACTCACTTCCCTTCATTCTAAAGTGGGTGGATTATACTATGGGACGTGAAGCGAGTCAAGATATTCCAAAAGATATACCGTGCAAAAAGTAACTCAGTGAAAAATATAATTTCTTACAGAAGTCTTACAACTGCAGAATTAAAATAAGCACCTTCCGTACTCAACAAGTAAAAAATAAGCGAGGGTTTTAGTGGTAATACTCATAAGGTTATAGGACTCTTAATCCTTCCGCTTATTGATTTGTGCAGATAGAAAAAGCGATTGCAATATAGAATAAATTTTATATTTTTAACCCGGATCATAAACAAATTAAAATGATCGGCATCCACGTACCCAATCCCCGTTTTTTGAACCGCAAAAAAGAACCCACCTTTCATCTAATTTCATCGTTCGTTGCGCTAAACTAAAGCGCTAATAACGAATCAAAAAGAATTGAGTGGGTTCGGTTCAACAACTGAAAAGCTATTCGGACAACTCGAAGCCTTCTTCTGTGGGGATCCAAGTGTAAGGATCTGTATCAGGCGAAAAGGCAATCAAACCACCGGATTTAACACCAAGGGAGGGGTCATCCTCGACCACAATTTCGAGCCAAACTTCCTCCTCACCGGCAATGTTGAGCTGTACGGCATAGCTGTTTTGCATCAGTTTCTGCTCCTCGTCCTCCATACCTCGTGCAACCATATAGGCACGAATACTCCCTGTTGGTTCGGTTTCGGTTACCCGAACCATCCGAAGGTAAGGCAAGAGGTCAATACACTCCGTAGAAGTGCATTGTTTGAACTGCAAGAACCGATCGTCAGCGACTGCACGAATGATGGATATTGAGCCAACAACCTTGGGGTCGAAACGAATTACAATGGCGCGGACATCGCCGGGATCAACATCGTCCCGCAGATCCACGTGACTTAACTTGCGATCGACCAACCGCTCCAAAACGACTCGGGCTGCTTGCCCATTTGCCCTGATCGTATCCCCAACGCCTGGCGGCAAATGAAGATCGAGTTCGCGCTCTTCGATCTCTTCGACAATGGGTGTTTCCGGTTCCTCAACGAGCCCAACAACAACGAACACTTTGTTCGCGATGTTTGCCATTCGATCCGGAGCGAATGACACAACTGAAACCGTGAGACACAAAACTATCAAAAGGATCAAGGATCCTAATCCAAAAGCCAACAACAAACCGCAATTACGACGGCGAGGTGCTGGAACAGGCTCTTCGATCTCGTCAGGCGCGGTCTCCGGCTCTACGGGCTCTTCGATCTCTTCAGGTGCAAACGCTTGATCTTCTGGCGTAACCTCGTCAAGCGCAGCCGATTGCGCTTCAGGTTCAACTTCATCAACAAGCTCCTCAGCAGTTCGATCAGGCTCAGCGGCAGTGGGGATCTCCCACTTCGCGTTCATAAGCGGAGTACGGACTTCGTCCAAGCTGCCAATTTCGGCTGAATCCATCTTAATGTCGAACTGACGAATAACCTCGACCAGTCCAACAAAATTAAGAGAATCGATATGACCCTCA
>PXDX01000082.1 GCA_003564915.1 candidate division WWE3 bacterium
AAATCCGGAAGAACTTGTTCTGGAGTAGTTCACGGATTTGGACACGTTTCTGTTCATTCTTGAACTTAAGAGAAGAAAGCTTGAAGCAGTAAAATCTCCTTCATACCAGTTCGGTTTTTGGTTCAATAGACCCTCAAATCTGGAAGCCCAGGTTTTCTCAACTCCAAAGGCAGTAGCGTAAGAAAACAGTCTTTCGAAAAATTTTTGGTTTTGCGCTTGGTGTTCCAACTGCTCTTTCTGGGAGGATAAGAAATTCTTTAGAGAAAGGGCTTCAGAATAGGCTTTTATTCCTTGATCAGTAAGGTGTTTTTCTTTCATTGCTGCAATCAAATAAACAATAAAATTGATAAAACCACCTATAAAAAGGCTCAAAAAAGCAATTATCACATTAGAATTTCTGGATTTTAAATGATTTTTATCTGTTATGTTCTCTTTTTTAAGCTCTTTATATATTTGCGAGACAATGTCGTTATATATTGAACCGATTGGGTGCGATCTGTTGATATTATTTTGCGTAACTTTTGTGTCTTGGGTATTTATTAAGGACTTTAGGATTGTCTTTTGGTGCTCTTCAAGATTGTCGTCTGGCTCGCGTATGTCAGAGAACCCGAAATCTTTATTATCGGTTTGTATTATCTTTAGATACCCTTGTTGCGCCAGATAGATTATTTCCGCAGTAACTATTCTAGGTTTTAGATCCCCTGTAATCGCCGCTGTCTGTCCGGGAGAGAAAAAGCCTCCCTCCTTTTTCCTAGGAGGATCAAACCAGGCAGAAACAACCTGGGAATTATTTTTTATTCTTTTCCTTTGTCTTATGAGCGAAACGGTCTTTCTTATAGGGAGAATCACATTTCCCATCAAATAAGAGACCGCTACTCCGATGACGATAAGGTTACTTGAAACGGATCTATAAGGAGTTGGCTCCAATACTTCTACGTAATTCTTAGGAAACGTTGTTACTATTGTGATACCTTCACCGGGCTGAAAAGCATCTTCGGATCTAAACTCAAGAGTGTTGTCAGTTTGTTCAATTTGGCAATCCTCCTCTTCAGAAAACTTAGGCCCTGTGTAGCACACCGCATTAATATTTTCTCCAGATATAGTGGCCGGTAGTTCTACAATAACCCGGGAGTCTCTTATAGGTACTTCCCAATCGGTGCCGATAGCGTTCCAATACAATTCGTCATGGTTTTCAAAATAAGTTAGAGCTCCCGAAACTTGGTAGCTAATAACATAAGTTTGCAAACCCGTAACGGTTTCATTTGGATCCCCTATTCTAATATTAATATCTTGGTTCCGGTCCAGAGTGAATTTTAAGGGCTGGTCTGCCTCGTCTGTTATTTTGAAGTTGTCAAACTCCATCCTGAATTTTCTACCTTCCTCGTTGGTTTTTGTTGCCGGTATGGTTCTGAATATACCGCGCCTGTTATTCTGTCCAAAATCATAAAGTATCTCTTCTGTAACACTTATTGTGCCATCCTGATTGACCGTTATTTCTACTTCAAAGTTTTCAATTATCTCTTGCGATGCCTCCGCTCGAAAGGAGGTGAGAACCAAAATCGCAGTAATTAATGACAATACCGAAAGAATTCTTTTCATAGAGACATTATACTAGATGTTATCATTTAAAAGATGGTTGGAAGAGACGCGAAGATTAAAGGAATACTAAATACTCACGGTTATTCCGAATATAGATACGATCAGATAATGGACGGGATTTACAAAAATGAAGAGATTTTTGCTTTTTCCGAGATGTTCTTTTTACCAAAGGAGTTGAGGGATATCATATCCGATGCGCTGGGCGATGAGATCCTGTCTGTCCGTAAACTCGATCGGAAGGAGAACGAGCAGACTTGTAAGATCTTGTTCGGTACAAAAGACGATTGTAAACTGGAAACCGTTAAGATGCACTATGAAAGCGGTCGTTATACTTACTGTGTGTCCGTTCAGGTTGGCTGTTCTATGGGTTGTGCTTTTTGCGCTACAGGTCAGATGGGTCTAAGGAGAAACTTACTTCCGGAGGAGATAGTCGATCAGGTCTTGTACTTTAAAAAGAAGGGGAATCCGATCGATAATGTCGTACTTATGGGAATGGGAGAACCGTTAGTTAATCCTCATTCTTTTGAGGCACTGAGAATATTGATAGATCAAAAGAGGTTGGGTGTTGGATCCCGTCATGTTAGTGTTTCTACTGTAGGGATTATTTCCGGTATAAGAAAATTGACCGAGGAATTGCCACAAATAAACATTGCTTTTTCGCTCCACACTCCTTTCCAGGATCAAAGAGAAAGGTTAATTCCAATGGCAGTATCGTACCCTATACCGGAAGTCATGCAGGCCTTAGCTGACCACATCAGAAGGACCAACCGCAAGGTTTTTATAGTTTATCTTTTACTTGGCGGAGTCAATGATTCTCCTAAACACGCGGAAGCTCTAGCCGCTCTTCTTAATTCCTTCAAAGATGTTTCATACCTCTTTCACGTGAATTTAGTCAATTATCATAGAATTCCTACAGGAGAGTTTAGAAAGACTACCCAAGAAGACTTGGATAGATTTAGAAACATTCTAAGCCGTGAAAATATTATCAATACAGTAAGACAGGATTTCGGCGAAAGTATTGATGCTGCATGCGGACAGCTAGGAGGAGCTTAAATGGTGGGCGAGACAGGACTTGAACCTGCACGAGTTTTACCTCACAGCCTCCTCAAGGCTGCGCGTATACCAATTCCGCCACTCGCCCATAAAAGTTAGGCAACATTTTATGTTGAACGCCTTTTGAAAGAAACGTACTGCCTAAAAATTCAAAAGACATATTAGTGATAGTTACATTTTCAAAAATAACAAATTTTTCTTTGTAATTATAGCACTGGTGCCGGAGGTGGGACTTGAACCCACACTCCCTTGCGAGAACAGCCTTCTGAAGACTGCGAGTCTACCAGTTCCTCCACTCCGGCTTTTTGGTGGGGGTGGAGGGATTCGAACCCACGACAAACGGCTTAAGAGGCCGCTGCTCTACCACTGAGCTACACCCCCGCATAGATGATCTTAGCCTTGGGATTATATCAAAAACCCTCCGCAGTGCGGAGGGTTTTATGAATTATTTTCTATTCCAAAATATCTTTTAGAGATCCTCATCATCCCAGTCCTCATCATCATCCCAATCCTCGTCGTCATCCCAGTCTTCATCATCATCCCAATCCTCGTCGTCATCCCAGCCCTCATCACCCATACCCATTTCCGCTAGAACCTCTTCATACATAGTTTCTTCTTCTGGAGAAGCATCCTCGGGTAATGTCCAGTCAGGATTTTGTGATAAGTACTCTTTTATCTGTTCTTTAGTGAGCATTTATTTCTCACCTCCTTTAAACTATCCCTCCTCTTGGTTGATCTTAAGAGTTGTGATTCTACCGAATTTTGTCCTGATAGCTCTATTTTGTCAAGTATATATTTGTACTTGCTACAACGGTTTTTAAAGTATTATCTTTGGAAACGAGCGAACAGGCTTGTGATTATTCCGAAAATACTTCTATCAGGCATCTCACCGTCTTCTATTTTTTGATGAAGAACAACGTTTTGATCCTTCAGAGCTTCTATCATTTCTTCCAGCTCCTCCCTAGCCTCCTCGTTATCTACCTCGCCAAGTTTTTCTTCTAGCTGCAAAATCCTCTCCTCGTTTTCTTCTAGCAGAGAGGAAAGATTGTCTACAGCTGTTCTATTAGGACCAAGTATAAAACGTAAAATTCCGGTCCTTCTTTCTACAAGGTCGAAATTTTCCTCAATTCTCCTTTGAGCTTCGTTCTGCTCTTGAGCTAGACTGCTTATTTCCTCACCTATTCCGCCAAACCTATCCGGGTCTTGGGCAAGTTCTGTTGCTCTTTTAGCAACTTCGCTCATGTTTTGCTTTGCGTTTTGTACCCTCTCCCTAATCTCGGCCGGAGTTAAAGTTTCAAGATACCTTCTGGTGCTGGTTTCCTCTTGAGCTCTTTCCATAATTTGAATTCTAAGATCATCGCCGGTGTTACCGACCTCTTCCCGAACTCTCTCCATTATCTGGATCCTTGCCTCATCTTCTTCCACCTCTACTTCATTTTCAGGTGAATCAAGAAGGGGCGCCGCGGGGGCTTCCGTATTCTGAGCATAAGCCAAAGGCAGCATTACAAATATTGCTGCAAAAGTAAATATTGGTTTCATGTTACCTCCTTTAAAAATTATTAATTTATTAATTACAAATAAATTGTAACACAATTGGCGCCTCCGGAGGGACTCGAACCCCCAACCACTCGGTTCGAAGCCGAGTACTCTAATCCATTGAGCTACGGAGGCAGAAGGATGTGTTTCTTCTAAAACCGTATAGATTATATAACATTAGAACAGACTGTTAAAATTGAACGCACGTGAAGTTAAAGAATCACGATCTCTAGGGTCTCCTATCTAATCAACCTCTACATGGCTATATATACATATATATTTTCCACTCTCAGTAAGATGTCTTAGCCCTTGTACTCTCATCTTTTAGTTGCGGTTTGGTTGTAGTATCATGTAACTGTGGTTAACTTTTTGGAGAAAGACGAACTGGATAGGGATGTTAAGAGGGATCTAAATATACTAGGCTTAAGGATAAGATCTATCATAAGATCACACCACCCCAGAAGGAGAGCAGAAAGCTTCAGATTCGCCTTCAAAGGAGTGTTCCACGCTCTTGTTAACGAGCCAAACTTTCGTATCCAGGTCTTTTTGGTTATTGTGATAATAGTGATGGGGTTCTTTTATAAGATAAATACAACTGAGTGGGCTCTTTTAATACTTTCAGGAGGGCTTCTTCTTTCAGCAGAGATGATCAACACCGTCATGGAGGAGTTCATGGATTTTATTGAACCAAACAGGAACGGATCGGTGGAAGTGGTCAAGGATCTGGCAGCAGGTTTTGTTTTAGTAATGGCGGTGACAAGTCTTGCGATATTTTTCCTGGTATTTGGAAAGTATATCCTTCAAAGTTTCATCTAAGATCTTAAGGCACCTCTGCCTTTCAGTGAAACGAATTTATATGACTTGTTGAAACCCGAATTTAACCGGATAAAAGTATTTTTATACAACTAACACAGCATGTTTGAAAAAAAGATTAAAAAATTTGATTTTAAGAAGTGGGTTGTGGATTCTAAGGTTCAGCTCGTTTTTTTGATCATCCCAACTATAGCGGTTTATTTAGGGACTTTGGGACATGATTTTGTCTCAGATGATGTTACCGGAATCGAGAATAATCCGTTG
>PXDX01000038.1 GCA_003564915.1 candidate division WWE3 bacterium
ACGGAAGACTCATCAGCTCCGCTAAGCGGAGAATGGAACCCAATGAGAGGATTAATACAAAAGTCATGTATTTTTCCCCTCAAAGGGTGTCTTGCTTTGTTAGTTAACTGATTTCAAAGCTTTTTAAGGCTCTTACTTTCTATTGGATGCACTAACCACATCCAGCTAGTACATAGTGTCAAAGATCTGACACCTGACCTTGGCTTCGGCCAAGGATTTTTTCAAGTGAACAAGAAGGTTTAAAGCCTTCCACGTTCTCCTCTCAAGCGGTCAACCCCTTGAGGAAAACATTTCCAATACTTTGCTCTGGGGCTGCGGAGCCTCGCCTTGGCGGGCGAGCCATGGTAACCCTCACACAGAAGTGTTTCCTATGTGCCTGCTTAAGCATCGTTGCCTAAGTAGGTCGGTTGGGTGGTCGAACACGGCTACCCGACGCGCTTTAGAAGCTCATCAAGTGCCGGGGTGGTCTCAAAACCAACCCGACCGTCGCGCTGCCAAGCACGCGCGACGACACCGTATTCCTTTCTCGGAGGCCGAGAAAGGTAATAAGCCTTAACCACGTAAACCGTGGTATCAGCCCCTTTACCTTCCTCAGCTTCAACCCAGGCGCCGACCGCGCCTAGGTGGCCGAGAAGGCCATCCAGAAGACTGGCGGAAATGTCCGCCAGTGCCTCCGGACTCCGGCTGCGACCTTTCGCGTCCAAGACGCGAAGGATCGCCCCTTTGAGGTCCATTTCTAAACCTCCTTTCTCCCCTAAAGCTCAGCCGTGTTGCCACAACCGGTACTCCCTAATACTTCAGAGAGTAAGGGGATAACCAAACTCCAAAAGGTTGAAATTCGTTTATCCACTCCTCTCTTAGTTGTCAAAGAACCGTGAGCACAGAACAAGACGGGCAGGAACGGTAGGAACACTCCAAACTCCAAATGGAGCGTGTCTAACTCCTGTGCTCACCAATCAACCCTTTCCTTCTAATCTGAGCCTTCATACTTTTATATATGTATAAAAGCTCAGTCAGAAGATCATCCGCTTACAACAAATCAAGCAAATGATCCATCTCTACTCCTTTACAAGTTCTGCGAACTTGTAAAACACAGCTAAATGTTCGCGCTTGCTCACATTTACCTGAGTTGTCAAAGTACTTACCGCACTTTGACACGTCTTCTCCATTAATCTATCTGGCAGAATGACGAAGGGTAGGTCTTCGTAAACAAGTTAATATCTACGACTAAAAGCAAGATTTCGATGTAAATCTGATTTACTCTACTAATTTTGGCCACACTTCCTTAACATCTAAGGACAGATACCGATAACGTTTTGCAATTACCTCCAACGTACAGAAGGTATACTCCTGATACGGCTAAAAAAGCAATGGAAATAACTACAAAAGAAAGATTTAATAAACTACTTACCAAATCTTCTCCATATATACATCTATATGGAATCTGACCCGCTTCGGAAATCAAAAAGACCTCCAAAACTAAAAAGGCCGAGATCTGAAAAGAACATTCTAGGTTAACTAAAAGTTCTTACCAAATCTCAGCTTTCTTAAATACTATTATATATCTGAAGATTATCCTCTATTAATTGTCTTTTAATAGCTAAGATAATGGTAGGAACCCTGCTTTTTATTAAGTTTTCAATTTATCTCTTCTCAACCTGCTGTATGTATTATAGGTTATTTATTATACTTTGTCAAGTCTCCTGACAACATGAAAATCGTAATCCCTCACACCTCTCTTTGTTTTCATGGGTATATATTACTACAGGATATATACATTGTCAAGTCTTTTGACAAGTATCGTAAAATATGTTTACATGTATTTATGAGTCTTTTAAATGATCTACTAGAAAAAGCGGGACTGGATAAAAAGGAATCCGCTGTATACACTACCCTACTAAACAACGGAGGTCTCACCGTCTTAGAAATAGCCAGAGAATCCGGACAGCCCAGAACTAACCTCTACAACATCTTGGATAATCTAAAGCAGCAAAATCTAGTGGAAGAAGTTAAAGAAGAAAGCACCACAAAATACTTCCCTAAATCTCCAAAAGAAATAGAAAAACTCCTGGATAGAAAATCCCAAATGATAAAACATGCCAAATTAAACTATGAAATTCTCCTAAATTCCTTGCAATCCCAATTCACACTAATAGAGCACAAACCTTTGGTTACATATTACGAAGGCCTAAAGGGTCTAAAAAGACTCTATGATGATGTTAACCAAACGGGAGCTGATATCCTACTCTTAAGATCAACTTATGATGACTATAAAGAGGAAATTGACGATATTATTGCTGAGCAGATTGTAGAACAAGTAAAAAGAGGTATTCATGCTAAAGTAATCGGACCTTTAGAAGATATTGAAGAAGCTAAAGTTTTATATACAAAATACGATAAACACCGCCTAGTAGAGGAAAGATTCATTAAAAACTTTAAATTTGAGCTTCCGGCCCAAATCCTAATCTACGGTAATAAAACAGCTATCTCTACAGTTAAAGAAGACATTGTTATTACA
The DNA here is from genome assembly GCA_003564915.1 of candidate division WWE3 bacterium. GTDB lineage: Bacteria > Patescibacteriota > WWE3 > UBA101185 > UBA10185 > T3SED10-354. Next base: position 2,519 of record PXDX01000038.1, read on the forward strand.
ATAATAGATCACGAAGATGTAACCAATACTTTTAAGGTTCTGTTTGATTTTATCTGGGAATACTCAACTCCGGAACACAAAGAGATTGTTAAGGACTGGGAGCAAGAATAACCTTCTAAATTTTCTTAACAGAAGAATCTTTAAAACGCGAAATTTAAACCTCTTCAACAAACTTGGTTTCCATATAATTTCTAAATTGTTCCGCTACCTTCGGAAAGTGACCAGCTGTCTCCGGTTTAAACGAAAGTTCATTATGACCGCCCTCGGATCCTTCAACAAGACCTAGAACTCTACCAACTCTCTGTGAAGGCCAAATACCCTCTTCCCTATCCGGCTTTCCTACTCCTAAATCCAAAGAAACAACAGGAGGTTTTTCTTCTGCACCGGCGTACTCACCGTAGTCACTAAGATCGAAGGCTATCCTAGTTTGATCTCCGGATTCCGGATTTGTTACTTTAAAATTTATGCGGGCCTCTCCCCCTGCCCTATTACCTCTCTTCACAGTAGGAATCGGTCTAACGGACACAACTACACGTGCACCGGATTTCTTATCCCGCAGGATGTAAGTACTCGTGGCTTTTTCCACCCAATTTCCTTCGGAGTTATATTCTCCTTGATGTTGGGGATTCTGTTCTAATTCCAAAGACGCATCTGCCTTATGTAGACCTTTTAATATACGCATAGAAAAAGCAATAGTATTCATCTTTTCCAATAACTCCCCTATAGTAACGTCTTCAGCTTCCCCTCTTGCTATCATTTGCGCAGCTTTAAAAAACTCAGCATTCTTTCTTACAAAGGCTTCGTGTACTTGCGGAGCAAACTCCCAACCAACATTATCTTCAACTTGATTGAATATCCCTCTCCAATTAAAGGCTTCATTGGCAATTGCGTAAAAGTTTTTAAATACAGCTCTTTTTTCCTCATCCGTTAAATCGTGGCTTGCTGCGAATTCTAAAATATCCTCGCCGGAACCTCCGTATTCCAAAGCCAAAAAGGTCTTTAGTCCATATTCTCCAAATTTTCTTACAAAAGCCCTTAATCGTTCTAATTTTTGCGGATTATCTCCCACCTCTTCAGAAAGCTCCATATAAGTGAGTAAGAACCATCCTTGTTCATGTAAATCCAAAGAATTTAGGCGTACACCTGTACCTTGAAAAAATTCGTCATTAAATATTCCTTCGTAATTGTCTAAAAACAACTGAAGGTATTTTTCTCGTTGCTCTAGTTCAAAATCGGTTTCATCGGCTTTTGGAAGAAAAAGCTCCTCGGAAAGCAAATATCTCACCTCAGCTCTGACAACCCTCTCTTGCGCTTCTAAGTCTAAAGAGAAAACTCCTTTAATTTGGTCTTCCTCGTCGGAAAGAACCCCCATCAGACCAGAATTGTTTAGTCTCCTTACAAAAAAATCGGGGTCATTATATTCTCGCAAATCGTATAGTTTTCCCAGATATCCAACCCCATTCTTACCCACCTCTACTCGACCCAATTCTAATCTAAAGAGAATTTCAGCGCTCATACGCCTCTTTAGCACATCTTCGCCCTTAAGATTAGCCAATAAATAAGGGATCGCATGATTAACACCCAAATCTTCTATCACTCTTACGTATTCTTCTAAAACACCGTGAGAGTTGTACTTCATAAACTCACCTAAAAATTCGAGTACTTCGGTTCTTTTCTGGTCTGATCCTCTTCCCTGCTCTCCTAAAAAAGTAACCAAATCCCTGTGAAGCATAAGATGATCGTGAGAACCAAATTCTAAAGCTTCAGGAGTAAAAAACTCTTCGTCATTTTGTGGGCCAACAGGCACTACTATGTCGGATATTCTATCCCGTGGAAAATAACCCAACGCTCCCGTTTCCCGATCAAAAGCCCAAACAATATCCTTATCCGGAGATATACCCAGCTCATTCTGCATTATTCTTGTAAATCTATCTTCATCTTCCTTAATCTTTTCAAACAGGTCATCAAACATTTCCTGTACATGTGGTAAAGCTCTCAAACCACCTATATTGATCAAGCTTTTTGCAAATTCATATCTATGAGTATTAAAAACCCGATGATCAGTGTTAAATTTTCTTTTCGTGAAATCCAGAAGTCTCACCAATGCTTTTGCCTTAATATCTTGTGATTCACCTACCATCTTGGTTTCAAGGGACCGTAAAGTTGGAAGCAACAAATCATTCATATATTGAACATGACCTCCTGAATTACTCTCATCATGATCACTATAGAGAATTAAAAAAATCATCCTATTCTCAAACTCGGGATAAACTTCCCTTTCAAGCAATTCCATATATGAATTAACAATATCTTCCCCTGAAACACTTGTTTCTATTTCTTCCAACGCAGCCTCGACTCTTGAAACTCTGTCCTCACTTTTCTCCCTCCATTCGACGTACTTAGCTTCAGCTTCTGGAGATAGAGAATATTTTCCCCCTGGAAGATCTTCTCCCGCAGAGGTTTCTTCGGAAATCACAGATTCTGCAAGAGACTTCCCCAAAGCTTCTACTCTCTCCCAAAACTCTTCAGGAGTTTCATCCTCTCTTGCAAATATTACAACTTCTTCTTCAGATTTTCTCTCTTCCTTTTTAGGAGGCTCACCCTTCTCCCCTAATCTTGCGGCAGGATTTAATCTGGGCATGAATTAATTATAGCGTATAGGAGCGGTTTGAAATTACTTAATTATTTGTTCCACAAAAAAGCGCCTGTATGCAGGGGGTCCTCCCTCCAC
>PXDX01000108.1 GCA_003564915.1 candidate division WWE3 bacterium
CTGGATCTTCTGAACTGCTCTGATGAATGAATTGCTGAATATGCTCCACCAGTTTCTGCATATTCAGTGTAAGGATAATGCGCTTGAATTTTGGATCATCTTTTGGACCTTTAATATCAAGCTTATCGGACTCAATGAACTTTTCGATAATAGTATAGATCTGTGTAAACTTGCTGCCGTTGTCGCCGTCCCAATTGTCCTTATTTCGTTCTACAAGCTGCGCTACGGCCCGCATTAGCTCACTTTCGAAGCGATACTGCTCTGCGAGCGAATCAAGGCTTACAGAGGAAATTTTGCTGAAATCAGGGTGTCCTTCAATTACTGGAGCAACGTCCACCAAGGTCGGAGTATTTTCAGCGGAGAGTGTCAGCTTATCAATTTTTTCTAAGTCAGCAGTGAGGTAGTAGTTCAATTTACGCTCTAGACGAAGCACTTGTGGCCAGCGCATCTCCTTATCTTTTCGTTCCTGAATTGGTTCAATTTTCGTCTTTGGCTTTGGTGGTTTAGGCGGGTTTTCTCCACTTCCTTCTACAGGCAAGATTGTGAACGGTACTCCAAATACGGTCACGTATTCAGGAGTGAACAAACCGTCCTCATCTGTGTCATAGGACATACGTCGCAAGCCACGACCTACAACCTGTTCACAAAGTAGCTGACTAGAAAAAGCGCGAAGTCCGAGGATGTGAGTGACGTTATTAGCATCCCATCCTTCTGAGAGCATATTAACTCCAATTACAGCCCGCACATCAGCACCAGATTTTCCGTCCTTACCAACAGAGTTAAATCGCTCACGTTCGTTCGCTACTAGTTCCTGTTGTGATTTAGACATCCCACCAGCATTGTCTGCTTCCAATTTATCAAGAGCGTCTTGATCAATACGAAGCACTTTACTCATATCCTGCAACTCTTCAGGCACTCCATAACCACCAGACGCAAGGTGGTTGTATAGTCGAAGTGAAGTTGCGGTATTGTTACAAATAGAAATCATTACAGGCGGCACTGACAAAGTGTTAGCTTCAAATTCCTTTAACCAGTCAGCAGACAGGATACTAAGTGCAGTTCTAACCAAGTCAGGCAGTCCTGCATTTTCGTCTTTACGATTTAAGTCATCCTTCACCTCAGGATAAATATGGAAGAGCTTCGGACGAATTTGATTGAAGTTCTCTACGTTCTGCTTAGCATCATCACGTACAGCAATCTTTGGAGTTTTGACTAATCCAGCTTCAATCGCATCATAAAGACCGAAGTCACTTACGATCCACGGAAATAGTAATTCACTTCGGTTATTCTTGCCCGTGGGTTTAAATGGAGTGGCAGATAAGTCAAAGACTTTTAATATTCCTCTAGCGCGATTAATACGATCAAGTCCTGTAACCCAAATAGTTGCTTCCTCTTTTTGCTCTTTAGAGATATCTTCTTCTGGATCAGGGCGATGGCAGTGGTGAGCCTCGTCATTAATAACAAGAATATTCTTTGCACCATTGAAGTCAGACAGAACCCGTTTAACAAATGCTTCGTCACTTTCTGGACCTTTTTTCACCACCTTTGGACCACTATCTTCACGAATCGGAGCTAAGTTATGCCAGTTGGTAACAAGAATTTTTCCTTCCAAAAAGTCCTGCCACATGTCAGTAGGAACAATACCGAACGCGCTGTAAAAGTTATCTTCTCGTTCAGGAAGGAGAACCTGTAAACGGTCTTTGACGGTAATGCCAGGCGCAACAATCAGGATGTGCTTGGTGAAGCGAGTGTCTTTAGGATTAGCGAGCTTATTCAATACCTGCCACGCTATAAGCATCGACATCACAACCGTTTTTCCTGTACCAGTAGCAAGCTTAAAGCACCAGCGCTGCAGATCAGCATCAACAGGAATATCTATTCCTTGCTTATCTGCATCCGAAGCCTCAGAAAGCCAAATAGCAGTCTCAACTGCCTCCATCTGACAGAAGAAAGGCTGGTAGCGGCGCGCTTCTGTATTGTGCCAATACTTCAGTAGGTCGCGCGTAACGCGGGTCACATTAGGATAACCAGCTTCTCGCCACGCTTTTACACGCGGCCGAATAGTGTTAACGAGAGCGATCTGATAGAACTCTCCCAGCTCACCTTGGGTATCAGCTTTCTTCTGTGCAGTTCGGTAATAACCAGCCTCTCGCCGTCCTTCACGCAGTTCAAATTCTTGGGTTTCAGTTAGGTATGTCCAATACTGCTGCGGTTCAACGTATGGACTATTTACGATCAGTTTTTCAATTTGCTTAGCCATACTATTTCACTTCTTTAATAACGAGCGACTCAATACCACGATCATCAATGATCTTTACGCCTATCTTTTTATGCTCACCTAACTTGAACGGTAAGCTTATATCGCTAGAGAAAAACTCCAGCAACTCTTCATCTACAGAGCCATTTAATGCTTTAGCCAACTTGGTCCAATCACGCTTATTATCTCCCTGAGGGAAGAAGACCTGGGTTGGATAGAGACTTCGCTCATCGTAATCAGTATCAAGCATCCACATCGCAACACGGTTCACACCAGCGGAGTCAAACTCGCCTGTGGCAGGGTTGTAGTAGTCAAAACCACGAACCTGCACCTGGTACTTACCATCATCAGCTTTGATAATGTCGATAGCTGGCTGACCAATGAGCCAATAGCTTTCATTCGATGAGCGCTTTTTACGTAAGTCTTCAGTAAGGAGATCTGTATTCATCTGCACTTTTAGCACAGTCATCCCATCAATTTTGACCTGGTCGATATCCTTTGCAGCTTCAGGATCAAACTGGAACGCAGCAAAAATAAGATATGTTGGACGGTCTTTCTCTTCCATCGTCTCCCGTAATGCTAGCTCAACCTGGCGCTGCTCAAGTGGACCGCTATCGTTTCCAAACACAATGTTTGCCTTAGATAAAGTTCCGTCCTCTTCACGTACATCACCTTCAGCGTGAATGTACGAGGAACCTTCTTTGTGATTCACCAAAGCAAACTCGATTAGCTTTCCACCAGTTGCCCGAATTCCAGCAGATCGCATCTCATCGATCCACTTCTGGTTTGATGCAGTAAGACCATTCTTTGCAAGGTCTTTTTCTGATAATGAATCAGGTAGCTTACCATCGAAAGGTTTAACACGAACCGTAGGTACAGCCTCAAGTGTAAATGGTCCTGTAGACCTAACTATATCTTTTATTTTTTCTGGCTGATCATATAGCGTTCGTTCAGTTGGTGCGGCTTCATTTGCAATAGTGCCTAAAGTAATCTGTTTAGCAGTTTTGTATTTAAAACCACTTCTGAGGCCTTCTTCTGGTCTGGCAAGTTCATAATAATCAAACTTAGAAGTCATTAATCTTTGTCGTGCTACAGTAATTGCAACTCTTGAAGTATCACAAGTAATCCATCTGCGACCCCAATGTTCTGCCACATATGCAGTTGTGCCTGAACCACAGGTAGGATCAAACACCAAATCTCCTGGATCTGTTGTCATTTGCATACATCTCTCTATGACCTTAGTCGATGTTTGAACTGTATATACTTTAGGATCAGTCCTGCTAGAAACACCGCCACTTACATCATCCCAAAAATTTGTCAGTGCTATATAACCAAAGTCATCAAAGAATTTTTTGAAAGTTAGCCTCCTTCCTTCAATGGCAACACGATTAAATTTAAGAAGATTTGCCATTCCTTTTTGGCCCGTTCTCCAACCTCCAGCAGTTGGACGATATTCCTTTCCTTCAAATTCTACAGGAAAAGAGGATGTGTCTCCGCCACTGCGCGATGTTAGACCTTGTTTAAAGTAGACTCTGCATTTATTTTTTTCTAAAATTTTTGGATTCCCAAGTTCTTCTTTAGTAATAGGTCGCTCAGTACCATCTGGCTCAACGACAATCTTATACCTAGTCGCACCTTCTTTACCAAGCTCAAGCTCTTTGTATAGTTGTCTGTATTTCACTTGATTTATATCTTTAGCTACCCAAACAATATAGTTGGAAACGCCATCTAACAATTTTGAACCGAGGCCCACTGACGTTCTGTATGTAATTACAGAAACGATGTTTTGTGGTCCAAAAATTTCGCCAACTAACTCAATGACGTTTCCTAAATTTTCTTGACCTATTTGCACAAAACAGCTTCCTGAATCGGAGAGTAAGTCACGAGACAACTTTAATCTATCTCTCAAATATGTCAGATAACTGTGGATACCCAGCTCCCAAGTGTCCCTGAAAGCTTTTATCATTTCAGGTTCACCTGGTAAATCTGCATCGTTATTATCTTTTACTTGTGTTTTATTTGTAAACGGTTGAAAGTTAGAGTTGTACTTGATTCCGTAGGGCGGATCAATATAAACCATCTGTAATTTACCAGCCATTCCTTCTTTATAGAGAAGACTGTGCATTACTTGCAGAGAGTCACCTGCAATAAGCCTATTAGCCCATTGTTCTTCGTGAGAATAAAAGTGAACAGCTTTTGAAAGAGGCATATCTCTCCCTGTATCAAAAAGTGAGGGTTGGAGAGATTGCTCCTTTTCTTTCATAAACGACTTGGCAATGGTACGAGGATCAACACGTTCGTGAACGTGAAGCGATACATTCGGTACATCAAATTCGCTACGCTCCTCCTTACCAGTCCACATCAGCTGAGGATCAAGGTACGGATCGTACTTGTAGGTAGTACGACCTTCTTCCTTATCGGTTTGGGTTGTTACCAAACCTACAGCTGGATTATTCTTCCGCTTGTCAGTTTTGTGTTCATAGCTTTCAAGAGCAATATCCTTGTGCGGCTTTGCAGCTTTTTTCGCAGTCTTTTTCGTTGTTTTCTTGATTGCCATATTATTTTAAAAGCTTATCTGCTGTTACTCCGACTGCATTTGCTAGTCGACTAATGGTTGTCAGTGTCGGGTTCGTTTTTCCGTTTTCTAAGTTACTCACAAACCCGCGACTCACACCCAGTGCTTTTGCTACTTCGGATTGAGAAATATCC
>PXDX01000006.1 GCA_003564915.1 candidate division WWE3 bacterium
GTCCAACCTCGCAAATAACTACGTTTTGCAGGGGTTGGATGTTTGTTATATATCTTTGGAACTTCCGGCGGATATGATATTTCTCCGCCAAGCTTTTATTATGACGGACGAATCTCATAGAATCTGGAAGTCGAAGGTGCTAGAGATTGCTGAAAAAATAAAAGAGTTCAAAAAATACGGCGCAGGTGATTTTAGGATAATCCGACTTCCGATAGGTTCTACCGCAAATTCTATACGAGCTTATATTAAGCAGTATGAAATAGAAATGAAAAAACCCCCCGACGTTCTAATCGTTGATTACCTCGATCTCCTACAACCAATTGGTGGCGTAAAAAATAAAGGATTGTCAGAGCAAGATAGAGAAAAGTCCCAAGAGATTTACGAACTGCTACATGCGTATGATATGATAGGGTGGAGTGCCTCTCAACAGAATAGAGACGCACTTAAGATGACTTCACCAGACCACAGTGCCATCGCAGGGGGCATGAGCAAGATCGACATTTGTGATGCATGGATATCGTTGTATATGGACGGCGGTATGCGATTAAATGGAACAATGTTGGCATACTTCCTGAAAACGAGATACAGCGACGGCCATGGAAAAAAGGTGGCCCTAGGGTTTGATAATGGTTCTTTGAAAGTGTCTAATCACGAGAAGCCTGATAGTGTAGAATCGCTACTTCAAAATATAGGCATAAATAAGAAGGCAAAAACTAACTCTAAAGAGTCGAAATTCTTAAATAAGTTAGTAGCAGACGGAGAACTTGACTTGCCTAATCTGGATAAGGAAGAAGACAAGAAGATATCGAAGAAAGTAGAGCAGCTTAGAGAGGTAGTAGTAGACTTTTCTGATGAGGATGAAGAGGAAGACAATAATGAAGACCTACTTGATTATATGGATAGTCTACAAATAGGAGATTGAGATGTTAGTAAACGTGGAAGAAACAGAAGAAGTTAGATTACCAAATGGTTCTATAGTTCCGGTGAGTAGTTTAGATGAAAAATATAGGATGCATATGAAAGTTATCGACAAACTACGAGATGATATTGCACAAAAAAATTACGAACTTCAGGTTTACCGAGTAGCCCTAGCAGCTAAGAGGGATGCATTTAATAAAATTTTGGGGGAGTATCATCGTGATTGATGACGATTACGAAAATGACTCCAAGCCTGTTAAGAAGGGTGCTCACGCCTTAGAGGAGTTTCTGAACATAAAACCTCTACAAGTCGAAAAACTGGAGTATGAAGGGAGGGAAATAATACCACATGAAGATTACGATCCCAAGGACAAGGAATTAGAAGAACAAATAGAAGAAATTTTTGAAAAGGCTATGGGTGGATATATAAACCTTGAAGCCTTACTCGACGGAGTGGAGCCAAAGTACCGTGCAAGGTTAGCGGAAGTTGCTCTAGCATACCTCAACACCGGACTGAATGCGGTGAATTCAAAAGCAAAACAAAAAGAACATAAAGACAAACTGACAGTAAAAGAAAAGACATCTACTAAAGGTGCTAACAATACAACTAATTACGTTTTCACAGGCGACAGGAATGAGGCGGTCAGATTAGCAAAGAAAATGAAAGAACAAGAAACTCCGATAGATGGAGAGGTATTGAATAGTGATGATGATTGAAAATAAGAAACGGTTGGTTTCACAATATTTCACCGAAGCAGCACGGTTATATCTGCTCAATGACAACGTTGACGATTTTGACATTTGTACGAGCAGTGGACAGGATTTCGAACCGATTGCAAATTTAAAGCTCCCCATCTTATCAACTATGCATCATTTACACACCCTATTTAATTTTTCGGGCGTAGTTACGGATGGAAGTCACATACTATTGCTAGACGAAGACACTGTTCCATTGCACAAATTCAATTTCATTTTGACCCCGATATTGAGTTTTTCGGCAAATATAGGGATACGCGAATTAGAATATGATGGGGGGGTTTCTCGACACATGGGTTATCTGTCACTATTCTTCCCAGAAGAATCGCTAAGACTCTCTCATTTTTCTCGCATGGTTTCTCACCCATTTGATGAAGATCAGGCTGCTACTTTGTATACAAAAATATATGAGGAACTTGGGAAGTCTTTAAGCGCCAATCCCATGGCATTGTATTCGTTATTAACCGGAATTAAAAAGCATTATGGACTTTTAGATGATGCAGTCCTCTTAGAGACTAACGGATTTACCGTCATAAATTTTAGAAAGTTGAAAGATCCAAGCTTCATAAACAACTTTTCTTCTATAGAGATTGAAAGCTCTGATATAACACCTCGATTGAATTTTTTATTTGAAGGTGTTAAACTATTACACTTAAGAACCAAAGCAGAAAAGAAAAACTCGTCTTTTAAGTTACGCTTTTTCATTGAAACGTCGAGCAAGTTTTTGAGATTATTCGCAGAATGTTAAGACCAAAAAAGGAAAAATTATGGATTCAAGAGTAGAAAACATGGAAAAATTTATAATGCGCTACAAAGCTGCATTACACGCAAAGCTAACGCGACAAGAGTTTGCAACTATTTTAGGGCTGAAACCTGATAGCGTTAGAAGGCGCAGACTTTCGGTTTACCATCACAGCGGTTTAGACTTGCCTATTTTAGAGGATGATGAGAGTACTTACATCGCTTCGCAGGATAAAATGGACAAGTATAATAAACACGTATCGTTTTTGAAGAAGGCGAAAAACAGTTTTACTCTCGAAGAAACAACGGATAAACCACAAAAAAAGAGATACGTAATTACTTCGGCACAGAACGCTACACCGATCCACGAAAAGTTTTTCGCTAGCATTTTGCGATACTGTGAAGAAATGGATGCTCAACTGTTGGTAATTCCCTATAGATATCGCAACCCTTCTTCGATTTGGAGCCAAACAAGTAAAGACTTGGATTATTGGGATGCTCGAATAGAGCCGTATCTTCAGGATAAACACACAAAACTAAATGACCATTTTCGTCTTGTCGGCCATATTAAAATACAGCCTACAGCAGTAAGCCCGCTGTCAGGCTTCGATGGTTATACCGGAGAAGATTCAGCGGTATTTGGCCATCCCGCAGTGGAACTTAAAACAATCCCCACACCGGCACAGAAATTTCCTAAAATTCTTTCTACATCGGGTGCAGTAACAGTACCCAATTACACCGACAGTAAAGCTGGACATAAGGGCAAGTTTAATCACTCTCTAGCCGCACTTATTGTAGAAATTGACGGGGACAGGTTTTTTCAGCGTCATGTTCATGCGGATGAGAGTACAGGCGCGTTTTTCGATTTGGACACATATTATACCCCGGATTCTTCGAGCACCGGTCATAGAGTCGCAGCCCTCGTAACGGGAGACATCCACGCCGAATTTCACGATCCACTCGTAGAGAATGCAACCTATACTAAGGACAATTCCATTATGAATACCCTACAACCGGAAGTTTGGGCAATTCACGACTTAGAAGATTTCTATGCGCGTAATCACCATCACAGGGGCAACGACTTGCTGAGCTATGGGAAACATCACTTTGGCAGAAATAATGTTGAAGAGTCCTTGCAGATATCAGCAGATTTCGTTGATAAGCATTCCCGAGATGGAATGCTGAATTTGGTTATCAAGTCTAACCACGATGAAGCACTTGATAGATGGTTGCGAGAAGCTGATCCCAAAACCGATCCGGAAAACGCAGCATTCTATCATTATATGAAATATTATCAGTATAAAAATCTACATAAGACTGCAACGGGATTTCAAACTATAGACCCGTTTGAATTCTGGTGCAAAAACCCTGAATCACAAACGGGATTACGCAGAACAGATAGAACAAAGTTCTTACGCAGAGACGAATCTTTTGTAGTAAAAGATGTTGAAATAGGGTTTCATGGAGACATAGGCCCGAATGGATCACGCGGCAGTATAAAATCGTTCTCTAAAGTTGGACCCAAATTAATTATAGGACATTCTCATACTCCGGGCATCTTTCAAGGAGTGTATCAAGTAGGGTTGAGTGCTATGTTGAATTTAGAGTATGCTAGCGGCCCCTCAAGCTGGCTACATACTCACTGTGTTATTTACCCTGACGGTCACCGAACGTTGATTCACGTAGTCAAGGGTGAGTGGAAGCTGGAAAGCTAACCATCTCATGAAAATTGTGGTAGCTAAGTATAATGGAATCAGGAGTGTGCTCCTTCAGACAAAAAGCGTACCACCGAGAAGAGCGAAAAAGTGGTTAAAACGAAGAATAAAAAGAACATCAAAACTATAAGGAGTTGATTATGAGTTTACCAACGAAAGCGATATTTAGAGATAAAGAAGGAAACGTTTTGGCCGAGGGTTCTTGTAATCCCGGATGGAAATTAGCCGCAGATTCTTTTATACCTATGGTAAGAGAAGCACTGGTTGATTCACGTGTAAAAAACTACATACTTTCGGGAGGCAAATATAATAAAAACATATTCGGAAGTGAAGATGAATACGAAAGAGTTAAGCTGTTTATCGAACGTACTGGCGTGACAATAGAAAAGCTCAGAGAAGAACACGGAGAAAGATATTTCTCAGAAGGATGGCAAAGGCAGTGGAATACTGTGGAAATTTTTGGGATTGAGATTTTGCGTAGTGACCTAATGACCGCTTCTACCGACGCACTATACGAGGAAGAGTTTGTCAAACGACTATATCAGGTAATGAAGCGCAAAGGCGTGTAATTAAATCTAGAGAGGGATTACAAAAATCACTGTTGAAATTCTCGCGTAAATAATAGTAGCATACTGAGATATAGAAACAATGAAAGAACTGTACTGGATAAAAGTAAACCGGAATAACCTACCCCCCGTAAAATTTGAAAAGTATTTAAGTGCCATTAAAGAATCTGTAAAAGAAAGCTTTCCGGATAGGGAGTGGTTAGTTACTAGTGACGATATTGATATACAAAACCTGA
>PXDX01000061.1 GCA_003564915.1 candidate division WWE3 bacterium
AGAAAAAAAATAGGTAACTAAAAGAAATTGAACTATGACTATTCCAGATCTAAATAGCTTGACCATAAGAAAAGTATAACAACTTCATCAAGAGAGAGTAAAACACTTTTCGATGTGACGATGCAAACAAATAAAACTAAATAATAACCACCCAAGAAAATTTTTTGAAAAAGACCGAGAGCAAATCCGGTCTTTAGAAGATTACGTTCAACAATCTATCAAAGATAAACGATATCAGAGCCAAAACAAATGAAAATAGTATACCTGTTAGAAAATCCGATACCACAAAACCCGGAATCAAAAACGCCGCTAGCATTACCAAGGCGGCATCAATAACCCAGGTAAAAAGGCCTAGTGTTAATATGTTGATGGGTAAGGAAAATAGAAGCAAAAAGGGTTTTACTAAAATATTTAATATCGATACAACAATAACTATTAGCAAGGCTATCCAAAAATCAGCTACCTGAACTCCCTCGAGCAGTTCAGCGCTAACCAGAACCGCTAAACCATTAGCTACAAAATGTATTGTTCTTTTCAGTAGATTCATAAGAATATAATCAATGTTTTTCAAATTGTAACACAATTTGATATCCCCAAAATAAAATTATCCGGTCCATGGTGTTAAATACATGTACAAGCCAAATTATAAAATTGACTTTGAAAGGAGTTTTTACATGAATAACGGATCCAAGAACACATTGATAATAGTACTTGCTGTCTTGGTAATCGGTCTTGCGGGAGCTCTATTCTATTTTCTGTATCCAGGGCAAGTAGAAGACATCCCTGAAGAAATTGTTCCAAACGGAAACGATGTGGTAAATGATTTACCCGTCCCTCCGGCACCGCCTGAAGAAGAGACCATGATAGTAATAGTATTTTTTAACCAATTAGGTGAGGAAGAGTGTGACGCGGTTTTCCCTGCGCGCAGAGAAATTCCCGAAACGGAGGCTGTGGGCAGAGCTGCTTTGGAAGAATTATTAAGAGGCCCCACGGCTGAAGAGGAGATGCAGGGATATTTTACCAGCATCCCGGAAGGAACTACTCTAATAGACCTGGAGATCGCGAACGGGGTGGCAACAGCTAATTTTAGCGAAGAAATGGACACAGCGGCAGGATCATGTACTGTTATAGCCATAAGAGCTCAGATAGAACAGACTTTGATGCAATTCGCAACTGTGGAAAATGTTGTCATAGCAGTTGAAGGAGAGACAGAAGGAGTACTGCAACCTTAAAGGAATAAAGAACTTAAAAGACATTTTAGGTCTGAACCATAATAAAATTTTTTGCGTTTGAGATTTAAAGAAGATTAGATGGGAAAAAATCAAAAACAGAGGCAATCTTTTAGCGGATTCACTCTGATTGAGATCATAATAGTAACAACGCTCTTATCCATAATTGTGGGTATAGGTATTATGCTAATAAATCCGGACAGGATTATAAGGAGATCCAATGATGGTTCAATAAGAGCGGCCATGGCTAAGATCATTAACACTATAAATTATTTTGAAGCTGTGGAAGACAGATATCCCAATTGTGAGGAACTCTTGGAATGGGGAGATGGTCTTAGGGAAATCGAGGAATGCACCGGTGCCGATGATCTAAGTGTAACTTTCTCAGTTCAAGGTGTCCCAATTCACAAAGTTTGTGACGCGAGCATGTCTACAGGACAAGGAAATCAGGATTGCCTTTTTCACTACAATAACAGCGGAGATTCGCCTTATGTCTATGTAAGAACTTGGGAATTTCAAGACATGTATTTCTGCTGGAATCCTGAACATTCGGAAGAGCAAATACAGATATCTGCAGACAGAACTTGCACTACTTTCTAGCTGGATCCCTTTGATAACCGATCCATCAACCGCAATATCGATCAAAAAACCGAGAAAATAAAAGAGGTAATATACTTCCAACAAAAGAATTATGTGGTGTGGTCTAGAGCAATTCTATTAACGATCGTAAAAGTTTTTATTTCACTGACTGTTCAACTTTTTTAACGACATCCTGAATAACAGGAAGTCTGAATTCCTCGCCTTTATAGGCCTTTACCATGAGATAGACCCACAATACCATCAGGGGAATTACAAGGATAACTCCTAAAAATTGTCCCACTATAGGGATAAAGAACAGAACGTTCATTCCGCCAAAAAACACAAGACTCTGTGCTGCATTGAAACGGACAAATTTATCTTCCTTCTCCATTAAAAGGAAAATCAAACCGGTTATCCAGCCAACTAAATAAGTTAAGGCGGCAGTTACATTACCCTGCGGGCCTTGATTTTGGGTTGCAGTATTTTCTTCTACCATGAATTAATTATAGGTGTATAAAATACAAGTTGTCAATCATCATTACAGGCAGAACAGGGAAGTTCCAAGATAGTTTTCAAAATCTAGCGAAAAAAAGAGGGCAGAAAACACCAAGAAAAACATAATTCTTGATGGGTTCTGCCCCAACTACACTAAACTACTGTAATGGTCTTCCTCCTTTGAAACCAAGCGAATGCAAGTATCCCAAAACCAACAACAGCAGCGAAAGCTGCTCCAACAACCCTAAAACCATATCCATCTGAACCTGCTACTGGGAGGAGATGGGGTGGGGTTGCTGTCGGTGTTGGTTCCGGTGGTACTTCCGTCGGAGTCGGCTCCGGCGGAACTCCCGTTGGAGTCGGTTCCGGTGTTTCTACAGGCGGCGTCTCCGTCGGAGTTGGCTCCGGCGGAACTCCCGTTGGAGTCGGTTCCGGTGTTGGCGTTACCGCCTCTCCTTCACACCAGCTTTCGCTAATCGTCAAGAGGGCGTTCGAAACATTTCCCTCATAGTAAGCGGTTGCCTCGGCGGAATTCACCCAAGCCGGTGCCTGAGCACTCAAAAAGAAATGAAGCACGGCGCTTGGATGATCTTCCGATGAAGCTGCGAGCAACTCACCGGTGTTGAGAAGAACGGATATCTCCCCACCTTTCCACGTACCGCTTCCGCCTGTTGTTAGTACAAAATGCCAGACTGCAGTCTGACCCGGCTCACAGCCTGGATCAGCATGCTCAGTTCCGTGGCCCCTCCAAGGAATCGTTATTGCTTCTCCCTCCGCAAAAACGGGGAGAACGAGAACTACGAGCAAAACGGCTATCACCAAACCAACTATCTTCTTGTTGCGCACCTTTCCTCCTTATCTTATCAAAGACCTAAAGCCAAACTGTATATATTATAGGTTATCTTGCTGAAAAGTCAATTGTAAATTTCCCTTCTTTTTGATAGCTTTAATATAAGAGAAAATGAAAAAAGTCCTGCCCATAAAACACAAAAACTCACGGAGAAAAGATAAAGTACCTCTCTTATCTGCTCTAGCAGCGCCCTCAATCAACCTAAGTGTTTTAGCGGGGATAATTGCTCAAGTTAGTAACTGGCAACCCACATCTCAAACACTTTTAGAGATTTCAGCAATCACGCTCAGCATTCTATTGGTAATATTCATAATTGTTCTTATAAGATCCAACAAATCATTGATTCAAAATAAGGAAAAACTAGAGAAACAGTATTCTGAGATCGAGGAACAGTATCAAACTCTAGTCAGAATCAAAGAAGATGTGAGAGCAGGAAAAAAATTCGAGCTTGCGGTCAAAAGTGCCTCGGACCAAATTATAATAACGGATCCAAATGGGATAATTCTTTACGCCAATCCAGCAGTGGAGGCAATCTCAGGATTTGAACCAATGAAAGTTCTGGGAAAGAAAGCGGGATCCAGCACTCTATGGGGAGGGCGAATGGATAAGGACTTTTACGATACTTTTTGGCATACCATTAAAGAAGAAAAAAAACCTTACAAAGGAACTTTTGAGAATAAAAAAAGGAACGGGGTCATATACTATGCGCAAACTACTGTTTCCCCGGTATTGGATGAGAGCGGAGAGGTTCAATTTTTTGTCGGCATAGAAAGAGATATAACAAGAGAGAAAGAAGTGGACAGAATGAAGGACGAGTTCGTTTCTCTGGTTTCCCATCAAATGAGAACTCCGCTATCGAGTGTGGGTTGGTATCTGGAAATGTTGATGGACGGCAGTTTGGGAAATCTAAGTGAAGAACAGAGAGACTGTATAATCAATATGTTCGAATCAAATCAAAGAATGGTCGGGCTGATTAACACGCTTCTTGATGTTTCAAGAATAGAGGGAAGAGAGATAGCCATGGAACTAAAGAGCGTAGATATCAAGAATCTGGTTGAAGATCTTTTGGAAGAAACAAAGATCAAAACCGGTAAAAGCGGGCAGCATATTGAGTTGGATGTTCCCGAGAATCTCCCAAAAGTGGATCTGGACCCTCAACTCATAAGGAACGTCTACTTAAACCTAATCATGAACGCGCTCAAATATTCTCCTGATAACAGCCCCGTTGAAATAGAGATTTACCAGGAAGGAGATTTCATAATCTCCAAAATCAGAGATTATGGTTATGGAATTCCCAAAAAAGAACAAGGTAAGGTCTTCAGTAAATTTTTCAGAGGCAGTAACATTAAAAAAGTGGATCCGATCGGAACAGGATTAGGCTTATACCTATCGAAAGCGATCATCAGAGAAAGTGGCGGAGACATATGGTTCGAGAGCCATGGAGACGGAACAACCTTCGGAATCACACTGCCTATTCAAGGTGTTAAACACAAACAAGAGAAAGTTACTACAATTGCCTAGTAACCTTTAGGGTATAATGCTATACAGACAAATATATGAGTAAATCCTCAACAAAGGAGAAAAAAATTAAATTATCAAACCGCCTTTTATTAGGGGAACTCTTCATGAGACCTAAAAAGGAACCGGTTTTAGGAAAAGTTTAGTATCAAAATAAAATG
>PXDX01000124.1 GCA_003564915.1 candidate division WWE3 bacterium
GCCGTCTCTGCAAGTCGATCTAATTCCTCAGAGATAGAAGGGAATCCTATAAAACACTCGCCTTCAGATACTAAAAAAGGAACTCCTCTTCTGTCTATCCCGCAATCCTCTGCAGCTTGTTGAAACTCCTGCTGATTGGCCTGGTTGTTATAGATCTCTTTTCTTTCTATTGAAATAAGCTGGTCAAGGTTGTTCTCAGCAATATAGTCTGAAACATCGTGGCAGTATGGACAAGTTTCTCCATAGTAATAAACTACCGATGGTTTGTCTCTGTCTATATTGGCCCCCAGTTCATCGGGACTTTCATCGACGTCTTCTTGGGCGGGTTCTTCGAGATCGTTCTCGACAATTTCCTGGTCAATATTTTGCTGTTGTTGTGTATCCAACTCGATCATTTCGGACAGAAGTTCTCCCGTAGCAGGCTCTTCTGGTGAAAGCACTCTGGTCCAATATCTTGCAAAAAAGCCCCCGCTCAAAATTATCACAGCTACAATAAAAATTGCTGTGGGTGCTTGCTTTGATTTCATGAATTCAGACAACATTGTTATTTAAGCTTCTTTACTTCGGAAAACCAGGTATGTTTATTAAGTAAGGGATTATATTTTTTTAAGCGTAATTTATCTCTAGTGTTGATCCTATTCTTTTCGGTCACATAAGCTCTAAGACCGGTTTCCTCACATGCTAGTCCTATTAAAACTCTGTTGCCTTTCTTTTTACTTGCCATAACGTTGGTATTCTAATTTAAAGTGTGCTTTTATGCAACCTTCTCACTAAATAGTGTAGAATAACTCCATGTATAAGCCTGAAACCGAGTCAGCCGAGTATGATTTTCGAAAAATCGAACAGAAATGGAAATCTAAATGGTTCAAAGATAATATTTATCGCGCAGAGGATTTTTCGGACAGGCCAAAGAAATATATTTTAGCTGAACTCCCCTACCCTTCAGGAGAGTCTTTGCATATTGGGCACGCTATGAGGTATACGGTTCCCGAAGCTTATTCCCGTTATCTTAGAATGAAGGGTTACAATGTTCTATTTCCCATGGGATGGGATTCTTTTGGGCTTCCTACGGAAGGATATGCTCTAAAAGCAGGAAAAACACCTCAGGAAGTTACTAAAGAACTGACGGAGAACTATAAGGAAGGGATGAAAGATATGGGGTACGCTGTAGATTGGGAGCGTGAATTCGCCACATCGGATCCCGATTATTATAAGTGGACCCAATGGCTTTTCTTAAAATTCTATGAAAACGGATTGGCTGAATTAAAAGAAATGCCGGTTTGGTGGTGCAAGGAGCTTGGTAATCTTGCGGATGAGGAAGTTCTAACTGATAGCGAAGGGAACAAGATCTCGGAGAGAGGTGGATACAAAGTTGAAAGAAAGCTTTTTAAACAATGGGTTCTTAAGATACCTGAATACGCAGAAAAGCTTTTAAAGGGCCTTGAGAAGACCGATTTTCCGGATCATATTAAAACGGCGCAAATAAATTGGATCGGCAAAACCGAGGGGTGCAATGTAACTTTCAAGATCAAATCGCAAAACACTGATTTTTCAGCTGAAGAAGAAGTGTATACCACACGTCCCGACACACTGTATGGAGTAACTTTTATTGCCCTTGCACCTGAACATCCTTTATCAGAGGATCTTATAGAAAGCGCTTCGAACTCCATTGAAGCCAGAAAATATGCTAAAAGGGTAAAAAATCTATCGGATTTGGAAAAGCAAACCTTAAAGGAAAAAACAGGCGTTCGGTTGGAGGGGGTCTTTGCCGTCCATCCATTCGATGAAGTTCAGACAGAAATCCCTATTTTCATAGGAAACTATGTTCTAATGGAAACCGGAACCGGAATGATCATGGGGGTTCCTGCCCATGATGAGAGGGATATGGAGTTCGCAAGAAAATATCAGCTAAATGTTGTTCCCGTCATAAGACCCCCTGAGCAAGAATCCGAAACTGACGAAGTCTACACGGAATCCGGAATTTTGATCAATTCCGGAGAGTTTAGCGGTCTACAAAGCGAACAAGCAAAGGAAGAAATAATTCAAAGGTTGGAGGAGGAGGATAAGGGAGGAAAAGCAGTTAATTATAGGATCCGCGACTGGGTTTTTTCCAGGCAGCATTATTGGGGGGAACCCATTCCGATCGTATATGATCGCTCCGGTAATCCAAAAGCAATAGTTGACACTAACGATATGAGTAAAGTACATAGCGTACTTCCTCTTGAGCTTCCTTACTCAAAGGAATATGAACCTACAAAAGAGGGTAAACCGCCCCTGGCCAGGATTGAGGACTGGGTAAATACAGAAGACGAAGAAGGTAATCCCGTGAAAAGAGAGACCCAGACAATGCCTACATGGGCGGGATCAAGTTGGTACTACCTAAGATACATTGATCCTAAAAATGATGGGTATTTTGCCGACCTTGAAAAACTAAATTACTGGCTTCCGGTTGATAATTATTTTGGGGGAGCCGAACACACTACCGTTCATCTTTTATACAGCCGATTTTGGCATAAGTTTTTTTATGATATTGGGATTGTTCCTTATGAAGAACCTTATGAACGCAGAATGAACGGTGGTCTTCTCCTGGCTCAGGATGGTAGAAAGATGTCAAAACGTTACGGAAATGTTGTTGAACCTCAACATTTGATAGAAAACTACGGGGCTGATGCGACCAGGATGGCTTTGTGCTTTTTAGGACCGTATACAGACACTTATCCTTGGAATGAGAACACAATCAAAGCTACTTGGAGGCTTTTAAACAATATATATGATCTTAAGAACAAGGTAAAGAAGAATGTAAACCAACCTTCTATTGAAAAATTGCTCCACCGAACAATTAAGAACGTTACCGGAATGTTTGACGATCTAAAATTGAATACTGTGGTCAGCCAGATAATGATTTTTGTTAATGAGCTCAAAGAAGAATCGGCAATTGATCATGATATTTGGTGCAACCTTATCAAATTGCTTGCTCCGGTAGCTCCATTTATAGCCGAGGAACTTTGGAAAGATGTTAACGGGTGGGAGTCTTGGGATCCAAAAAACAGTGTTCATCTGCAGCCTTGGCCTGAATACGACAAGGATCTGGCTCGGAAAGACAGTATCAAAATTGGAGTGCAAATCAACGGTAAGATTCGGGATGAAATAGAAATTTCCAGAGATGAAGGCGAACAAAGCGTTAGAGATAGAGTTTTAAGACAGGACAATGTAGTAAAATACATTGAGGGAAAGGAATTGAAGAAATTCATCTATGTTCCTAACAAGATCGTGAGCCTTGTGACAGAATAATCTTGTGAGTAAGAAGATAACTTAAAAATGAAATTAACTGCCCGACTAAATATCAAAAGAGTTCTGATTAATCTTGTAAAAAAGGACGAATACACGAACGAGGAGGCAAATGCACTATATGCAACCCACGCCATCATGGGTTTAGCATGTACTTTGGTGGGTATTTATATACCCTTATATATTTTTGAGCTGGCATCAAATTTTCCTAATCTGGTTGAAAGAGGAATAATCAATTCCTTGGTGTATATTTGCTTATTTTATGCCCTAAGTTCTCTAACGGTAATATTAAGTACTGTAATATTTGACGTTTTACTTGCCCGCATAACGTTAAAGAAAAGCATGTTTTACAGTATTATGTTATTTATAGCTCATTTCTTTTTTGTTCTTTGGGCGGACACGAATGTCTACGCATTGATCCCGGCCGCTATATTATGGGGATTACACATCACACTTTATTACATTCCTTACCACATATTCTTTGCAAGAAGGGCAGATGACGGTGACAAAAAATATGGCAGTGAGACAGGAAGAAGAGATTTTTACGTAGGTGTATTCGCGGCCATGGGCCCTCTTTTGGGAGGTCTTATTATTACACAGATGGGATTTACCGCTTTATACTTAATAGCCATGATACTTCTGCTCGTTTCAACTATACCTATACTGGTCTTCGTAGAAGAGAACAAGCACTTCAGGCACAAATTCAAGGATATTTATAAAGGATATTTTATTAATAAAGACTATGCTGGCACAACTTTGTCTTTAGGAGGTATCATCACCTCAGCTACGATATTTGGAATATTTTGGTCTGTAATGCTTTATCTTGGCCTTTCAAGTTTTACGGAAATAGGTTTTCTTAACACACTTCCGGGAATTTTCAGCACTGTTTTAATGCTTATTGTAGGTAAAATCATTGATTTAAAGGGAAAGCGGGTAATCCACGCCTTTGGAGTAGTAATCAATACTGCCATGCATGTTTCCCGGCTTTTCTTCGGTTCCATAGGATTTCTTTACGCCAACAATATAATAGATGTAATAAACTCTTCTGCGTATAGCGTGCCCTTTAATGCTAAAATTTACGAAAAATCTTTGGAAAGTAACGTCATAGATTTCATGATCTACCGTGAGCTTGTACTACACCTTACACGCTTATTTATTATACTTTTTGTCATAGGACTATTATTGCTTACTGGAACATGGAGGTGGGTATTTATAGTGGGTTCTCTGGGCTCCGCATTAACATATTTAGTAAACTTTTAGTCTAGGTTGCTTTTATCTTAACTCCACTAGAGGTGGAATATTATCTCGCGGCATTCCGATAAGAGCTTCGACCTCGCCAAACTTTTCCACCACGTTATCGATCGTTTCTGCTTCTAGATTTATTCTGACCAAGGGTTGTGTATTGGATCTTCTGATGTTGAATCTCCAATCAGGGAAATTTACGGAAATACCGTCGATTTTTTCAATATTTGCTTTTGAATCCTTTCGGTATTCATTTTCAAC
>PXDX01000021.1 GCA_003564915.1 candidate division WWE3 bacterium
TATGAAACATCCCCAGACATGATTTTGCAGGGTTTTCGGCCCTACATGCCGAGGAACGCTAAGCCAGCCCCTTGCGGACACGTTACCGTACTATTCTGCCCCCTCCGGCATCAGACCCCAAGGGCGACGTGGCGACCAAGCACTGGTTCCGGCTGGGACGGCCCGCCACGCCGGTGGGCACAGGCTCGGCGCTGATTTCGTGGTCGGGCAGCATGTTCGAATACCTCATGCCGTCACTGGTCATGCGCGCGCCTGCCGGGTCGGTTCTGGAACAGACCAACCGGCTGATCGTCGAGCGCCAAATCGCCAATGGCGCGGCACATGGAATGCCGTGGGGCGTGTCAGAATCCTCCTACAACGCCCGCGATCTGGAGATGACTTATCAATATTCCAACTTCGGCGTACCGGGGCTGGGTCTGAAACGGGGCTTGAACGAAAACCGTGTGATTGCACCCTATGCCACTGGGCTGGCGACGATGGTCGCGCCGCACGCGGCCCTGCGCAACTTCGAGCGTCTCGCCGCGCTTGGGGCCGAAGGCCGGTTCGGGTTTTACGAGGCTGTCGATTTCACGGCGCAGCGTCTGCCTGCCGGGGCAGATCACGCTTTGGTACAAAGCTTTATGGCGCACCATCAGGGCATGACGATCACCGCCATCGCCAACACCCTGCAGGACGGGGTCTTGCGAACGCGGTTCCATGCGGAACCGATGATCCGGGCTGTGGACCTTCTGCTGCAAGAACGCGTGCCGCGCGATGCGACTGTGACGCCACCGCGCGCCGAGGATGTTCCGGTCACTACGGTCGAGTTTGACGATGCGCCGGTCGTGCGCAGGTTCGATGTTCCAGGAGAGACGTCACCGACTGGGCACATGCTGTCGAACGGACGTTATGCCGTTATGCTGACACCGACGGGCGGAGGCTTCAGCCGTTGGCGCGATCTGGCCATCACCCGCTGGCGGGCTGATCCATCGCAGGCAACCCTCGGGTCATTTATCTTTGCGCGGGATGTGAAGTCTGGTGCGCGCTGGTCCGCTGCGGTACAACCCACAGGGATCGGAGACGATAAGCATCAGGCGGTGTTCTGCGAACATCATGCGTCGTTCACTCATCATGACAAAAAGCTGAGCATGACAACCGAAGTCGTCGTTTCGGCCGAGGATGATGCAGAAGCACGCCGCGTCACGCTGATCAACACGAGTGCACACGAGCGCGAGATCGACCTGACGTCCTACGCCGAACTCGTGCTGGCGCCGCAGGCGTCCGACCTGGCGCACCCGGCGTTCTCCAAGCTATTCGTGGTGACGGATTACATGCCCGAACTTGGCGCGATCATTGCCACGCGCCGTCGTCGGTCCGCCACTGACCCGGAGGTCTGGGCCGCGCATATCGGCGTGGTCGAAGGCATCGAAAGCGCCCCTGTCCAGTACGAGACCGCCCGAGCGCGATTCATCGGTCGGGGACGCGATATCGGCGACGCCGCGATGGCCGAGAGCCCGCTCTCCGGCACCACCGGCACGGTGCTGGACCCGATCTTTGCGCTGCGCCGCCGCGTGGTCGTGCCGCCAGGGGGAATGGCGCGCGTGACCTTCTGGACGATGGTGGCCGACACGCCCGCGGCGCTGCTGGACCAGGTTGACCGGCACCGTGGCCCTACGGCGTTTGAGCGTGCCGAGACCCTTTCGTGGACCCAGGGGCAAGTTCAGCTTCGTCACTTGGGCATCACACCCGCCACCGCTGCTGATTTCCAGCGGCTCGGCGGGATGATCCTGCGCGATGACACACGGCTGCGCGCCCCTGTTCACCATGTCAGCGCTGGCCCGCAATCGGCGCTCTGGGCGATGGGGATCTCCGGTGACCTGCCGATTATCTTGTTCCGGATCGGCCACACCGAGGATTCGAGTGCGCTGCACGAAGTGTTAGCCGCGCATGAATACTTGCGGAAACGGCAACTGGATGTCGATCTGGTCGTTCTGAACGAGCACGCTTCATCCTATATGCAGGACATGCAGACGATCATCGAGGCCGCCGTCCGTTCGGCCCGGTCACGCCCGCGCAGCGATATGCACCGGAGCGGGATGCAAGGTGCGATCCATACGCTTCGTGCTGATCTGGTCTCCCTCGTCCAGCGCGAAACATTGCTTGCGGTGGCCCGCGTGGCCTTGGTGGCGGGCCGGGGCAGCATCGGCGATCAGATCGAAGCGTTGTGGCCTGTGTCACCGGGTGGAGTTGTGCATCATTTGCTGCCCACGCATCATGCCGCTCTGCGTCCCACCAGCACGGACGTGGACGCAGCCGCGCTGGCCTCGGAACTGGAATTCTTCAACGGCATCGGTGGGTTTTCCGATGCCGGTCGCGAATATGTCACCATCCTGCGCGACGGCCAGACCACACCCGCGCCATGGATCAACGTCATCGCCAACCCCGGCTTCGGTTTTCAGGTCTCGGCCGAAGGCAGCGGGCATGTCTGGGCCGAAAACAGTCGCGAGAATCAGCTCACGCCGTGGTCGAACGACCCGGTCTGCGACCCGGCGGGCGAGGCGATCTATTTGAAAGACATGGACAGCGGCGCGGTCTGGACGCCGACGGCTCTGCCGATCCGCACCCGTGGCACATATGTCGCGCGGCATGGGTTTGGCTATAGCCGGTTTGCACATGCAGCCCACGGGATCACGGCAGATGTGGTGCAGTTCGTGCCGCTGGACGATCCGGTGAAAATTACCCGGCTGACCCTGCGCAATACCGGCAACACATCGCGCCGTCTGTCGGTCACCGCCTATGCCGAATGGGTTCTGGGCACGTCGCGCAGCGCAACGGATGCGCATATCGTCACCGCGCGGGATGCGTTTACTGAGGCGATATTCGCGCAGAACCCCTTTGCTACCGCCTTTCCGGGCCGCGTCGCTTTTGCCGATCTAGGTGAAGGGGTTGCCAGCTACAGCGCCGACCGGGCCGATGTGCTTGGCCCTCTCGGCCGGATGGCCACACCTGCGGGGCTCGATTCAGGCGCGTTGTCCGGGCGCATCGGCCGAGCACTCGACCCCTGCGCCGCGCTGCAACGCCTCGTGACACTCGCGCCGGGCGAAAGCGTGCAACTGGTGTTCCTGCTAGGGCAGGCCGCATCGGCAGAGGATGCGCGCGCTCTGATCCTGCGCCACCGCGCCACTGACCCGGAACAGACATTGGAGCATGTGCGCAAGCACTGGGCTGATCTTCTGGGCGCGGTGCAGGTAACGTCGCCTGACCGGGCGATGGATATCATGCTCAATGGCTGGCTGCTGTATCAGACGCTGGCCTGCCGAATCTGGGCGCGGGCCGGGTTCTATCAGGCCAGTGGTGCCTATGGCTTTCGCGATCAATTGCAGGACGGCATGGCCCTGACTGCGATATGCCCTGAAATGACGCGCGCGCACCTGTTGCGCGCCGCCGCGCGGCAGTTTCCCGAGGGCGATGTGCAGCACTGGTGGCTGCCGCATTCGGGGCAAGGTGTGCGGACGCGGATCTCGGATGACCGGGTATGGTTGGGTTACGGAGTGGCCCATTATATCGCTGTGTCTGGCGACGCCGAGATCCTGGATGCGCAGATCCCATTTCTGGATGGCCCCGCGCTGCCGCACGGCGCGCATGACGATTTCTTTCAGCCAGTGGTGTCTGACACCGTGGCCAGCCTGTTCGAGCATTGCGCGCGTGGTCTTGACATGGCCATCGACATGACCGGTACCAACGGGATGCCGCTGATCGGCACGGGCGACTGGAACGATGGCATGAACCGCGTGGGCGAAGGCGGGCAGGGCACATCGGTCTGGCTGGGCTGGCTCTTGATCGCTACAATCGACGGGCTGGCGCCATTTGCGGACACGCGCGACCCCGCCCGCGCCACCCGCTGGCGTACCCATCGCGCATCGGTTCTGGCGGCGATCGAGCGCGACGGCTGGGACGGCGCATGGTATCGCCGTGGCACGTTCGACGATGGAACGCCGCTGGGATCGGCAGAGTCAGAAGAATGCCGGATCGACAGCATTGCACAATCGTGGGCGGTGCTGTCGGGCGCGGCGGACCCGGGTCGCGCAGCCACAGCGATGGCAAGCATGACCGAACATCTGGTCCGCCCCGATCCCGGTCTTGCCTTGCTGTTGTCGCGTAGCCCTTTATTGTGAGATGGGAAATCCAACGAAATCAACGGACCTCCTTTGCCCTTAAATGTGAGATTTTGCCTTTAATTCCGATATTTTTGCCCTTAAAGCTGAGACAGGGTTCACAGGTTTTGCGGCAAATGTTGATGAGCGAAGATGGCGAAGAGCCAGATGCCGTTGGTGCTGAAGAGGCGCGCAGGGCTGCGGTGCTGCGTCCGCTTGTTCAGGCATTTCTTAAAGGCACTGGTAGTTTGGAAAGCGGCGTCAATGATGCCGTTTGGGAACTCGGTGTCAGCAGGGCCACAGTCTGGCGTTGGATAAAGCGGTTGGCGGAGGAGGGTGGGCGCACCAGCGCACTGGCGTCACGAAAGCGGGGTCGCCCGACTGGTACGACCTTGATATCCGGCAAGGTAGAAGCGGTGATCGAAGAACATCTTCGCCGTTATTTCTTGCGGCGGGAACGCCCAAGCCTGTCGCGCGTCGTGACAGAAATCCGCAGCGCGTGCTGGCAGCAGGGCTTGCAACCGCCGACGCGTCGGACGGTTCAGCGCAGGCTGGATTCAATGGATGCCCGCGAAGTTGAAAAGGCACGCGAGGGCGCAAAGGCGGCCCGTCAGAAATTTGCGCCGGTCGCAGGCGA
>PXDX01000099.1 GCA_003564915.1 candidate division WWE3 bacterium
ACAACAGAAGTTGTGGAAAGAACTGTTGTAGTGGAAAGGATTATTGAACCAGACTCTCCCGAGGCCGCTATTCTGCTTGCCGCGGAAGATGTTGAACCAATAGATGAGGAAACGGTCTTTGGCCCCTTGATAGAGACCGAGGTTGAAGTAGTAATAGACGAAGAAGTAGAGGAACCGACCGAAGTTGAGGAAGAGCCTGAAGAGATCGACGAAGAGGCTCCGGTCCCCGAGGAAGAGGAAGAAGATACTGATGTTTTGGGCGTATTGGATAGAAGAATAAGTCCTTACTGGCTAATCCCTCTAGGACTTGTTGTCATAGCGGCAATAGCGGTCTTTAGATTCAGAAATGCCGGTGGAGAATTCTAAAATCAAACTCAAATCCGTTGGATTAGCTCTTTTTGGAATTGCAATCGCGCTTCTGCTAATTCAGTATTCAGGCCTAATAAGTGCTGAACTGACCTATTTGTTCAGAGACAAGAATATCGATAGGGAAGTGGTTCTTAGCGATCCCGGTATAGAACAGGAAAATCAACGTGAAATAATAGTAGCCGACAACAAGGACTTTGCGATCGTGATCCCAAAACTTGGAATAAACATAAAGGTAATCCCTGAAGTCGATCCCTTTAACTCCAAGGAATATCAAACAGCCCTTTCAAAAGGAGTTGCTCACGCCCAAAGCACCTCCCTGCCTCCTGAAAGAAAAAACACGGTTATATTTGCCCACTCAACGGATAATTTCTACAACGCTAACCGTTACAACGCGATCTTTTACCTTTTAAACAGAATGGAACCGGAAGATAAGGTTTATATCGTTCATGAAGAGAAGATTTACCAATATATCGTAAAGGAAAACGTGGTTGTCGAACCGCAAAGAATTGATCTGATGGAACAAAACAAAGAAGATACTCTCACACTTATAACCTGCTGGCCTCCGGGTACTACTTTCCAAAGGCGTGTTGTTGTGGCAGAATTGGATTAGTGAGTTTTACAAACAATATTTCAAAATACATTAAGCTCTCATTGCCTCCTGCTGGCCTTCTGGTAACCAACTTCTTCATAGCTGAGAAATTCTTAAGACAATTTTCGGGGGCGTCAATATTTTCCCTAGAATTAACCTTTATTCCGCAAATAGCCGGCTTAACTCTATTGGCAATATTTCTTATAAGTTTGACCTTACCTGCATGGGAAGGGTGGAAAGCCGTTCTTTTCGTTCCTCTGCCTACGACTATTGGGATATACCTTGTCATGCTAAGTTTGGAACCTATCAACGCTCTGATAATATGCGCTTCTTTGCTAGGAATCTTGACCCTTTATCTAAGAAGATCACAAAGATTCTCTGAAGCGCTCATAAAACCTCTACCGAGAGTCATTTTTAGACCCATTTCTTTCGGATACATACTATGTTTATCACTAACCGCAGCCTCTATAGTGCTACTTAATCCCGACGACGCCCAAATAAACATTTCCGAAAGAATTGTAGAAGCAACAGTAAGACCCGTTAGAAAAGCTATCACCGGAGAAATGACCATACCCAGCTTCGGTAATGAAGAAAATGTAGCGAACATGATAGAAGAGGAACTGGAATCTAGAGTAATTGAAGCTATAAGTCCCTACAGACACTTGACCAACGTGATCCTAGCTATTTTGGTGTTCGCCGGTATGAAGGGGTTGGGTGCGGTCATTCATATTGTTTACGATATCTTTCTTCCCGGTTTGTTCTGGTTGATGCGAAAGCTGGGTTACTTTAAGACTGAGCTTGTGCAAACTGAGAAAGAGATCTTACGCTACTAGAATCTTCCAATTTGAACTCTCCAACTCTAGTGCGAACCAGTTTTGTTAAAACTGCACCTGTGCCTAGATCAACTCCAACATCGTGTACCAAACTTCGAATATAGACTCCCTTTCCGCAGACTACCTTTCCTTTCACAACAGGTAAATATAAATCCTTTCCCTTTAAGGGAATTGACCTTGAAGATAGATCTTCTATCTCAATAGAATATATCGTAACCTTTTTGATAGGAAGATCCTCTCTTTTAAGAAGTCCCTTTCGAGCATATTTGTACAGAGGCTTACCCTTCTTTTTGACCGCTGAGTACGCCGGTACTCTCTGATGGATCTCGCCGACATAGTTTTTAAATACCTTATCTACTTTATTGATGTTTACATCAAACTCCTGTGTTCTTTTCAAAAGCTTTTCAGCGTTTTCTACGGAAAAAGGCTCCAACTCTTTAGAGCCGGGGCTATAAATATACAACGGACCCTCCAGATCATAAGTCTCGGATACTAACCCCAACGCCATCTCAAATTCATACTCTTTTTCCATCCGCATGATCTCTTCCTGTTTTTTGGTATCCTTACCGGTCAGAATAACTAAAACTCCTTCGGCTAAAGGATCCAGGGTTCCGGCATGTCCGACCTTTTTAATATCAAGAGAGGATTTAACCTTACGAACAACATCGTAGCTTGTCCAGCCCTTTGGTTTATTGATATTTAAGATCATGAGTTGAATTATAGCGGATAAAACTCATCCCTATCTGTAATGCCAAATTTACAGAGCAAAATCATGTTTTATTAAATTCTGTAAAGATCAAAGACAATAATCTTTAATTTCCTCACTATTTAGGCTAAAATAAGCAAAGAAGATGGATAAAGCACCACAAGACAATAAAAATGAAGCATTGAAACACACAGCCGAGCATGTTTTGCATACGGCTGCTCAAAATCTTTACCCAGGATTAAAAAAGGTCATGGGTCCACCCATAGAAAGCGGCTTTTACATGGATTTTGACTTGAAAGAGCAAAACATCACTCCTGATGATTTTCCTAAAATTGAAGCGGAGATGCAAAAGATAATTGATGCCGATCTTCCCTTAAAGAGAAAAGAGATCACTGTAGAGAAAGCCCGAGAATTATTTAAAGAAAATCAATACAAGCTGGATACAATAGATAAGCTGGAAAAAGAAGGGGAGCAAAACTTGTCGATCTATGAGCTGGGATCCCCTGAAAAAAAGTATTATGATATTGACCTTTGTAAAGGCCCCCATCTGGAAAGCACCGGTGAGGTCAAGGCCTTTAAACTGACCGAGGTTGCAGGAGCTTATTACTTGGGCGATGAAAAAAATAAAATGCTCCAGAGGATATATGGGGTAGCATTCCCCTCAGAAAAAGAACTGAACGAACATCTAGCTCTGATAGAAGAAGCGAAAAAGCGTGATCACAGAAAGATCGGACAGCAGCTTGATCTTTTCTGCTTTTCAGAACTTGTAGGCCCCGGACTGCCTCTTTTTACTCCCAAAGGCACTATCATCAAAGAAGAGCTTCAAAAACACGTAGAGAAAGTGTGTAGAGAATACGGTTTTAAGAAGGTTATGACCCCGCACCTAGCAAAGATCGAGCTCTTTGAACTTTCAGGCCACACTAAAAAATTCAATCAGGAATTGTTCCGAGTAACATCTCCCAGAGATCATGAATTCGTTATGAAACCGGTGCAGTGTCCGCACCAAACCCAGATATTCGCCTCCAAATTAAGATCCTACAAAGACCTTCCAATAAGGTATATGGAATCAGAAAAGCAATACCGGGCGGAAAAGCCCGGAGAAATAGGCGGCCTCAACAGGGTATATGCTATTACGGTAGAAGACGGGCACTCCTTCTGCACCCTTGAGCAGGTTAAGGATGAGGTTAAAGGTATGGTGAGTATAATCCGTGACTTTTACTCCGCTCTGGATCTTTGGGATGATTCGTGGACATCATTATCTTTTAGGGACTATGCCCGCCCTGAAAAATACATTGGAGATCCTAAAGACTGGGAACAGTGCGAAAAACTATTAAAGGAAGTTGCAGAGGAAATGCACCTTGATGCCATTGTAAACGAAGGAGAGGCCGCTTTGTACGGACCAAAGATCGACGTTCTATTCAAGGACGCTCTTGGAAAAGAAATCCAGATACCCACAGTGCAGGTGGATTTTGCAACTGCTAAAAGATTTGGCCTATATTATATTGATGAAAACGGACAAAAGACACCTCCCGTGATGGTACACCGGGCAATACTGGGGTCGTACGAAAGAATGCTTGCACTTCTTATAGAACACTTTTCCGGAGCTTTCCCGGTATGGTTATCGCCAGTTCAAGTACAAATTATACCCGTTTCCGATAGAAATATTGATTATGCAACAAAAATAGCGTCCGTACTAACAAATGAGGACATAAGGGTAGAGGTCGACAAATCCGACTCAACTATGCAATCAAAGATCAGAGACGCTCAAATCCAAAAAACCCCATATATGTTGATAGTAGGAGACAAGGAGGAAAAAGAAAACACTGTCAGCGTACGTCTGCGGACCGAAGAAGATAAAGGAGTTATCGGTATTGAAGAATTTACTGATATAATAACAAGGATATATTTGACCAAATCAATGAATTTGTGGTAATTTAAACAACGTTTCGGGAGAAAAGATATACCTAAATATTATAAGCTAAACGAAAAAATCAGGGCTGACAAGGTTCGTGTCATTACAAGAAATGGGGAGAACCTTGGGGTACTCTCCCGACAGGAAGCACTCGAAAAAGCAAGAGAAAGAGGTTTGGACCTTGTTCTTATAGCTGAGGAAGCCAAACCTCCGGTAGCTAAAATACTGGATTTTAATAAGTTCCTTTACGAGGAAAACAAAAAAACTCAGCAGGCACGTGCCGGATCGAAAAGAAG
>PXDX01000084.1 GCA_003564915.1 candidate division WWE3 bacterium
CGTATGTATATCCATTTTCTTGGATATTCGGGCATTCCTTTCCATAACGCTCTTTATATTTTGTCTTGCCGTAAGTTTCAAAATAGTACTGCTCTTCAAGTTCATAGGCAGAAAATTTTAGACCTTGTATTCCAGAATTTAATGCTAACTTTCTATATGCCCACGCAGATAATGGATATTTTTTACTTACTTTGTATTTTCGGTGGTTGAATACACGCATGATTTACCCGTATTTGGACTAGAGCATAATACGATCACTTCCCCTAAAGGAAATCCACCCCTTCGGTCATTCAATAAATTTATTTTATTGGGCAATTTATTAGGTTGTTGTACTTTATTCTCCATTATAATATTCCTTATTATGATCTAGTTACATTTTTATCAGTCATATTCGCCAGTGCTAACTATAACATCTATGTCTATCCTGTCAATAGGCATGTTTGGCGTTGCTGTTATAGTTATTTGCCGATCCTTGGGGTTTGCTTCAATTTTATAATCCACTACCGTATTTTTCTCTCTTAAGTGCTGCAATTCAGTTTTCATAAGAAGTAAAAACTCAAAGAAATCCTCTTCTGAAGAATTATCAGAATTTTCCATCATTTTGTTTTGATCATCAATAAAATCAATTACTTCTTGTAACAACTGCTGTCTGGTTTTGGCTTCTGGAATTTTTTTTAATTCTCTTTCATTTATTCGTTTGGTAAGATCAATCACTTTATTGGTATTCACTAAGCTTTCTCCCAAATGTGTCGAGTATTTTGTTAAACTCTGCGTCTCTTTCTTGTGAATTCATAAAAGCTCCTATTATTTTTTGAATTTTCCGACTACACAGAGCATATAGTACATCCCACCGCCTACTATGTCAACTGGTTTCACGAACAAAAATTCCTGTATTGTAGAATCCCTATCTAACAGCGTGTCCTCAATCTGGTTTACAATTAATTCGAGTAGCTTTGGGGACTCTGCCATCCCGTGATCGTTAAACAGTGTGGGGGGTAGGCGTAATCCCGTTGGCAGGGTTTCGTGTTCTTGAGTTAGATCTTCGTAGCTCCCGATGACGGCTCCTTGGAACCGCTCAAGTATAACGGGCCTAATATTCTCGTTTAGTCTGTTAAAAAATTCTTCCATTACAATTCCTTTTTGTTTGGCGGTAGGAGTGGGAGTCGAACCCACACCCCGCTTTCGCAGGGGACACCTTTCCAAGGTGCTTGATACGCCGATTTCCGTCCTACCATTTATACTTTATACTCAGGTTCTTTTCTTACTATTGTTTTCCCAGTTATATTCTAAATTAGAATGTCTAACAATTTCGGCAAGTGCTTCTTGCTCTTTAGTCTGTTTCTCTTGTGGACAGTGTTTCGCTGATATAATCACCGAATTAGTCGAGCAAGCTAGCAATAACTCTTGTATCGTCATATCTTTATCTAAAAGGTCTACGCAACCGCCAGCATCTTGTATAGATCTACTAAGGTTTAATAGACTTTCGTGATAAAGGTCTGTTACTTTTTTAGTGTATTCCATATTATTCATTGTGTTCTCCTGTTATTTGGTGGGACCGGTGGGTCTCGAACCCACAACCTTCGGAGTAAGAATCCGCTACTCTGCCAATTGAGTTACGGTCCCGTTCTAAATCTATTTGTTGAATATAACTGTGTATATGACACATAAAATCTAGTAGCTCGCCGTTCTTGCTTTCCATTCCTCTAGATATCCCTTTCCTACAAGCTCGTTCTATCGTTTTAAGGATTTCTATTTCGTAAGGTTCGAGCGTCATTCACTTTAATCTGTTAAACAGTACAGGATCATTATTGCAAAACTCTTTGAGTTTGTCAAGCCATTTGCGCGTTTTTATTTTCGTCATACCGTTGTGCCGTATGCCTTTAGCCTTGGCTACCACACCCTCTAAAGTGATCCCCTCTAGGGTGTGCTCCCGAATAGAAGTTATTATTTCTTGGTTTAATTTTCCCTCAAACAAAATCTTAGGTGTTTCCATCCCTTCAGAAAACTTCAAAAACTGTTCTGGAGGAAGAATTCCTTTTTTGTAGGGGTTTACATCAAATAAAACTGCATCCATCTTTTCAACGGGATCACTATGGTTGCCCGCAAATGAATTTGGACCGAAGTATTCGAAAAAGCAGATTCCACTCTGTGCCCTCATTCTCCTGAAGGCC
This sequence comes from candidate division WWE3 bacterium, assembly GCA_003564915.1. Taxonomy (GTDB): domain Bacteria; phylum Patescibacteriota; class WWE3; order UBA101185; family UBA10185; genus T3SED10-354. The sequence continues at coordinate 2,172 of PXDX01000084.1, forward strand.
GTGTCAATCGCTTCTTCATATTTTTCTTTTATAACTTCTATCGACGGATACAGTGTCTTCTGTTGTTCGGTCAACAACTGGTTTCTTGAACCGAATTTGTAAAAACCTTTTTTCTCTGACCATTCTACACGTATATTTGATCCGTCTAGTTTATCAAATAGAACATAGGTATGTTTAAAATTTATTTTTGTTGGTATACTTGGATAAGATTTCATTTTATCTCCGATAAATTGGTGGGTCTAGAGGGACTCGAACCCTCAACCAATGGATTAAAAGTCCACTGCTCTGCCAATTGAGCTACAGACCCAATAAATATACGATCTAGTATAGCACACTAATATGGATATAACAACCCTTAAAAAACAACTCAAGTCTGATGAGGGTGTAAAATATTACATATACTTAGATCACCTTGAAAATCCTACTTTCGGAGTAGGACATTTTATTACTCGCGTTGATCCCGAATACGGTCTACCACTCAGGACTCCGGTTTCTAAAGAGCGAGTACTTGAAGTCTTTAGAAAGGATATAAAGATCAGTATAGCGGAAACCAAAAGGTTGTATGGCGAAGAGAATTTTTACTCTTGGCCTGAAGAGGTTCGTCAGGTTATAGTGAACATGATGTTCAATATGGGAAGACCGCGACTATCTACCTTCGTTAACTTTAGGGGTGCTATACTGGAGAGAGACTGGATATCTGCGGCTGATCATGGCAGAGACTCTCTCTGGTATCGTCAAGTGACTAATCGAGCCGAACGGTTAATGTCTCGACTCGAAAGGGTCACTGAACTTTAATTGGTGGAAGGTCACAGAATCGAACTGTGTTCTCATGCTCTTCAGGCATGCGCTGAATCACCAGACTAGCTCACCTTCCAATATTTTTTGGTATTCTTCTTTTTCTATTATTAACAATTTTTTGTCGGGGTTATATTTTTGAGCCAACAATACTTTGTCAACCTCTTTTTCAACTTTTTGATTATGTGAGGAAGACGAGGTCTAGCCAACGACCTATAGTTTGCAAAGCTATCGCTCTCCTAACTGCGCTATTTCCCCCAACATTTTAGCTTTCCAATACGGCCAACAATACCAACAATTTCTTATTGCTTCATATGCTGCTGTTATTGCCATTAGTTCTTTTATACAAAAATGAAAATGCATTTTAGTCCTCCACTCTCCTTATTTTTATTACTACACCGGCCCAACACATACAACCCCACAACATATCGGGTTCCAATCCTACTATCTCGTAATCTGAGTCATCATCCGGATCATCGACCATAACTGTTATGGTGGGTTCCAACGAGTGACTTGCGATAGTTCCATCTTCTTTAATACCTATTTCTTTAACTATACTATTGTAGCATCTATCAAAATCCGCAAAAGAAATTGGCTCGCATTTTTCGTTCATCTAAAAAATTCCATAATAAAGGATGGGATTTCGTCTTCGAGGTTCATAAAAAGGGTCAAACCAGATCCCAAAACTTTTCTTCCAAAACGCCGGAATAGTTGGTCGGCATATCGATCTGCTTGTCCATCAATTCTGTCGCAAAGTCATAGATGACTTGCAAGTCTTCAGGACTATTACAATCCTTGTATTTTTCATTCAGTTCCATTTTAGTTTCCTCTTGGACATTGTATTTTTCTAATTTCGGTATATTCCCAAATTCTTCTAGTTTGGGCATCCGCACTTCTTGCTGTTACAGTGCTGTTTGCAGTTCTTAAAACCACCCCACGAATTTCCGGGCTTATCACGTGTTCTACACAATCTCCAACCCGTATCCCTTCCGTATTGGACGCCGGTGAAGGCTGGGGACTACACGCAACTGATAATAAGCTGATAAAAATGATGCTTGCTACTATTGCTACAGTAATACTTAATGTTTTCTCTTTAACAGAAATTTCCATTACTTTTCTCTCGATGTTATTCTTGTATACTACCATTTGATACGCAGAAATGCAAGCGTTTATTCGTCAGATGGCACTTCAGGAGATTCCGCTTCTTCAGATGCTTCTAACAACATCTTTCTTTTATGTTCACTTAGCTTCCCACCGCGAGTTACTAAACAGTTTATTTCTATCATCGCGTCTTCTAGTGGCATGTTTCTCCACCGTATTCCTAGCAATGCTAGAACTTCTTTCACTTGTGCAACACCTACGCCCCTTGCCAATCCTTCCTGTCTTGATATGTCAGCAGCGAGTTCATTCAAATTGGCTTTTGGTAATGTATCCATAATTTATTCTCCTATGTGTAGGTGTATTTATCCGCTATTTTGTTATATGCTTTACGGCCCACATAACAGCTTCTTCTATTTTGGTCTTTGCTAATGATAATTCTCGACTTTCTCCAACGCTATTCAGATAATCAAAAAACTCTAGACCTAAATCTTTAACTTTTTTCATTTGATCTTTTTCATCGTCTGATAGGCTTTTATATTCGTGTCGCATTACGTTATTTCTGGTTCTTTCATCTGAAGTGCTATCAAATACCTTTTCAAGATCGTTCTCGTTAAATATTCCC
>PXDX01000101.1 GCA_003564915.1 candidate division WWE3 bacterium
ATAGCTACTTGCTATCATATAGCTACACCTTAACCACGGAATACCCATGAAAACTATAGTCTTTGCTGCAAGCAAGGGAGGGGTTGGGAAGACGACGCTTTGCGCCGCACTCTCAGCTTTTGCCAGTGCCAAGAGCAAGAAGAAGGTCGCAGTGATCGACCTAGACCCACAAGGAAGCCTGACCAGCTGGTGGAACAGCCGCGAGGCAGAGAGCCCCGAGCTCATCGAGGCAAGTGCTGCAAGCCTGCAAGAGAAGCTCTCACAGGCAGAGGCGGCAGGATATGCCTACGCCTTCGTAGACACCCCACCTGGACACATGAAGACGATAGAGACAGCTATCACATGCGCAGATTACGTTTTGGTGCCGTGCCAGCCTTCGCCGGTGGATATTGCGGCCATAGGGGACACCTTGGCGGTGATTGAAGACCAAGGGAAGCCTTTCGCCTTCGTAATGAACCGCGTGATCAGCCGAACCCGTATCGGAGAGCAGGCAATCTTGCTGCTTGCCAACCACGGGAAGGTAGCAGGCATTCCCATCGCTCAGCGTACCGCCTTTGCGACCGCCATGACCGATGGACGCAGCGCCCCTGAAGTAGACGGAGGGAAACAGGCAACTGAAGAGATTGCCGCCCTTTGGAAGTTCGTATCCTCTAACCTCAAGAAGTAGTATGACCAAGAAACCAGCACAGCTTTCAGAGAACCTTCTGAATCTTCGCCCTCGAAAAGGGGAGGCGAAACCACAGAGTGAAGCCGAGGCAACACCAGTACCAACGCCAGCGCCAAGTAGTGAAATGAGGGCAGACAGCGCAGCGCCACGACGCCGCAAACGACGCTCAACCAATACGCAGCAACTCAACTTGCGCGTCTCAGAGAAGACCCTCGAACACTTCACTGCCCTTGCAGATAAGGAAAATATGATCTTTGGAGACCTTCTTGAGAAGCTCTTGAACCACTACGAAAAAAGATAGCTACTTGCTATCTTTTTGCTATCAATTAGCAAGCATTACTTCAGCTCAGCTTCAAGCTCTGATATAAGTGTCTTGATGGCTTCCGGCTCTTTGGAGCCGCTTTTTTTTGCCCAGTCAGTAGGGGAGGGGAGGGCGATACCTCTCTCAATCCAGAAACGTTTCACGTCTGAGAAGAGCAGCGCACTATTCCAGCCCTTCTTCTTGAATTCGTCGAGATAAATTCGACTTCCAAGGCTTTCAGAGAAGCGTTGACGCAGGGTGTCTTGCTCATCCACCGGGAGCGCCTCGAAAGCCGCAGACACCAAGTTCACGACCTGCTTTCGATACTCAAGCTCGAGCCCTTTGAGCTCCGACTTGAGACTTTGAAGCTCTTGTTCTTTGAGGCGACGTTGCGCTCTCTTGTGTTCAGCCTCTTCGAGTTTGCTTTGCTTGAGCTTCACTTCACTCTGATAATCCTCTTCAATTGCAGACTTCAGGAAGCCCGCCTTCGAAGACTTTATCTTCCCGCTTGCCGCCTGGTCATGAGCGAGATCGAGCTTCTCGAAGATGTAGCTCTCATCGTACTCAAGCACCCACGCGCGGGCGAGGGTCTTTGATATACCTTCCGCAAGCAATGCTTTGTATGCTGGCAGTGCTGTGATGTCGTCTTCAGCATCCATCCCCACCAGAGAGAGCTGCCGGTTTGGCTTCACGATGAAGCGGAGCCCTGTCACAGTGCGCCCCTTCATGCGTGTTTCCATCTCAATCTGAATATTGGAAAGCTTGTTCACTTCCTTCATCGCAGGCTGGATGACATTGCGGTTGAGCGCCTTGAAGGGCTTGTAACTTGGCATCGCGTCTACCGCCATGAGCTTGCGAAACACTTCAATATCCCACCAAGCAGTATGACCGATCCCCTCGAAGCGATAGCAGTTCTCATAGAGCACTAGTGCGTGCGCACTGTTCATCTCACGCAGGACGCTCAGGTTTATCTTCGAGTACACGTCAGGATGATAGAGTTTCTCAGCAAGAGCCCGTTCGTAACGATAGGTGCACTTGCCGCCCTTGATACGGGCATAAGGAAGCAAGACCATCGCTTCCCAAGAGCGTTCTCCATCTTCCTCTAGGACGTCAAACTCCACGACCGTCTCCATCAGGCCCTTGAGAGCTCCCTTGAGGTAGCCAATGTTCTTGCTGTCAAAGCCAATCATCTCACAGAGCACTGAAGCATTGATATGATGCTCTTGCGCGGTGAGAAGTTGGTCATAAGCGTTATAGAGCAAAGCGTTCACCAGCTTCCGCTGAAGAAGCGAAAGCTTCGCGCCGATATGAATCGCTGCGACGTGCTTCTTCAGTATCTGGTTGTTTTTGCTTTTCTTTTTGGTCTCTACTGTCATGGTGTAAAGTCTAAACGATATCTTTACACCATTCTATGGTTTTTCGTTTAGATGCAAATTTTTCTATGCAAATTCTCGCAAAGGCGAGCTTATCGTCTCCGCTCAAACTCCCCATAAACGTACACCTAAGAGAGCGAGAAGAGCTCTAAAGTCTTCAGGCAGAGAAACTACATCGCTCTATGAAGCTCTCTTTTCGCATGTAGGCTCAGAGACTTACGCTCAAGCCCCCATAAACATACACCTTTGCCCCACAAACATACACCTTATCCACAAAGCTCTACATTTTTTGGTTATGTTATCAGATAGTTACAGGGTATGACTGGAGGCCCCATATTTGTACACCTAAGCCCCCATATTTATACACCCATCGCCCCATATCTATACACCTCAAAGACCAGCTTTCCCCATATCTATACACCCATCGCCCCATATCTATACACCTTATACCCCGCAACGCCTTGTTTCTAAGCCACTTTCCAGCCCCTAAACATATTAAACGTTGTTTTATTAAACATACTTAAACAACAACAGAACGCTTGCCGCGTCCTGTTGAGGGGTTGTTGCTTTCTTTCTTTTGAAAATAAAAACAAGGGTTTAACTGCTTCGAGAGAGATGCCAAGCGTTCAGGTCTTCAGCATCTGCGTAGTGCTTTCGCATGTCCTGGATGCAGGATCGACCAGCTTCGAGCATGAGCCCGTCAGTCGCCGCTGTTCCGGCCGCATCATTATCGAGATAGAGCCGGATATCGCTGAAGCGTTGATCCTGAAGGAAGGGGAGGGCGTGTCGCCACAGGTTGGTGGAATTCAGCACCAGCACGGCCCCCTCGGGCGTATCGGTCTTCTTCAGAGTCAGGTAGGTCAGGAAATCCATGAAGCCCTCGAAGACCTGAAGCAACGAGCTCTCTGAGGCGTCATGAAAGGTCACAGATTTTCCCGTACCAACAAAGCCCTTAAATAGCGCGTTACGCGCCTCGAAGCCTTCACCGGCAGGGTAACCTAAGGCGAAGTAGGTTCCAGCGTTCCTGGGCGGCTTGAACGCGATCTGAGAGAGGTATTTTCGGGCGGCCTGGTGATCGATGCCGCGTTTGGTCAGATATTGTAGCAGGGCAGGGTGCTTGAGTGGAGACGAGCTCACGAGCTCTATCGCCCCCTCTTTTTCTTTTTCACCAGCAAGGCGCGATTTTGCGTCACGACGCGCCCCGTCAGCCGCGCGGCCTCCAAAGAGCTTAGGTTGTGAGAGGGCAGGGGAGTAGAGCCCCGTCTTTTCGAGATGATAGAGTGCGTCACGCACGTCGCACTGGAAGCGCTCTTTGACGAGTTCAATGATATTGCCGCCACGGGCAAGCCCGTGATCAAACCAGAGATTGAGGGTAGTATCCACCTTGAAGGAAGGGTGTTCATCACCATCGCGCACCGGCGAATGATACCAGAGCTCACGCCCGCCCTGGCGTGTACGCGCGGGCTGGAAGCCCTCACGGGAAAGATATTCAGCAATGGGAATGCACTTGGCTTGTGAACTGTTCATCAGCATTGTGGATTAGAGAGTTGAAGACGAAGGGTGCAAGACCCGAGGGGAGGGGACGCACATCAGAGGCACGCCAGTCTACCGCTAGCCCTGAGCCGTCAAGAACCGCAACCCGCTAGCCCTACGCGGCGCTTCAGGCACGGGCCGAACGGTTCTCGCTTCGCTTTGACCGCTCCGAGGGCAGGGCGCGGTGGCTTTGGGCTTTGCCTCAGATGAGGCGCTTTATTTTCTAACGTTCTTTCTATGACAGACGTTTCACCACTCGCTATGGAGCTGGCAGCGCTCAATGACCAGGCTCGCAGCACACTGACAGGTTGCACCGTGTTTTTCACCCGAGGGATTATCGAGCTCGATCAGGAAGCGAGCATTCTTCAGCATGTGAAGAGCTACAACGACTTTACGCCAGAAAATGACCCTTATGGCGAACATGACTTCGGGGCCTTTGACCTGGACTATGTTCGCATCTGGTGGAAGATCGATTACTACGACTTGCAGATGGAACACGCATCGCCTGATCCAACTGATCCTGGCTGTACAACTCGAGTGCTAACCGTCCTCTTGCCGGAGGAATGGTAGACCCTTTCAGAGCGCCGCAAGGTGCTCTTCTTATTACCTAATCATCATCACATGATTGAAAATATTGTATGCAAAAGCGAGAAAATAGCAAATTTTCTTCACGCGAAGATTATTGAGGGCGGAATTGCCGGAGAAGTGGCACAAGAAGCCCTTGAGCAGGATGACTATGAAGC
>PXDX01000029.1 GCA_003564915.1 candidate division WWE3 bacterium
CAAGAGCTTAATGCATTTATAGAAAATTTAAGCATATCTGAAGTAGATACAACAGGTATGAATGAAATTAAAGAGCGGATCTTATATTTTTTAGAGAGGCCAATAAATTTGATAAAGGAGGGATTGGAGCGAGACTTGAAATTCTTAAGGGAATTTTGGATTTCTGCATAAAGGGGCTAAAAAGTTCGGCATCAGGTTCCTGCTCATTTTTTCGGACAAAAATATCAGCTATATTGTCCTTAAGTTTTTCCTTCCATTTGCTGACCATATTGCTGTGAACGCCAAACTCGGAACTGATCTGGGCGATGCTTTTCTCGCCTTTTACCACTTCGAGAGCTACCCGAGCTTTGAATTCTTTTGGATATTTTTTCTTTTTCATCTTGACCTCCCTGGTTAATTTTACCATATTTTACACCTTAACCAGTGGTCTGAATTCAGGGAAGCATTATAGCATTATAACTCGTGCTAAAAAAATATGGGAATAAGAAAATAAAGTAAAAAATCATCCTTACAATCGCCGGACAATTTATCTTTATTTTGACTGTTTTTCGGAACTTTTTCATAGCCAAATCCCATGCTACAAAATATTTTACACATTGTTATTTATATTGACAATCTGCAATATTCAGGTAAACTATATCTATGATTAAAAGGCGTTTAGAAAGACCTCTATTGCGGCTAGCAAAAAGCTATCCGGTTGTGACGATAACCGGCCCTCGTCAATCAGGCAAAACAACACTTGTCAGAAATGTTTTCCCTGAAAAACCCTATGTAAATCTTGAAGCTCCGGACATAAGACAAGTTGCGATAACAGACCCCCGGCGTTTTTTAGAAAGGTACCCTAAAGGTGCCGTAATAGATGAGGTTCAACGTGTACCGGAACTACTATCTTTCATACAAACTATCGTAGATAATTCTAAAAAGACCGGGTTGTTCATTCTGACCGGGAGTGCTCAATTTGAACTTATAAGTAACATAAACCAATCCTTGGCGGGAAGAACAGCTATATTACGTCTTTTGCCTTTTTCTTCAGAGGAAATAAGTTCTACTATCAGCACGTACAGCTTAAATAAAATATTATTTACGGGATCTTACCCGAGAATATTTGATAAAAATTTAGACCCCACCGAAGCTTTGAGTTTTTATACAAACACTTATATCGAACGCGACGTCAGACAATTACTAAATGTAAAAGATCTTAGTCAATTTGAAACATTTCTAAGGCTTTGTGCGGCTCGTACCGGACAGATCCTTAACCTATCCAATCTGGGAAACGATTGCGGAATAAATCATAATACCGCATCTTCATGGCTATCGATCCTTGAGGCAAGCTATATTATTTTCAGAATAAGACCACATTTTAATAATTATTCAAAACGTTTAACAAAATCACCCAAAATTTATTTCTATGACGTCGGACTCGCATCATATTTATTGGGAATACAAGAATCCTCACAGATAGAAACCCATCCACTGAGGGGTAATCTCTTTGAAACTTATATTGTTTCGGAAATACTTAAAAAGAGGTTCAACTCCGTAAAAGATAATAACCTTTATTATTTTCGTGATAATATCGGCAATGAAGTTGATATCCTATTAGACTATGGCAACAAAGTTTTGCCAATAGAAATAAAATCCGGATCTACTTTTTCTGAAGATATGTTAAGAGGCTTAAACTACTATAACAAACTCGCTCATAACTTTACAGATACCCCGTATTTGATATACGGGGGAACCGATTCTTACGGTTACCAAAACTTTTCTATATTATCATTTAAGAATGTTTCTGCCCTTAAAATTAAGTAATCGCCCCTTCCTGTCATATGTACCATTTTCGGAACAGGCGAATTGAAGTGTAAAGGATGTGCCCGGAATGTACCAAAATGGCGGACCCGGACGCAACCAATTCGAACCGTTGCTGAAATAACCGCCCGGATCAAGATCGAGCCAGTCAACCTCTCTATTTATACCAAAAACTAACCCAAAAAGCCGCAAAACTGCGCCTATGGGGCATGACCTACTCCCAGATAGCCAAAGTCCTAAATGTAAGCACTAAGACCGTTAAACATGCCATTCCGACTAACGCCCCGTCACCCCGAGGAGCTTCTTCCGGTCATCCTGCCTGTCCTGAGCGACAGCGAAGGAAGGGAGCAAAGCGACCGAAAAATCTAAAACAAAAAAGAAAGGAGATGATACGATAACAGTCAGGCAATAGCGGTGAAGTAACTTCGGATTGTTGCTAAAATATACGGATAGTCCGGAGTAGATAGCGGTCAAGCCCCTATATTTTCGGACTCAAAACTGGCTGCTAAATGAGAGTCTCTAACGGTTCTGAACGCAGGGATCGTGGACCATCCCAATCCCTGATGAATGCGTTTTGTTGCATACCAATCCTTATATTCGAGCCATCCTAAGAACGCTTCACTGTACGAAGTATATTCGTTACGGTACACTTCTTCACACTTATATCGGGCAAAAAAGCTTTCGATATAAGGCTTGTCGTTCGGGCAGTTGATCCCGCAATATTCCAGGCGGACCCCAAGTTCCTCAGCCCGCGCTTTGAATTTCCTGGATATATACTGACTTCCCTGATCCACGCGCAGCGTAACGCGATAACCGACATAAGGTTCAAGGTCGCCGAACCGTTTTTCAACGGCATTCTCAAGACTTAATATCGCTTCATCCGCTCTGCACCTGAGCCCATAATGATCCCCCAGAGGTTCTTTGTCGAAAACATCGACGATCGCGAACAGATAGTTAGTTTTGTTACCGTCAAAAACATACGTAAGATCACCTTCCCATCGAACATTGGGGTGAATAGGACTGGAGAGATCAAGACGGCGCCTGTTCTGTTTCTTGAGTCTGCGAGGCTGTGTCAATCCCAGCTCTTTCATGTGCCGATACACTTTCTTGTGATTATAGCCCTCTAAATATTTCGTTACCTTGCGATACCCATAGGTTCGTTCATATTTTGGCAGGTTCTCGAGCTCAGCCACTAATCTTTCATCCAGCGGTTTCCGGCGACTATCCTTATTCGCCGGGGCGGGCTTATTGTAATAAGTGCTCTTACTCAAGAAAGCCGCTTTTAAAGCGTTCTTCAGTGAGACCTTGTCCTGTTCTACCAGTTTATTCACGAGTTCCCGTTTCTGATCATTGGTTAAAGCGTTTCTGAAATTTTTTTTGAATATCAATAATGAGCTGTTGCTCACCGATTATCTTCAATAACCGTTTACGCTCTGCTTCCGCGGGTCTGCCATTATTACTACCCTTACGCCTTTTATCCTTAAGACCCTCTTTGAGGGACTGTAACGCATTATCACGCCATTTGTAATATTGGGATTCGCTTACGCCGTATTCGCAACATATTTCACGAACACCGCGTCCTTTGAACCCATCAAGAACAATGGCGAGTTTTTCCTCAGCAGTCCAGTTCTTCTTTTGCCCCATTTCCAGCCTCCTTTCGCGGTCACCAGGGGTTCCCCCTGGTGAGTGTCAGAGACCTCATTATAGCAGACTTACTCTCATGTATCCTGGTCCAATTATAACAGGGGCTAAAAAGTACTTTCTACCGCACTTTGGACACTTTTTCATTTCAGTCTCTCTTCTTTTCCCTCCCCTTCATCGCCCGTATGACGTAGGTCTTTGCAATTATATCGTGCAACCCTTGCTTTTTCTTTGTCCAGCCAACCATCAAGTAGCCTATGCCAAGAACTATCACCGATAGAAATTCAGCGAAATATCGACCCGTAGCTCTACCAAACGAAATGCGGTTGCCACTTTTATCAACAACTTTTAAACCAACAACTTTCTTGCCAATAGTCGCCTGCCATACGGATGAATGCAGGACAGCAGAATACACCCACCACACAAGAACATTAAAAAAAACCCCTAATACATCAAATATTACTTTATCAGCCCCATCCGCTGAGAGGAATACTGTATGTAACAGAAATGGAACAAGGTGAAGAGGTATGGCCAAAACAACTGCATCAATAGAATAAGCTACAACACGAATCCAGAAGCCGCCATATTCACTATTTACATTAATTTCGTTGCTAACTTGCATTCCCGCAATGTCTCCCTGATCCTTCTGGCACATCAGCTCCCCCTTTGCCCACCTTTCTTACGTATCATTTCATCTCTCCTTATCCTTCAAAACAAAAGGCAACCCCCGCTGTCTGCAAGAATTGCCCTTATCGCGTACGCCTTATTTGAAACAAAATAACCCCCTCTGTCTTCTTTATTCTATCCCCCAAAGAGATAGATGTTCAAGGAATTCTATTTTTGAAAGTCAAAGCCTCGTCAGGCTTGATAAACATGACCTTTTTGGATATACTTAGAAAAGACTGACGTATCGGAACCATAGAGTCAAGAAGGTACCCTGGAAAAGGAGTTATGCCATGGAAGAAAAAGCAAAGAACACACCGAAGAAAAAGAAGTGTTTGCCGTCAGCAAAAGTGGGAAAGTTTGATAGGTTGCAGTTTCAAGGATATTCCCACTAGTGGGAATATCCTTGAAAGTTCGCGATTTTAGTTCCATAATTGGGATAGAGATCCCGAAAAGGAGCTGAAAATGACA
>PXDX01000003.1 GCA_003564915.1 candidate division WWE3 bacterium
AAGATGAAGGCAAGCAAGACCGCCAGACGTGTGGACTTAGCGCGACCGGAGCAAGAACTCAACCTAGCCGACCCCAAGGGAAGCGAGCTAAAAGCTAACCGAGCAATAGCGAGCGTGATCAACATGGACTCACAGTGCAACATACATTTGCACGGCAGCAAGGAGTACCTCATCGACACGACAAGCATTGACGACATCGAGTTCACCGGAGTCGGAGCAGTCAACAACGTCAGCGAGTGCGGCTCGATCCTGATGGAAGCAATCGACATTAACGGCAACAAACAGTACCTCAAGGTGGATGAAGTATATCTCACGGACGCATTGTCCGGGGACGACCATCTCGTGAGTGCTATCAAGTTCCGCAGAGAATTCGGCGCCAAGCGCGCAGTCTATGACGACGGAGAGCTACCCGGGTACAAGATTCCGGTGCCGGGGAGCAACAAGACCGTGGAATTCAAGCTCTGTGAAGAGAACGACCTGCTCAAGATGCCAGGCAGACTGGTACCAGCAGCCGAAGCCCAGCAATTACTGGAGCGAGATGACATCACCATCATCGGACAAAGAGTCAAAACACCTCCAACGAAGAGGGATCTGGATCAAACCGTAGCATTCGGAGCAAGCCTCATGCACGAAACGACCAGAAGGCGCGGTCAGACACAGGCCACGCTACTAGAGATACATCGAAATCTAGGCCACTGTAGCATGGAAGTTGCAAAGCAAATCGCAAAGAAGAACAAGTGGACCTACATCGACTGTGGACAGCAATGCAAGGAGTGTGTGCAGATGACATCACGAAAACGGCCGGACGGCAAGAAGAATGTCAATAGCAAGCACCACCCTCACCAGCTCGAAGCTGATCTCATCGGAACGAAATTTCGCAAAGGATACGGGGACAAGAGCCGCGTACTTGTGGTGGTGGAGAAGAACACCAACTACGTTGAGGTTGAAACGACTATCAACAAGACGCCCAAAGAGGTAGCGTCAGCCTTTGTGGAAATCGTCACCCAAACCAACATCCGTCACACCCCCGGCGTAACTGTGTTGAAGACAGACCGAGGCACCGAATTTCTAGGACCCGAGTTCGTCGAGATGCTAGCAGAGACAGGCATCATGCACAAGCAGAAACCAAAGGACCATCCAGCGAAGAATGGCCGAGCCGAGCGCATGTGCGGGATTTTGATGACCAAGGCAAAGTTGATTTTGGCTGACAGCGGCTTACCGCAGCAGCTGGCGAACAAGCTCTGGCCGTATGTTTTCAAGTACGCGGTCATGATGTACAACTGCACCCCGTCGAAAGCGAATGGAGGTGTCACGCCTTTGGAGCTCCTTACTGGAGACACACCACCTTACAACTCGATCGCATCGCGATTTGGGACAAAATGTTGGGTATTGAACAGGGACGCAAAGAAAACGGAGGCAAACACGCTTGAAGCCAGATACCTCTACTACGACCTGTCACAGAGTTTTTACTATGTCTATGTGACGAGTACTCGACGAGTGCAGCACTCTTATGACGTTCACTTCGTTGACTCATCAGTGGAACCATCCACGGCCATAAGTGCTGACCTTGACATCATCGCCGAAGATGCGGGGAGTGAGGCTGAGTCAGAAGATGACAACGACACAGACAAGAACAACTCTGACAGCGAGCTGGAAGACTCGGACGGCGAAGAAGACGAAGTCACCGACAACGCTCTCCCGCCACTTACCAGACTCGTTGCCCGGTTGGCAGCCATCATGAGCGACAACAACCGAGGCATCCGGGACAACCCGAACAACCATGACATTGACGACCTATTGCTGGAGCCAAGAGTCATGAAGTTGCTAGCCAGAGCAGCCAACATGGGCTACCTGGGGCAAATGCGAGTGCAAGACACCGACACACCTACTATCCGTCAAGCCCTCAACGGACCAGACGCCGCTGAATGGTTGCACAGCATGGAGAATGAGATCAATACCATCACCAAGCATGCAAGCAAGCTGACACACAAGGAAGTAGAACAACACGTGAGAGATAAGCAGATCCGCGTGATACCAACACAGATCCTATGCAAGATAAAACGCCAAGCAGACAACAGCATTGACAAACGCAAGATACGCATCGTGGCTCTCGGTAACCGAACCGCACAAGTTGGCGAATCTTATGCGCCCAACTCAGGACCTTATGACTTCCGTCCATTCATTGCCGGAACAAACACGGTCTCAGCAAAGTACATAGCTTTTGACTGCAGCGGAGCCTACCTCAATGCCGAGATGGAACCATACATCATCTGCATCAAGGAAATCTATGACAAGGACAAAAACATCATTCGTGAACGTGAGTATTACCTCATGACTCGAGCACTGTACGGCCTCATTGAGTCCGGCAACGCATGGTGGAAAACCTACAAGGACTTTCTCACCAAAGAACTGAACTTCACCTGTATGGCAATGTCGATCTGCATATACAAGCTCGAAAGCAAGCAAGGCACTATCTACGCCTACGTGCACACTGACGACTTTATATTGGCCTACACGAACGACCAACTGATGGAAGAAACGATCAAGAAGATCAAGCAACGCTTCACCATCACTGTTGATCGAGAAGTCACCCAATTCTTGGGCATGAAGATAGAAGTGGACAAAGGTACCATCTCAATCTCCCAAACCAAGTACATCGACAAGCTCGTGGATGCATACAACATCACACAAGAGAAGTGCACCCCACTGCCTTACAACGTTAAGTATGACAAGACTCAGTGTCCACCTCAAGAGGAAACTCAGTCCCACAAGGCAAGGCGCCGTCGACAGCTGTTCATGGAACTAGCTGGATCGCTGCTCTACATCTCAATGTGGACTCGACCCGACATCGCACCAGCACTATCTATGCTTACTGGTTTTACAACCAATCCTGCGAAGGAACACTATGACGGTTTACTACACATCCTCAAGTATCTGTTGAAGACACGTCATCTCAAGCTCACCTATGGCAAGAACTCAGACAAAGACCTCATCGTCTACTCTGATGCATCATTCCAGTCTTGCAAAGACACTGGACGCTCAAGAAGCGGCTGTGTTATTATGCTCGATGGAGCAGCCATCATCTGGGACAGCAAGCGTCAATCCATCGTCGCCAGCTCGTCTACGGAAGCCGAGTACCTAGCACTAGCTAAGGCTATGCGACACCTTCAACACGTCACCGAGCTATTGAAGGAACTAGGCATTATGAAAGAGCAATCACCACCTGTCACCGTTTACTGTGACAACCAGTCCGCCATCAAGAACGCACAAGGACGTCAGTCAACTGACAACTACCACATCATGCGACGCTATCACTTCGTACGCGAACGAGTCGACAGCAAGACCGTTTCAGTTCAAGACCTGAGAACTGACCGTATGGTCGCGGACATCATGACCAAACCGTTGGACAAGAAGAAGAATAAGATCTTCACTGACATTATGTTAGGACAGGCTGAACCATTACGCCCTCCTCAATAAAGTGAAGACTACACGGCCCAGCCTGCGGGGAGTGTTCGACGATCGACTCCGACACATCGTCACAAGCCGTGAACTACATCACGTACATTATGTGTGTTTAGTTTACTGAAGCTTAGGCACGTTAGCCCGTACCTCTCAATTGAACTACAAAGAATCATCTGCTACCTTACCGCTAATCAGACTGCACTACGAACAGGTTAGGGACCTCGTCAAAACAACCTCTGCAAGCAAAGAAGCTCAAGCCGCCGAACAGTTTGCATTATAGGAGCAGTCAATTCTTCATCTA
This sequence comes from candidate division WWE3 bacterium, assembly GCA_003564915.1. Lineage (GTDB taxonomy): Bacteria > Patescibacteriota > WWE3 > UBA101185 > UBA10185 > T3SED10-354. The sequence continues at coordinate 3,764 of PXDX01000003.1, forward strand.
TAGATTCAAGTCACAAGAGCGCTTATTGTCAAGATACAAGAGCACTTAAATTCTTTTCAAATTTTCTTCAAACGACAGCAACGCTGCGCAAAGAAGAGGAGCTGAATGAGCAACGGAACTCGCCAACAGCTTCGTGTCAGGGCTGAAACAGTACCAGACACCGTTGTACAAGAGTATTTATCTGAACGAGAACTCAGAGACAACAGAGTAAACCAACCAACAGCAACAAGCCAACCATTTGCATCAATGAACATGGATGGTCTCGTTACATCTCAAAGCCATGTGCCAACGTTGAAGGGAATCACACCTCAGCAATGGAACACGTACATGTTTGAACTGCGAAATGCCACAGCAACACGACATCATGCCCAGCTTGATGAGGAAGGGAACCAGGTTTTTATCACCATGGACCAGGCCATCACTGAGGACAAGGATCGCGTTTCTCTAGGCATTCGGAAGCAGGTCTACGCTATGCTTCGTGAAGGAACGCGAGCCAAGCTGCCGAAGCACGGAAGATTCTTTCCCGTGAAAGACGAAGTTGACCCAGACCCAAAGAGTGTCCTGGACAGCATCACCGCGAACGTCTTCCCTGGAGCAAGCGATTTTGACAGCAACCGCAGCGAGTACCTAAAGGACTTGCAGAAGTTCAACCTTATTTTGGCGCTGGAGCACAATTCAGTGCAAGGTTTGAACTGGCGCACCTACATTGAGAAGATGAACGATGCTGAAAAGAAGCTGGACACCTATGCCACCAATGACGCCGTAGA
>PXDX01000114.1 GCA_003564915.1 candidate division WWE3 bacterium
AAAAATACGCGTAAATCATTAAAAAGTTTTATACTATAAAAATGAAAACAAGAGATTTTACAATTCTACACTCCAACGACATGCATGGAGATTTCATAGCTGAAGTCTGTTCTGAAGGAACGGGCAAACTGGTAGGAGGCCTGTCGCTTCTATCAGGATACATAAACAAGGTAAGAAGAGAAGAAGAGAACGTCTTTTACGTTGTATCCGGAGATATGCTGCAGGGCTCTCTGATAGATACGGAATATAAGGGACTGTCCACTATTGAACTAATGAACTACCTTGCGCCTGATGTAGTGACTCTAGGGAATCATGAAATAGATTACGGTCTGGCGCACCTGTTGTTCCTCGAAAAATTAGCCAACTTTCCCATAGTAAACGCAAATCTTTACATCAAAAAATATAACAAAAGATTAATGCGCCCCTACATAATTCTTAACGTGGCGGGATTTGATGTTCTATTCATTGGCATCATAACCGAAAAAATTATCGACGCTTTAAGAATGGAATCTCTTATCGGGAGTTTTGTCTCGGTGGAGGAAGCGGCCCATGAGGTAGGAATAATCTGTGATACTTACAAAAATGACGACATAGATTTAACAATCCTTCTTACCCATATAGGGTATGAATCGGACCTGGAATTAGCCTCCCTGCTGGATCCCGAGTGGGGTGTAGATATGATCATTGGAGGGCATACGCACACCATCTTGGAAGAACCGACAAAGGTCAACGATGTATTGATCGCACAAGCAGGTGTAGGAACAAATCAAATAGGTAGATTCGATATAGTCGTAGATGACGATACGAACAGTATCGTTGAGTATGACTGGGAGCTGGTGCAAATCAATGAAAAAACTTCTGAACGGGATGAAAAACTATGTGAATTCATAGATTCCTTTAAAGAAGAAGTGGACAGAAAGTATAACACTATAGTTACAAAACTTGCGGTAGAAGCTACCCACCCGGAAAGAGAGATAGAAACCTCGCTGGGAAATTTGATCGCGGATGCTCTGGCAAGTATAGCGGAATGTGACATCATGCTTTTGGGAAGCGGTTCCGTAAGGGTAAAGGCGCTGGGTCCCGTTGTTACATTAAAAGACCTTATAAGCTGCTTCCCTTATAATGACTCATTATCCAGATACACAATAAGCGGGGAGAAACTTTATCAATTATTCAATCATGTTATGCGTATAGAAAACCGCGACGGGGAAGGGGAGTGTTACCAAGTAAATGAGGGGGTGGAAGTTAAATACAGCGATAAGAAGAAAACCGTGACCAGCTTGAAAATTGCAGGACAAAAAGTGGATAAAGACCGGAATTACACAATAGCTTTACAAGGCTTTCACTATGCGAACTCCAAGGAATATTTAAGTGTTTCGAATGAAGAATTCCTTGAAGGGGGGCCGTCAAGAGTGATATCGACTTCAACTCAAGATGCGCTTGAAGAATATCTACGCACCCATCAAAATCTAAAGCCCGAGGTTGAGGGAAGACTGGTTTATTCCAAAAATTAAGTACCGCAGATCCTCATTCAAAATCTTCCCGGATGACCTACTATACCCCAAAGTCAAAGCATATTGGAATCCATTTTGCGCAATAGAATTCAAGTTGATAGAATTATCGGGATACGCAGGTATTCATATGCCTAAAAAAATTTACAAAAAGAAAGAACCAAAGGCATTTTTCACTAAGAACGGCAAAGAGCTAAAGTCCTATCGGGATTATAATTCCGTATTCTCCATAAAGGATGCTCCTAAACCGGAGAGAATGAATAGATATCCCGGGGAAGTTTCTTCAGAAGTTTTGAACTCAAGATCCGTAACTAAAATAAAGGATAGAATTACCGGCACAGGTGAGGCTTTGGTTGAAAAATTTGAGAGCTTGAAGCAAACCGATAAATTAAGAATATCCATGATCTCGTTGGGAATCAACACAGCTCTTTTAATTGTCGTAACTATACTAATAACCAGTAATGCCACAACCCAAAACCCGCATAATAAATATGCAATGTTTTCTTCCAAGCCGCTAACTTCATTGGTTTCCTCTTCATCATTATTTGGGGGAGACCCGAGGGCAGCCGCTATTGATAAGGTCTTTGCAGTATACAACTGCCCTCTTGAAGGTAAAGGTAGAATATTTGTAAGGGAAGCGGATAATTACGACATACCTTACTGGATAGTTGCTGCAATATCTTTTCAGGAATCAAGCTGCGGCCGCGTGACTCCCAAGAAAGACGGCGAGGAGTCTTTTAATGCCTGGGGTTGGGGAGTATGGGGTAACAACGTTCGCAGTTTTGAAAATTGGGAAGAAGGGATCAGAACGGTTTCCAGATATTTATCCGAAAACTTTTTCTCCAGAGGAGTAACCGATACATGTCAAATAATGCGTATATACACACCTCCTTCAGATGGTTCTTGGTGCCATGGAGTTGACCATTTCGGTAATATAATACAAAACTACAGAACACCCTCCCTCTAACCTATAGGTTGAAAAACTTGCATAATTTGGTATAATCTTCTCTGGAATTTAAATAACAGGTAAATTCCTGTTCTATTAAGCACTTTTACCCCCAGTAAAGCCATTAGGCATTATTGTGAGTACTTGTGCCTTTAGATATGAATAAAACTAATACTGCCCACAAGTTGATTGTGGGACTTTTTCTCGCGGCTTTTTGCCTTCCTGTAGCGGTATTCTCCGCTGAGGCCGAGGGCTACGAGAACGAGGAAAATAGAATGGAAGATCATTTTTCTATTGACTATAAAGAAGTCGATAGGGTGGAGGTATTAACAACCTTCCTTGAGAGGTATAATTCACCTTTAATAGACGAGGTAGAGGCTTTTATTAGGGTTGCGGACGAAAACGATCTTGATTACAGGCTTTTACCTGCAATTTCCTGTATAGAATCCACCTGCGGGCGCTTTCTGATTCCCGGAACCTACAATGCTTGGGGATGGGGGATCTACGGAAATAATGTGATTGGTTTCTCTTCCTGGGAAGAGGGGATAGAAACCGTAGGGGAGGGGATTGCTGAAAACTACGTTAAGAGAGGTCTGGACACTCCTGAAAAAATGGCTCCCGTATACACGCCCCCTAACTCAGCTCACTGGAGAAATAGTGTCCGACACTTCATGAGACAAATGGATGAGATCGCCCTATCTATTTAGTGGTAAAATGTTATCGATAACGGGCGAGTGGCGGAATTGGCATACGCGCACGGCTTAGAACCGTGTCTCGCAAGAGGTGAGGGTTCGAGTCCCTCCTCGCCCACCAGCAGGGTAAAATCAGCAACCCCATTCCAACTTCGCAATATAAACCGTCATTTATCCCCACCAATAAAACCGCAACTCAATATTAACCTTGTAAAAACTAGCAATCAATCCACAAGGCCGCTAAAACGTGCTATAATCCCTTCGTCATGAAAGTAGAAGTCAAAAACTTGCCAAAATCAACAGTTCAATTAGATATAACGGTCCCTGCAGAAAAAGTGAGTGAAGCTCGTGACCAGGCCTTAGATGAAATCTCCAAAGAAATGGAGATCAAAGGTTTTAGAAAAGGAAATGCTCCAAAGGAGGTAGTTGAAAAATCCGTTGATGAGTCCAAACTCCACGGAGAAATGGTCAATATCCTGCTGGAAAAATACTATGTCCAAGCTTTGAAAGAACACAAGATCAACCCCGTTTCAAATCCCAAAGTGGAAATAAAGGCTTTTGATCCTGAAAAGGATTTTAGCTTTACTGCAACTGTAGCAGTCAGACCTGAAGTAGATCTGGGAGATTACAAACAAGCTATAAAAGAAAAAGAAGAGAAGATCAAGGAAGAAGCAAAGAAACAAAAAGAAGAATCTCTGAAAAAAGGAGAGCCCATGGAAAATGTACACGCGCATCTTCATCCCAGAGATATTATCGAAGCCATAGTGGATACAGCAGAACTAGAAGTGCCGGAAATGCTTGTTGAGGATGAGGTCGACAGGATGATGTCAAGGCTTGTGGATCAGATGCAGCAACTCAATATGCAAATGGAACAATACCTTAAAGCGCAAAATAAAACCGCCGAACAGATCCGCCGGGAGTTCTCCCTTAACGCGGAAAGAAATCTGAAAGCAGAATTTGCTATGGCCGAAGCGGTAAAAGAAGCGGAAATAGAGGTAACGGATGAAGAGATCAAAGAGACGGCTGAGGCCACGGGAGATCCCCAAACTATTGCTAATATCCAGGATCCCACACAAAGGTGGTACATTAAAAGCGTTTTAGAAAAGAATAAATTGATCTCGAATCTCTTGGACGAGTTTGGAGGCGTGGATCACGGACATTCCCACGCCACCGCAACAGAAGAAGAACCGAAACAGACTGATAAAGAAAATGAAGAAGACATTGAAGATAGCAAAGGAAGGGAGGATGAATAAATGCCAAGAAACAATACTCTGGTCCCCATAGTAGTAGAGAGGGACCCGCAGGGAAACGAGCGCTCATACGATATATATTCACGGT
>PXDX01000034.1 GCA_003564915.1 candidate division WWE3 bacterium
AAAGAGGCTCTCAGGCACGGCGTGTTCGCTGAAAAAAGAATGTTCGGGCAAAATAAGGTTAAATAGATATAGTATAAAACACTTGACAATACTTGAAAATAATATATAATTAAATTATTAATAAATTAGAGGAGGCAAAAATGAAAACCACAGAAGACAGATTAGAAATTTTACACGAAGCCAAAGAGCATATCTTTATGGCTATTGAGAGAATAGACTATGCAACAGAGGGTACTAGTGCAGAAGGACAGGCACGCGCTTATACAATTCCACATCTAAAAGATTGGATTGACGAGGGAAACCCCCATACAAGCGGAACTATTAACAAATTGATAGAGCTTATTGAAGAAGAAGCTGAATTGAAAGGCGGTGAATTATAGAATGAAAACATATATAAATGTAAAAATAGGATACACAGCGGGAGTATATGGCAATACTGGGGAGCAATTCCTGTTAGTGGTGGCAGATAATAGAGGTCAAAAGGCTTTTTATTATGATGGTCAATATGGTGTAGAGCATAGAGTTACCGAAGCGTTAGAGGATAGGGGATACAAAGGAACTTGGATACCTAGTATGTTCGGAAAGCTGACAAGGAAAGAGGTCAACAAGTCTTTTGTATTATCAGAAAATGAGGCAATAGAAGCAGTTAGCGAGTACGTTAAAGGCAGACATAGCAGATAACAGTTACATTAATAATAGTTACCCGTGCCTTTGTTTCGTAACTGTTAGCAAGGGCACGGACTGAAAGGAGTAAGACAATGGAAAAATACTTAACAAAAAGCGACTTGGAGCTCGTGATAGTTGTAAAGGCAGGGGATGAGAAGGAAGCACAAAAACTACACGCGAACATTGCAAAAGATGTTGCCGAGTTTTTGAACGACAAGTTTGACAGTAGCGGCGGTACTTGGGAAATAAAGCCCGCCGTGTGGGGAGCTTCTGCTACAAAGTTACCTAAAGGGGAGGTGAATTAGGAATGGAAGAAAAAACATATACTGATACTTTGAAGGATTGGGGGTTAAAGGGTCTAAAGTGGGCGGGGGTATTCATGGTGCTGTTGATATTGGCAGATATTTGGGGCGATAATTTTACCCTAGTTTGGCAAACGCCAGTCCGAGTTGAGAGACGCGAGATAATTTCTCCGATCGTAGAGGATAGTGAGGAGGATACGGAGGATGTTGTAGAGGAAGATATTGAGATAGAGGAAACAGAAGAAGTTACACAAAACCCCGCCCCTAAGATTTGGGCGGGTGAGGCTACTTGGTACGGTGCCAGGCCTGAGTGGTGTTTGGGCTGTAACCCTAACTTCATAATGGCGAATGGCGAGAGATTGGATGATACTCAAAAGACGCTTGCATTTAATCATCTTCCCTTGGGAACTTGGGTACAGGTTACAAATGTCGATAATGGGTTAAGCGAACACGCCAGAATAACGGACACGGGAGGATTTGAGTCTCTTGGTAGAATAGCGGATTTATCCGTAGCACTGAGGGATTCCTTGGGTTGTGGAGACCTTTGCAATGTAACAATTCAAAGGGCGAACTACTAGAATTTGCAAGGAAAATATTATATAATTAAAAGGAGAGGAGAAAAAATGGAAAATCATTTACAGGAAAACGAATTATATAGACCGAGAGAGGTAGCCAAAAACGGTTGGATTTTGAACACCAAGCGGAAAAAGGATTATTTCTACGTCTTAAAACAGATCCGACGTGGTAACCTGAATGCTTACCCTGCGGGAAAAAAGGGCTATCTCGTAAGAGGAGAGGACATTCTGGATTACAAGCGAAAGTTCGAAGGATACAGCGAAAAATTAAAAAATTAAAAAGAGAGGAGGCAAAATGGAAAACATCTACAAAAAATTAGCAAAGGTTCGAGAAACCTTGCAAGATATGGACTTGAAAAAGTCGGGAGAGAATACATACTCAAAGTTCGAGTATTATGAGTTGGGGGATTTTCTTCCCGCTATTAACAAATTATGTGCCAAGAATGGACTATTGACCGTCTTTACCCTTGAAAAGGACAGGGCTTGCTTATCGGTAATAAATGCCGAGGAGCCGAGTGAAACAATTCTTTTTCACAGCCCCACGGCTGATGTGGAGATAGGGTTAAAAAAGGACGATACTGGCGGGGCGCAACCTATTCAAAATTTGGGAGGTCAGATAACATATCTCCGAAGGTATCTTATGATGACGGCTTTTGAAATAGCCGAGAGTGACAGGGTTGAGATGATTCGTAAAGAACTAGGGGAGGGTGTTTCGGAGGAAGATAAGGAAAGGATTGAGGCTTGCGGAAGTAACGCCGAGGCTTCGGAGCTTTTCAAGGAATTACAGAAAAAGTATAAGAAAAGCGATTTAATCCCTTTATTCGAGGGCGTAAAAGAAAGGATAAAGCAAGATGAGTCAGCAGCCTAAATTTCATTCTATGGAACAAGGCTCGGACGAGTGGTTTGCCGCCAGACTTGGCAAGTTTGGCGGAACTACTGCCCAGGCGCTCGCCACTAACGGAAAGGGCTTGGAGACAAAGGTATTCGAAAAGGTAGCGGAGATTTTGACAGGAAGATTTAAGTACATTCCCGACAATGAGGATATGAAAAGAGGTAGGGAATTAGAAGATATGGCAAGAAAAATATACGAATTACAAACTGGGCGGGAAGTGGAAACCGTAGGATACGTGGAGCTTGATAAGTATACGGGAGTAAGTCCTGATGGTTTTGTAGGAGATGACGGGTTGATTGAGATAAAATGCCCGAATGACGCCAACTTTATCAGATTTATGTATGATAAAAAAATCGACTCTGGATATCTTTGGCAAATGCAACACCAAATGTTTGTTACCAACAGAGATTGGTGTGATTTTGTAGTGTTCAATGATAATCTAGACAGGATAGAGATAATTCGTGTAGAGAGAGATGAAGAAAAAATCGATAAGATAAAAACGGGACTTAAGTCTGGGATTGAAAAAATAGAAAAAGTACTTAGCGAGGTTTCGGGTAAAAAATGACCACAGAACTAAAGCAGATAAAAGGAAGCGATTGGGAGGAGCTGGTTTCTTCTGGAATTATCGCTATGGAGTTACGTAATCAAACTCAATGGGTTCTCGGCGATTTAGCGCTTGAGGTAGAAAAACAATACGGCAGAGACTCCCTCGGACAATATGCCACGGCCATTGGCGTTAAAAGAGCCACCTTAGCGCGGTATAGAAGCGTTTCTAAAGCGTGGCCTCCTGAGGGTCGTATTGATATGTTATCTCACCGGCATCACATGATACTGGCGGCGAAGGAGGATAAAAGAGAGCTATTAGAAAAATGCGCAGACAACGAGTGGTCAACAGAAAAACTTTTGATAGAATTGAGGAAGAAAAAACTGGGCATTGAAAACGAGCCTGCAACTTCCGTATTACTGAAAAAAACCGAACTCGAAACCATTATCAGGTGGTTTACTTGGGTACTGGATACAGCTTATATTCAGAACTTATCCGATATAGATAACCAGCTGATAGAAAAAATAAAGAACCGCTTAGAAACAGTAAAAACATTTCGAATTGATGAAAATACTGAAAAGGGTAAAATTGAAAAGAAAAGCTCGGTGTAGTGCTTGTACCCTAATAAGAAAAAAACTTTATAGAGTTGAATTTTTAGGATACATTTACTATCTTTGCCCCTTTTGCCTTTTGGATATAGGACACGCAAATTCTCTAGCCGACCTTCCATACGGCTCACATCAATTTAGAGATTCTATAAACATTTCGTGGTATGTGAACAACAAAGGCTTCAGGTGGAGATACCGAATGTCAAATATCTCCACACTAAAAATGAGAGGCAGAGAATTTATGAACATTGGATCGAAGTATCTGTATTACAAGCCTCGAAATAACCCCTGCGGACACGGGCTTTATTCTGAAAAATATAGAGAGGAGACCCCAATAGAATGCCCCGAATGCGGTCTATTTTACGGAGATTGGAATGGTTTGAAATGCTGGGAGGCAGAGTTTTCAAGGTATGAAACTTTTGAAAAGGTAGAGTAAGCTTAAAGTAAATATGCGAGATTTCCGCCCTTGAGGTATAATAGGCTTGGGACGGTCAGGTATTCGAATTCAACATTCTAAATGCCTCCTCTAAGCCGTCCCATTTGAAGAAATGAAACTAAAACTTATGCGTAAAATACGAGACTTGTTAGACATTCTAATAGATATTCTTTTTATACCCCGACAGTTTATTCAATCAAAGATTACAAAATTATCAAGGAAAAAATATGGAAATACCAAACGACCCTAAAAAAGAGGACGCATCGTCCTATGAAAATAAAAGATTGCTCTGTAAAGATTGTGGAAAGGACTTCATCTGGACTGCAAAAGAGCAAGCCTTCTACTATCGTATGAAATTCAAAGAGCCTAAGACCTGCCCGAATTGCAGGACAAAAAGAGCCGTTGAAGATCACAAGACGAGTAAAAATATTGCAACTTTGGAGGA
>PXDX01000027.1 GCA_003564915.1 candidate division WWE3 bacterium
CTTCTTCAGAAACAGGGCGGTTTTTCGGGGCCCATGGCTATGATCCCGAAGAATCTGAGGAAATGACCACGGTTTTGTTCATGCAGCGCTATCCCGGGCCGCTTGGAGGCATTTCACTGGGTCCGATTGATCTGGATCAGATTCACGCCGGCGTGGCAGCTCTGTTCGGAATCGATCCGGCGGAAGGAGCCCGGCCGGATTTGTTTTTCAATCCGGAGGACTTAGAGAGGTAGGTTTTTGCGCGGACTTCACCTTGCGGGGCGTGTCGGCGCGGGCGCATACCTGTAATGGGTTCATGGTCTACGACATGGCAGGCGGGATACGCGTTTGCTTTCGACGTCGTTCCGGCATCCAGTTCTCCGCCCTCTGCCGGGCCGGCACTTACGGCATTCACCTCGTCCACTACGCCCCCCATGTTCTTCCTTCCGCAGCGGATGGCGTGGTGGGATGACTATCGGTCAGAGGCTAGAAAAAACGTTCGAGTCGACGGAAAATTTTTTCCATTTCTTACTGGATAAAGCATTTCTTAATGTGTATTAAGAAGCTGAATTTCAGTAAGAATATGCGCATCGGCTCCCAACAACAACTTATTGAAGCCTTCCACTCTGTGGTGAGGCAAGACCCGGACTTGAACTGGTCCCGGGAAGCGAACGCCCTGTCGAATACAGAGGGTATAGTCCTGAATTTTGATGGCCGGGCGCTGGATTTTGTGGTGAAATACCGCCTTTACCCGGGTGAAGAGGAGCTGGACAAGGTTCGGGAAGGCTCCGGGCAACCCCTGCTGGTGGTCCCCTGCCTCAATGACCGCCTTCTCCAGCGCTGCAAGGATGTATCGCTTAGCGTCATCGATCTGAACGGGCAAGCGTGGATCCGCTCCAAGGGGGTTCTGATTGACCGGGGCCCCGTGAAGGGTCGCAATTACCGCTATGATTTGGAACCCCGGAACATCTTCGTGGGGAAGAGTGAACGTATTGTCCGCGCCCTTCTGACCGACCGGGATCGGGAATGGACCCAAAGCGAGCTGGCAGAACGTGCAAAGGCCAGCAGCGGTCTGCTCTCCCGGGTGACGCAGTACTTGCTCAAACAGGGATACGTCGCCAAAACCGGCAGCCGCACCTTCAAATTGAACGAAGAGCTCTCCTTGCTCGATGATTGGGTGGATGCGGATCGGATGGATAGACGTACCCGGCTGCGAAGGTACTCCGGAATCGGATTCGATTCGGTTCAACTGGAGGAGAAAGTTGAAAGCTGGGCGGAGGGCGGCTCCGTAAAATTAGCATTCACCCAATGGGTGGCCGCCTGGCAACGGCATGGATATACCGAGCCGGAAATCTGTTCCGCCTACGTGTCCCGCCACCCCGCCTCGGAGGAACTGGAGAGGTTTGGTTTTCGCGAGGTTCCGGATGCCGGGAATCTCCGGCTTTATATCCCGGAAGATGAAGGAGTGTTCCTGGAGGCCTGGAAGCCTTTACGACTACCCGTGGTATCGGATGCTCAAATTTACGTGGATCTGCAAAACACAGGTCTGAGGGGACCGGAGGCCGCGCAGGCTCTTCGTGAGTGGGAGGGTTTCTGTCGGCCATGAAATATGAGACTTATGCCGAGTATGAACCCCGGCGCATGGAGCTGGCGCAACAGACGTTTCTGTCCATCTGGAGTGGCTTCACTCGCTGGCATGACGATCTGGTTCTGCTGGGTGGACTCGTTCCCCGCTATTTATGTGCGCCACCGAAAGGTCAGGTGATCTTCCCGCCGCCAGCCACCATTGATGTGGATCTGGGGGTTGCGCTGGGTACCGATTCAGGACAATACGACCCCATTTCCGTCGCATTGAGAGGGCAAGGATTTGATCCGGACCCGGAGCAACGGCATCGGTGGATCAAAAAAGTGGCGGGTCTTGAGGTTCCAGTGGATTTTTTGGTGGAACACGGAGACGACGATGTCGGCACTGTTGCCGTGGACTCCATCGCCGCCACGGTGATGCCCGGAGTGAATCGGGCACTGGAGACCGCCCGATGGGTTGAGATTTCAGGGAAAGACCTTCAGGGAGCTGAGCAACAGATGTCCGCCAGAGTGTGCGAAGTTGGCCCCTTTATAGCCTTGAAACTCCGCGCATTCCTGAGCCGCCAGGAAGGCAAGGACGTGTTCGACCTGCTCTACACCGTTTTGAATTACGATCAGGGGACCCGGGCAGCTCTAATGGGGTTCGCAGTGGAGGTGGAGGCTGGCAACCGAGCCTGTAAAGATGCGATCACCTGTCTGGACATCCTGTTCAAAGACGAAAACGCGCCGGGGCCTGTTCGGGCAAGTCATTTTCTGCTCGGAGCGCAGGATCCGGACGAACACGAGGATACCCGGTACCGTCGCAACCTGATCCGGCAACAGATGGTGGATGTGGCACGGGCTTTGAGGGGAGTTGTCTGATGTCTGACGATTATCTCTTTTTGAAATGTCACTATTCTGAAGGTCCCCGCCCTCTGCCGGGTGTGTTTCCGGTGAAATACAAAATTGTGGCTAAAAAACGAATAAGTACGTATTTGTAAGGTATGACGGGGTTTATACGCGCTTTCGCATTTAATATAGCGCGTTTTTTCTTTCCCGGAATAAGGGGATATTAAGCCAAATCGGGGGTTTCGAACCCTGGACGTTTGCGCGAGGTGGAAACCTTTGAACATATGGCATTTTAATTGCTCTTAATTGTCTGTTAATGACTTCAACTCTAGTAAACCCGATGATGCGCGAGTATGATACGGAAGGGTTCTTTGATGAACTCTTCTCCGCATCGGGTGAGATGCGTCCTGATTTCGGGGCACTGGCGCAAAAGCTTTCGGGTCTGCCTCCCGAGGCGCTGTTCCGCAGGCAGCAGTCGGCTGACCGGGCGCTCATGCGCATGGGGATCACCTTTCAGGTGTATGGGCAGAAAAACAAACAGGAGCAGGTGTTTCCGTTTGATATTCTGCCGCGGGTGGTCTCGGCGGAGGACTGGACCCGGATCGATCAGGGTCTGCGGCAGCGGATTCAGGCGCTGAATTTGTTTATTCAGGACGTGTATGGGGAAAAGCGTATTCTCAAAGAAAAGATTATTCCGGAGTGGGTGGTGTATTCCTCCTCCGGCTACTTGGAACCCTGTGAGGGGCTGACCCCGCCCCGGGGGGGGTGGTGTGCGATCAGCGGTTCGGATATCATCCGCGATGACAAGGGGGATTTTTTTGTGCTGGAGGACAACCTCCGCTGTCCCTCGGGTGTGTCCTACGTGCTGGCGAACCGTCTGGTGATGAAGCGTACCTTCCCGGAGGTATTCAGTCAGATGGGAGTGCGTCCGATTTCGGATTATCCGGAAATGTTGCAGAGCACCCTGCGCTCTCTGGCTCCGGCGGATGTGCCGAATCCCACCATCGTGGTGCTGACTCCTGGTATTTACAATTCCGCTTATTTTGAACACGCGTTTCTGGCCCAGCAGATCGGTGCAGAGCTGGTCGAGGGCCGCGATCTGGTGGTCTCCAACGGATTTGTCTGCATGAAAACCACCCGCGGACTGCGGCGGGTGGATGTGATTTACCGCCGCATCAACGACGAATATCTGGATCCGGGGCGGTTCCGCCCGGATTCCATGCTGGGGGTGCGGGGATTGATGGATGTGTTCGAGGCGGGCCGGGTGTCCATCGCCAACATGCCGGGTCCGGGAGTGGCGGACGACAAGGTGGTGTATGCCTTTGTGCCGGATATGATCCGCTTCTATCTCAGCGAAGAGCCGATTCTCAACAATGTGCCGACCTATGTCTGCAGCCGGGAGGAGGACCGGACCTACGTGTTGGAGCACATTCATGAACTGGTGGTCAAGGAGGCGGACGGTGCGGGGGGCTACGGGATGCTGATCGGCCCCGTGTCCACCAAGCAGGAGCAGGAGCAGTTCAAGGAACAGATCCGCGCCAATCCCCGGGGCTACATCGCCCAGCCCACACTCTCGCTTTCACGGGCGCCGGTGCTCCTGCCGAACGAGGAGAAAATGGAGGGCCGGCATCTCGATCTGCGTCCGTTTATGCTTTACGGCAAAACCATCAAAGTCATGCCCGGCGGGCTGACCCGCGTCGCGATGAAAAAGGGATCGCTGGTGGTGAATTCCTCCCAGGGCGGAGGAAGCAAGGATACCTGGGTGCTGCGCGGTAACGGGGAGGGAAGCGCATGAAAGGGTCGGTGCTGCTCAGCCGGGTCGCGGATTCGGTGTACTGGATGAGCCGTTACGTGGAGCGGGTGGAAAACACGGTGCGGCTGATGAATGTGAACTGGCATTTAATGCTGGACTTACCGCAGGTTCAGACCAATGAATGGGAGTCTCTTCTGCACGTGAGTAGCGACTATGATCTGTTTCGTGCCTCCTACGCCACTGCGGATGCCCGAAACGTGATGCGCTTCATGAC
>PXDX01000110.1 GCA_003564915.1 candidate division WWE3 bacterium
ACGAGCTCTCAATTCATATATGATTTGTTCTTACAAGAGCTCTGTTCGGCTGTTCAGCCTGGCGAGCTCTTTTTGCCATGGCTAATTAGCCAGTGAGTGAGGGGTTGACAAGGTTTTTGTTGTATGATATGATTGTATCATGAAACATAAGCGTAGACGTAAGTGCAAAGTGGTATTCATAAGCGTGAGCCAAATGAAGCAGGGGTGGATAGATGCTGGATATGAGAACCTGGCTAAGAAAATAGTACAGGGTCGCTGATTATTCTGACAGTACTCGGCTTCGGCTGTTCTTTGGCAAAATCCTGGCAAGGCTGTTCTACGGCTGTTCTGGCAAAAAATCTGTTCTGTCTGTTCTATCCGGGACCTGGTCATACCGGATTAACTCACATATGACTATATCAGCTGCACCGGAGAAACTTCTTTCGTGACAATATATTGTACCACAAGAACTATCTCGGAAATCCAGGTATATCATATGTGAACTGTCTCGCGCGGGTGCGCTTGCGGGTGCGCGGGTGCGCGATACATCTATAATGCGCATGGATTCTACTTTACAATTTACTCCATATTCCTTCGTAAGAAAATTTTTTGGTGGTCATTTTACGAACGAATTATACATCTTTCGAGATATAAACAGCATTATTGCTATTGACATATAAACCACAACTGCTATACTTATATCATGGATAAAAAAACAGCGGGTGATAGTGTGCGGGTGATAGTAAAGGAATCACCCAAACTACAACGTCGAAGTAACGAAACGATAAAGGAAGGTAACATGACTGAAAAAACTATATCACAGCAAACTACTGGGAGACTACGCGCACGATATAATCGGTTGTCAACCGCGCTTAAGAGTGCTGGTCACACAACCGAAGATATCGAAGCGCGAATCGCGCGCGCGAAAGACGATGATTGCATCACTCACAATATAGACCTAGATACCTTGAATTCCGCAATCGCATCACTGAACGCGCACAGCGCAACGGGTGAAGGTAAAGTAGCGATGCGCAAACTACACTTTGGTATCGTGCGCGATACCGCGCATCACGCGCTACGGTTCGACAATACCATCATCGCAACGGATTGGTCAAAGGTAAACGCGAAGGACATGCGCGAATTCCTGATGCAAGCGCAAAGCGCAAAGCGCGAACTTGCAGACGCGCTCAATACAACCGAATGGACAACCAATGAGCATAAAGGATATTGTTGCATGATATTCTCACCGAATCACAACCCAAACACCCATGAGGATATCAACCCGAACCGATATCTTTACCTCATGGTGGGTGACTGGGACCCAGACAGAAGCTATCACAAGTACGGTTGTCGCATGGTTCCGGGAGGAGATGCTACATGGTTCTATCCTATATCCTTTGACGAACCGAAACCCGTCACAGTCACGCTTGAAACCGCATCAGAAGCGGTTGTGACTGACACCGTGACACCAGTTGACACCGTGACACCCAAACCCAAGCGCAAACCCAAACCCAAGCGCAAACGCTAGATGGTACATTGGGGAGTTGGTGCGCGATGTACCAACTCCCCAAATAAATCATAAGAGAGGTAATTATGAATTGTGAGAATTGTCCTTATAGGAACGTTGCAGAAGTCTGTAAGACCTGCGCACAAGACGAGAAGTCACGCGAAACAACTCCACGTGCGAAGTATCCGAGAATCGAATATGTCTCACCGTCATTCGACTTAGCACGTAAACAGTAAGTCACGCACGAACTAGGGTGGGTGTATCATACGTGATACACCCCCCCGTCATTCCCTACAAAGTCACGTGTGAACTATCGCTTCGCGCTGGTGTGTTACTCTCACTTGGCTCAGAAAATTTGAAAACTTTTTCGGGGATATTTATCAAAGTATAACTATATATTATTTACTATATGTTATTTATCATTAATTATTTGGTGGGGCTAGGGCTTATTTTGCTTAAAAGGCTTGACAATAGAGCTTATGTATGTTATACTTTATATATAGATGAAAACAATACTTGCTTATTTGGATCCTAATAACTTTTATAAAGTAGATATTACTGGGGAAGTAATAACTAAAATCTTACAAGCGCGAAACATTCTAAGCGGTTGTGAGTTTGATGGTAGTCTACTCGTGCCGATCGGGATCTGGAGTGTTACGGCCAAACAAAATATTTTAGGTTCTGTAATTATAAATAAAGTCGATAATACTATAACATCAAATGTTGTTGTAAATTTTTTAAATGAGACTTTATTAGATTGTGATGATTTATTTACAATACCTGATATTCATCTCACCAAAAAATTCTTGTTAATGAAAGAGGACGCCGAAAAATACTTATCTCCAATTGAAAAAGAGTTAATAAGGCGTTGGGAAGCTTAAAAAGAAAATTTTTAAAGAAAATTTACTGAACGTAATTCTTTGGGAAGACTTGGCGGTAATTTGGTAATATATATATATAGAGCCTAAATACTTGGGGGTGCGTGGTTTCGACAGGGTATTATTAGCATAAGAAGCAGGTAGTCTTTAGTTAATGACTTAAAAAGAACTATAAAATAACTGGCAAAGACCAAGTTTTCGTAATTCTAAATAAAGAATTGCACTTTTTGGGTGAGCGTGCTACAGCTACCTTAAAAAGTTATTTTGTAGCAGAACCAGTTGTTTCTCTTTCAACTGTATAAATAAAGAAATGCTCAAATATTAATTTTGTTAGTTTAAAAGTATTTGAAAAGATAAAAAACTAAACAAACCTGTAGATGTTTTATGTGAGATGTATTTTGGACGGGGAGTTCGACCCTCCCCCACCTCCACAGGAAATAATATGAATATAGACGAGCTTGAAGAAATATTGGCGTCTTATAAAATAACAAAATCAACTCAGAAATGTCAAGAATTAGAAAATAAATCTATACCGTTTATGTTAACTACTTTTAGAGAGTTAATAAAAAATGAAGTTCCACCAACTCAACAAGAGTTTATTAGTTTTTTTAAAACAAAATATCCGGACCTTAAATTAAAAGGAATAATATCTAGACTTAAACGGTCGTATTTATCTTATGTTAGAGAACACCATCTTGGATTTTTGCTTAATAAACATTTTAAAAAGGTGGTTTATAATGAAAAGCTTGATCTTTTAGGAATTGATTATGTTGTTTATTATAAGAAGAGGAAATTTAACATACACGCTTTTGTAAATACTGAAGGTGGTAGATATTGGAGAGAGATAAAAAACGATAGACATAAATTTTATGGTATACATTTAGATATGCCAATGGATTTAAATTCTGGTAAAAGGGTTGGGAAAATAATCTTGTATAATGATAGTCATATTTTGAAATTAAAGAGTGAAATGGATAATATTATACGTAAACAGATAGATAAATCTCGATCGTTAGATAGAAAAAATTCTTCCAAAAACTAATGATCTATTAAGGTGATTTATATATAATTTGATCTATAAAATAGTTTGATCTATATAAATGTAAACCATTTTTCACGATTATGAAAGATGATATATTAAAAAGACTTTATAAGAACAGAGATTTAATTGATGATATAATAAAATCTTTTGAATCTGAAGATATAAAAAATCGTAAACCAGAGATTGTTTTTTCTTTGTTTGATTTGGTAGAAAATGTGTGCGATGTTGAATTACGTATATATAATTATTTAAAGGAGATATGATGGAGTGTATTTTAGTAAATAAAGCTGTCGGAGAGCATAAAAATATAAAAGATGAAAGATATGCCAACAAATTTTTAAATTGCCCGTTATTTAGTAGTCGGCAAATATGCTTGTGGTGTTGCTTGCATATTCGTGATATAGCTGATCCTATTAGACGTGGAGATTATTCACTTGCCCACCCTGAATATGAGTCTCTTATACCTGCTGAGACTACAATGGATTGGGATGAAGTTTGGAGTATTTGTGGAAAGTGCTCTAAATAAAATGGATAGAGAAATTAAAAATTTAATAAAAGATTTAAATAAACTTAAAAATAATAAAGGATTTATTGGAAATGTTAATTTTAATTTTGAAGAACAAGAACTTATTAGAAGAGTTTTTAAATCTATTTTTAAACAGTTAGAAAGCTTTCGTGATGTAGAAACAGCGAAAGAAATTTTAAAGAAAACGGAGTGGATAGATGGAAATTAATCCTATTGTAGTGACTGAGGCTGAGAGGGTATTTCTCAGAGAAAAAAGAATAGTATTATTATCTGGTGAGATAGAGGCTTGTTCTGCTCATACATTTATTAGTGATATTACTTTGATGGTTGAAGAAAATAAAGAACCTATAAATATAATAATAAGTTCTAATGGTGGTAGTTTAGAATATGGTAATGGATGTATAAGAGCTATAAGGGCGGCTCAAAAA
>PXDX01000068.1 GCA_003564915.1 candidate division WWE3 bacterium
GCTTTAAATCATCCGTAAATAATCTTTTTTATATTAAATAGTTTAGAGAAATCCCAAACAGAATTCCCTTATATTGCTGATCTCTCTGAAGGTCATAAACAGTCTTAGAGCCCTATTGTGGTAAAATCTATTGGATATGGGCGTGTTATACGTAATCTCAACTCCAATAGGAAATATGGGAGATCTGACCTTCAGAGCTGTGGACGTACTAAAAAATGTAGATCTTATACTTTCAGAGGATACAAGAGAAACAGAAAAGATATTGAGAAAACACGACATCACGAAAAGCCAAATTTCTTACAGGGATGAGAATCACAATAAAATAATTGATCACGTCAAGGAATTTTTGGCCAAACAAGGAGATGTGGGTATAGTCAGCAACAGCGGTACTCCTACGATATCAGATCCCGGTTTCAAACTGGTCAGAGAAGTTAAAGCCCTGGGTATAGATGTAGTCCCGGTTCCCGGTCCCTCAGCTATTATCGCAGCCTTATCGGTATCGGGACTGCCGACCGATAACTTTACCTTTCTTGGTTTTTTACCAAAAAGCTCCACACAGAGAAAAAGAATCCTAAAAGAATTCGGTGATCTTCCGTCCACACTAGTTATATACGAATCCCCCTATAGGATAAAAAAACTTATTTTTGAGGTCAAAGAAACTTTAGGGAACCGTACAGCGTGCCTTGCCAAGGATTTAACGAAAAAATTTGAGAGAATTATTACGGCTCCTGTAGAACAAATAATTGACAAAGAAAAGCTTGATTCTGCAAAAGGGGAGTATGTTCTTCTTATTGCTAAGGAGGGTTTTGAATTATAACCAAAGTGTTATATATGGGAGAAAGTTTTTCTTAAATATATGGATAAAAATGTCCTAAAAAAAGAACAGGAAAAGCTGGATGAAACCGTAACTCTGCTTAAAGAGAAAAGAAGTTCCCTTAAAAAAAGCTTGGATGATTTGGGAAAGGAAACAATAAGCAAGTTAGAGGAGTTACGACAAAGCCCGGAAAGTAATGTGATGGACTTTTTCATGTTCTTGGAGCAAATTCATGGAGAACATGAAGCCTTCAATCTCAAGGATCGATATAAAAGATTGGAGGAGATGGATTATTCAATAAGGGAGCCTTATTTTGCCAGAATAGATCTTAGAAAGAAGAATGAAGGCACATCTAAAAAGCTTTATATCGGTAAATTTGGGTTTAGTCACAATATGAGGCCCGTCATAACCGATTGGCGTTCAAAGATCGCATCCGTCTATTACCGATACAGATATCCCCAGGAGAATGTAACCTATGATACCCAAGAAGGAAAGAAAAAACGGGATCTTTTACTAAAAAGGACATACGACATTCAAGATTCGGAGTTGATCAAATATTACAACAACGACCTTCAGCTGGATGAAAACGAGATCATAGCCGAAAAAATAGAGTCGCGTACGGGAGGTGTTTTGGAAGACATTGTACAAACTATTCAAGAATCACAATTAGACATCATAGAAGAGGACCCCAGAAATCCTGTTGTTGTGCAGGGCTGTGTAGGAAGCGGAAAAAGTACCGTAGCGATCCATAAACTTTCACACGTGTTCTTTAACTATCCGGATCTAATATTGCCAGAAAGAACTATATTGATAGCAAAAAAACAAATCCTTGTGAGTTATCTGGCAACACTTTTTCCCAAACTCGGTATTTTTGATATAAACTACAAAACATTGAAAGATCTGGTTTATAATTTTATTTTCAGAGAAGAGCTGAAAATTACACCCGATTTCTCCCTCTCTGAAAGAAAAGATCTACTTACATTGGATACTCTGGGTAAGGTTCGTAAGGAGATCAAGGATATAGAACGTAAATACGAGGATCTGCTTCAGAAAATATTTGGAGGTGAGTATGAGTCTTTCGGGGGATATACTTATGATCATGAGCTTACTCCATATGAAAATTTTTCCTTTATAATTGACGACCTTTCGGAAGAGTTGTCCGCACAGCAGGAACGTTTAAAGATAAATCCCAGAGCGGCCAGAGCCTGGCTTTATAAAACTAATATTGAATCGCTAAAGAAAATTCTTACATCGCTGAGAAGACATAAAAATAATCTTATTGGAGATCTAGAAAAAATTTCTTCCAAGTTCAATATAAGCTATGAAGGCAAGATCGATTACGCGGGATCACTGGTTTACGTCTTTTTACACAATAAGATTATTGGAGCGGATAAGGATAAAGTAATCAAGTATCAATACTGTGTCGTGGATGAGGGTCAAGATTTCAGCCCAATGGAGTTTGCCGTTATGGGAACCTTTGTTCTGCACAAAAGGATGTGTGTCATGGGCGATCTCAATCAAAAAGTCCTTCCGGAAGGTCTTCCGTCATGGAAATATTTAGAAAAAATTCTCCCCGGAAAGAGCTTCAAGCATTTTGAACTTGATACGAACTATAGAAGTACACGACAAATCGTAAACTACGCTAACAGTATACTTCAACCTTTTACAAACAAATACCTCCCCGAGTCTATAAATAGAAAGGGCCCACATCCCGTTGAAATAAAAATGAAAAATAAAAAGGAACTTCTTGAGCACTTTGAAAAGAGTTTTGAAGATGATATAAAAAATTACTCTAAAAGCATTGGTATAATCGCCTATAAAACGGACTACTTAGAAGATTTAAGATCTATACTAAAAAAATCAACAGTTAAACAGGACCGGATCACGGTTTTGGAAAAAGGGAAAAATATTGAGTACAAACCTAAAGGAATATACTTGACCGAGTTTGAGAACTGCAAAGGGCTGGAGTTTGGGAAAGTCTATTTGATAGGAAGAAACCCATTGGATAACGAAACGTTCGAGGAAGCTAGAGCTTCCTTCATCGGAGTGACCCGAGCTATGGATGAGCTCCAAATATACTATAAAAGCTAATGAGATAATTTATCGGCCATTGAGGCCGCCTCCAGCGCTTTTTCCGTTTTTCCAATATCCGAATATAGAATAGTGAGCCTAATGTACGTGTCGGCATCCGAGGGGTTTAAAACAACCGACCGTTCCATGTATTCAATAGCTTTCTCAGGGTCTCCTTCTTCTGCATAAATAATTCCTAAGAATTTCCATGTCTGCCAAATGTTAGGGTTGAATTCCAAAGCTTTTTCATAATTTTCAATCGCTAAATCCATTTGTCCTGTTTCCCAATACACGTTTGCAAGATTATGGTAGGCGTCGGCATATCCAGGAAGAAGTTCTATGGCCTTTTTAAAATGATATATGGCCCGATCAATATCCCCTCTACGAGCGTAGATATCTCCGAGATTATTTTGGTTATTTGCACTGCTTGGAGAGGTCTTTGCTACCGAAATCCACAAAGTATCGTGACTTTCCCACACTCTATTGTAAGTAAAGGTTCTTATAGCAAGAAGTGGGATGATGATATACATAAATATTATGGCCGGGGCGTTTTTTAATTCTTCAATATCGTTCAATTTATATACCAGCCATCCGGCAGGAACAAAAATACCTAGCACCGCTAACCTGGCGTATCTTTCTGCCACAAGCCAAGAAATACCAAATGGCGTTAGTGTAGGTCCTAAAGCAATAAAGAAGAAAGCAAACCAGAAAAAAAGCTTTTTGTTTTTAAAATAAGCATACAAACCAATAAACATAAAAGTAATAAAAATAAACGCGAACCAAGTAAACCAAGGGCGTGTAAGTGCGGTAATTTCTGTCTGATAAAGAGTGAGTGCCTGGGGCCAAATTATCAATTCCAGGTATTTAGTAGTTGCCGTTGGAATTTGAGTTAAAGGATTTAGAGTTGGGGTTTGCGTATAGTGAAACGTCTGAATATTTGTTAGTCGTTGTCCGATCTGTAATATGGATAAAAAAAGTACTCCCGATCCGATCACACCAGGTAGAATTATTTTTTTCCACTCCTTTTTTATGTCCAAATCCGGCCAAACCAACAAAAATGCCGCCAGTATAATAGGATATACCATTGCGTTACGGGAAGTTATGATACCTAGGGTAAAAGAAATTACCGAATAGTAATAAAATTTATTATCTTTATAGCTCAAAACAAAGAAGAGAAAAGCTAAAAGCACAAAAAAAGTATATATTGTGTACGTACTTCCCGATATCCAAGTAACAGATTCCACTAAAATAGGATGCACTCCCATTAACAAAGCCGAAATGAAGGCCACAGTTGGTTTGTGCAAAAGTGAGATCAAAAGAAAGACGACCAGTACTATTCCAAGATGAAATAGGATGTTCATGGCACGTAAAGGAGCCGGTAAAACACCAAAGATGTTTACCGTAATAAATCTAAAAAGAGGGTTTAAAAAATACGGAAAACTCGAACTGAC
>PXDX01000036.1 GCA_003564915.1 candidate division WWE3 bacterium
AAACCAGTGCAAGTAGTAGAGGGGTCTATTGCAATAACATCAGTATATGGCATGTAATTTTCCTTTACTCTTTTTAACTTTTTCCATTTCTGTCTCCAAGCGTTTATTCACAAAATCCATCATCCTAATTCGCTCTAGATATGCCAGATCAAAAACATCTTCATATTGCATCGAGCCTCTCATATAATATGATAGGGTTATTGCATGATCTAACAGGGCTATAGTGCCCTTTTCCAATGCTGACGTAAATTGTGATATCGTTGCCCGATCTTTAGTTCTTAGGATGTTAAAAAAAAATACATAGGGTTGAGATAAGATTGGTCGGTCATTTTCTTTTTACCACACTTCGAACACTCAACTTCATATTCGAAATCTATACCCCATTCCAATGATGCCTCTATTTTTTCAAATATTTCCTTCCTTTCTTGCATTGACAAACTCTCAACCCATTCATTGATAAGTTCGGGATCGTTAGTGTCATCAATTCTTTTAATTCTTGCATTTAGGTTATGGTTACTGAAGTTAGTCACGAAATTCGAAAACTCTTCGTTGCTCATGGATTCTTGGTCAGTTAAACGCATAGTACTAATATCTTTAAATTTTTCAAAAGTTATTGGCCTAGTTTCTATCTCAAAGTCGTTGAACATGAATGTCATTTTTTCCATGACGGTTTCGGGATTCACCGGTTTGCAAGACTTTATGAAATGATCTATCGGGATAAAAAACTCACACAATCCGGTTGTGATTTCCTCAACTTCAGGACTATTTTGTTTACTCTGCTCTTCTTGCATTTTTC
The DNA here is from genome assembly GCA_003564915.1 of candidate division WWE3 bacterium. Taxonomy (GTDB): domain Bacteria; phylum Patescibacteriota; class WWE3; order UBA101185; family UBA10185; genus T3SED10-354. Next base: position 797 of record PXDX01000036.1, read on the forward strand.
GCTGTTCTAATTCTACTAGATCCATAGAAAATGCATCTCCATCCTCCATTTTTTTCTTGAGTTCACTATCAAGTGCATATTCTTCTTCTCTAGCACTATCATCTAATTCACGCTTGGCCATTTGTTGCGCAATTTTGGCTCTTGTTTCTTCATCAGCACCATCCAGCTTGAAGCATACGTCTTTATAGGTGATTGTGCTTCCATGAGTGAGCTTCTTGATTACAGTAAGAATATAATCGACATCTTCAGATACCAAATTTTGCGGTTCATTGATATGGGGTACACAATATGAGATGGTTTCGGTCACTGCACTACCTTGGAAAATGGAGTCCAAAGCCTTCATTCTAAGTTCATCACGGAGGCGCATCGGATAGATGACAATTTCTCCATCTATCACCTCTTCTGAAAGAACGTTAGTACCTTCATAAAATGCCCCTCTACTGGGAAGCCTATAAACCGTTCCCGGTAATCGACTATTTTTCTTTGCTAGCAACGGGTTAACCGGCGTGTTTTGTGTTTGCTTAACGTTTTCCATACTGTATACTTACTTTTGTATGGCTATTTATAATGTATTCTAAAAGCGTGAAACGGGCAATTTTTAATAACGGTACAGCCAATAAATAACATAAACACAGCGGTATCCATATAAATGTCAATTTTGCCAACCTCAATAGGAGTTACCACGCGGGAAGTTGCATCTATTTTTGTAGATGCGAATGAGCGTAGAATTTTGGAACAAAAAAGTTCGAATAAGCAAATCGCGTTGATTGGTAGAGCGGGGGATGAACTCCAAAATGATCCTGCTGCGGCGAAGAATCGCAGATTAGGAAAAAATACCGGAGTAGTAGTATTCGACGTACAGCCAATAGTTTCGGAATCTGGAAGCGCTACCTATGCACCAATAGATGACATCCGTCAGGCTGCAAGTATGTTGATTTATATGGGGTCGCCTAGCAGGGACTTTACCATAAACGCAAAGTTCGTATCTAGGACAACAGAAGAAGCTAATAAAAATAGAAAACACGTACAAACGTTGAGAAGTTGGAGAATGCCAGAAGCGACGGGAGGGGGTTATAATATGACTACACCCTCTCGCTTAACCCTGATCGGCCTAGGTGGTTGGTTCAATCAAGTCTCGGTTAGGATGACTAACATTACTATAGAAACCCCGGATGATGTAGACTATATTGAAACGGACGGTCCAGACCGCTACAGAGTCCCTATTGTATGGCCTGTTAGCATTTCTTTAAAAGAAGCGAGGTCCCCTACCGAACTACAACTCTTCAACATAGAACAGTTTAGGAAAGGGGAACTCTTGGAGTGGTAAAATGAGTGGATTCAAATTATATACAAACAAATCCTCTTTCCAAAAGAGACGCAGTAGAATGCTAAATGGTGGAGACACAGAAGTAAAAGGAAACAAACTTGGATGGTGGGAACGGAAACCTCTTCCAAGAGATGACGCTACTGACATAACCTTTGAAATTGACGAAGAGTATTCAAAACGACCACATTTAGTGGCATTCGACTTTTACGGGCTTGTATCCTTGACATGGTTGGTGTTACAATATAATAACATAGTTGATATTGAGGAAGAGTTTGTGCGCGGTAAGACCATAACGATACCGTCTAGAAGTCGTGCATTGACCCTGTTCACCGGAGGTTCGATAAGGAACAATGCATGAGTAACCCAGCCAATAGTTTAGACCAATTTGAAACCTATTTAACACACTGCGTAATTGCCGCCTTCCCCAATACTCCAGATGCAGAAAGCGCTGACATATTGTTGGATAAAGACCTGAACATGGGCGATGAGCTACCAAATTCGAATGGTATCGTTGTCGTAAATGATCATAGACCCAGCCCTACCCAAGTCCAGCACTTCAACCTAGAGTTTTGCTGGAGATCTATCGAACCCATATCATCAATAATGGCAGGCGAGATAACCTTGGCAGATAGAAATGCGACAGGTTTCATAAAATTTTTAAAAGAAAAGGTGGTAGACCATTTCGGAATATCATTAGAAAACATTACTTTCGCAATGCGAATATTTTGGGTAACTGCGGAGGCGGCACAAGGGGGGCAGCGAGTATTTGATAGCGATAAATTTTATTTTTCGGTTTCTGATGTCAGACATAACACCAAATCCAGATCTAATTTATATATGCTACCGGTCGTAGCCCTTTATAATACCAAAATGCAATTACCGAACCTGTGTAATATGTATAACATTACGGTAACACATAAGGATGGTAGTCTGCATAAAGAAATACCCACTCCAGTTCCCGGTGGAGGATCTATCGTCCCAAGAGCGGTAGAGGATATAAAATATTTACCCCGTAGAGCGCGTTTACAAAAAAGCAAACCGATGGAGACTCTGAAAGAAGTCTTCGAAGCACTGGAAGCAGACTTAAATGCCAGCACAGAAATACATCAATTACAGTTACAGAAATGGCAAGAAGTGGTCAGGGATGATTACAATTTCAAATTAGGCCAACCCCTTCGACAAAAGAAAGAACTGCCAATAAAATATACCATAACGTTAGAAGATGATTACCCTAACTACAAAATTGACAATAGAAATTTACCATTCGAACAACCAAACCAAAAACAGGCTACTCCGGGAATACGCGCAATACCGACATATCCCGGAGAGACTTTCTATTCTCTTATAGACCGAATTTTTTCTATGACGAGAAGAGCGGGGATAGATGCTAGCAATTTCCTTAGACCGAAAGTAGTTGCCACTTGGCAAAAAATAGGAGATGAACTCCACGTAGATATTGTGATACGGAAACACGAAATACCCAATGTTAATTCAGGTGGTGGTTCTCCCAACCCTATAGAGTTCTTCTACAGACCTAATGCGGGACCCCCGAGTGAACAAAACGTAGACGCCTATTCCATTTTGGGGAAAACCGGCAGAAACGATCTGCTACACATTACAGAAGCTAATCCTGCTACAGAAGACGGCAGGGTTTCATATGGAGGAGATAGAGAAAACATAACCGCCGAAAGGATGCAGGCCACTAAGTTTTTCAAAGCCGGATATAGCGGCCATAGGGCTTTTATAGCAAATAACAAAGTGATGGGTGTAGAATTCCCAGAGACGCTAGGGACATATCTACAGTCGGGATTCACTATGCAATATTTACAAGATTCAGATATGGTGATATCGATCAGGGGAAACCCCGAATTGATGTCTGATATGTTTAGGCCCCCCTCAGAAGTTGCAAACGGTGATCCGGGAAACTGGACATATTACCCTAGACCAGAAATAGAACCAATGTATGTGAAATTTAGAATATATTACACGCCGAAGCAAGACCTTGACAGCAATTTTGAATCGGAGTTGGTGGATGGACAATTCTATCACGAGGATAGGTTTATGCACTTATACAAGATAGAGAACCAAATGATAAATGGAATATTTTTTCAAAAATTACACATGTTAAGGACAGATGA
>PXDX01000103.1 GCA_003564915.1 candidate division WWE3 bacterium
AGGAGGGATACTCCAATGTATCCGGTGCCGCCGGCAATTCTTCACTCGCTCCATCTGCGGCAAAATGCACTTGAATTGTTCGATATCCGATTGCTTCGTGATAGGCCGTGAAGTTGACCTGGCCAGCTTTTTCGGGAACGAAAAACAGCTCAGCCGTCTGGTCTGAATCCACCATTATTCGACATGGCCGATCCTGCCCAATACATCCTGCGAACACACCAGGACGGTCTGCTCTCAACTCGACTTCAACTGTCAAATCTTCATCATTTTCTGGGGTAAAACTCAAAGCCTGCAGGAGAACACCTTCGCTGGCACGTACAACAGGAAACTCCACATCCAGATGAAGTTCAAATGGACCGGAAACAGGCTGGCCGTCCAGTACCTCGAATCGACTTTGGAAAATAATTTCGTCAAGGCCGAAAGTGGATTTGGAATAACCGACCACCTCATCCTCAGGCACGCAGTGACCGTATGCGCCAAATACAGGAGCAAAACCGGCTGGACAGGCGCGCGTTGTCATGCAGTTGCCTCTTGCATCCCGTCGATTTACGGCATCGAATGGGCAGACATCGCATGCATCACCGATTCCATCTCCATCACTGTCCAGCTGATCGGGGTTGTAGAAGCCGGGGCAGTTGTCGCATACGTCTGGAACACCATCGCTACTAGAATCAGTCAACTCACCCTCATGAAGGACTCCGAAGCCAGTAGCAGTCAAAGTAGACCCCCTACTATTCTTGCCACTGGCCTCAATGCGAATGAGCCCCGATCGTCCCAACTCTGAAATATTACCGACGGCGATGAGTCGGCCTTGATCATCAGCAACCGCACTACCAAAATGCCCCATTGACCCATCGGCTTCGAACCACTTTGTAAGTTCAATTACCGTGCCCGCGGCAAACCCCTCTGCTCTAAACTCGAAAGGTGAATCAACATTGACGTGAGGTGCGGCAAGCGAACACCCAGTTATGTTGGAAACAATTGTGAGATCGCCAAATTCTATTGGATTGGCATCCGTCATCGAATCACGTTCCTGAGAAACAGACTGAGCTTGTGAATGGCATTGCGATGGTGGTGGGTCTGAATTCACAGACCGATCCAGCTCGCCTTTGAAGGCGCTGGCGTAAGCCTTCTGGCCTAGCTCATTAGGATGCATCGAGTTTTTATACTCCGGATATTCAATAGCGCGGAGCCACGAAAACCAATTAAGCCAGGAATTCCCGGCCGAAGAACAAAGCAAGTGACCTTCGAATTCACTCGCAACATCCACAAAATACATTCCGGCATATTCAGCTGCGGCCTCTATTCTGGAATTCAACCTGTCCGCCAGAACTCTAAGCTCTGCTCGCCTATCGAGAGAGAATCTTCCGCAATAGTCCACATCGTCTTCTGCGAAAATTCTTGGATACCCAAATACAAATACCTTTACGTCTTGAGCAGCTTTTGAACGAATTTCACAAAATTTATCTTCCAGGTAAAACTGCAGGTCATTTCCGTTGTGCCAGACATCAATGTTCCGATGAGCCTGCTCAATCGACGCTGCACATTGCTCACCACCGCCACCTTTCTGCGGGAGCCCGCAGTCCTGTATTAATTTTCCAAAGCCTATGTCGTTGCCAGATATACTCAATGAGATATAGCCTTGATCCGCTATACTATCGGTTTGCGGTGGAACCGGCGTCAATGACTCCAAATCAAAATATTTTCTGTGAGGCTCAAACAAATCCGCTATTACCGCACCTGAACAGGCAACCGATTGATACGTAAAGGATTGGTCGAATACCCGGTGCGCGCTGGAACCACCGGGATTCAGATCTGTCCATGCCCACTCCGATCGCCGACAATAATTCTGTCGGTAGCCCCCAATCGAGCCAAAAGCCGGGTCCCACTTAGTATCGTTTGTGTGCTGGTAATAACGACCGGCTCCCTCTCCCGATGCAAATGAGTCACCTAATGCCAAATACCTTGTTTGGTCAGCTGGGTTGATAAGCCCGATTTCGACGGTCCCTCGGTTATTTAAACGATCCGGATCATTGGTGTCCTGATCTGGATCCAGAATCACTTCCAGACGGACCTTGCCAGGGGAATCAACGAAGGAGGACAAGTCAAAACTAAATAATTCGTCGATTGCTGTTCTTGGTGCAAAAGAGGGGACTCCTATTGATCCAATAACTTGATATGAATCCGCCTCCGCAACGAGATCGTGAAATGCTCTGATTTCAGCGATGGTAGGTGGAGAGATATCCGGTCCATTGTTGAATATAGTGAAACGCAACTCCCCCGATGCTAGACGATAGTCAATTTGTGGTTCAGCGACACTGATCGAAACAACCTCCAGATCCGCAAACCCGAAATCTTCCACGACTAGAGATCCCCACTCATGCAAACCGGTCTCGACCCAACTATCAGACAACTTGGTTTCAACAACGCCTAACAACTTGAACTGACCTTCAAAGGGCAGATCAATTAATCGTGTCTCGGAATGCAGAATAATATTGCCGCCCAGAAAAAGGTCTGTCGAGATATTAGGACCATGTAACTCCAATTTTAGACGAACTGGAAGAGCCTGGCCTGCGTATGTCTGCAGGGTTGTGGCAATTCCAATGGAGGAATCGCGAGGAAGTATCTGAGCATTCTGTACTGGCAAACCCGCAGCATCGTCAACGCTCATATCTGAAATGGCTGCGAAAGTCCTACTGAGATCAATCTCTGCCAGTTGGCCCGCTTCGATCGTATCAACCTTCAATGCCCACAGCATCTCTCTGAGTCCTTGCGGATGATCCTTGGTTACATAAGCATGGAATTCATACTCTCCAACCGGCAGATCTGAAAAGTGCGCGACACCAGCGTGGTTAGTCGTTTGTTCGACCGAAAATGCGAGAGTTCGGTGCTGGGCCAGTATCTGTGCTCCAGATCTAACTTGCCCGGCCGCATCCTTGAGCGTGACATCTGCGGCCCCGAAAGATTGAGCTTCCGCAACATTGAAAGACTCTGCCCAATCCCAGGCGTCTGTTTTCCCGAGATCCAGACCGCTGGTAGTTCTAACGGCACGGTGGTAATGGCCCGTCTCTGAAACCTGGAAGGATCTTGTCAGAACCAGCTGCGAGTTTGGTTCGACAGTTCCGGTCTCGCTAAATCCCTGATCCCAGACTGAACTGTCACTGGACGGGTTCCGAGAAATTGCGAAATCAACCTCAACCGTATGCGAACGGGACGAGCGGTTGCGCACCACCGCGTTTGCATAGAGCGTCGTTCCGGCTTCTACCTGGGCAGAACCGACATTGGGGCCGTCCGGCGCGTCATGGCGGATGGTGAAGCTCTCGACATACGGCAGGTTTCTCTGCAGGGTAAAGTTCATCTCAGAGCCGGAGACGTCAATCATTGCCTGCCTCCAGAGTTCACCGAAACCGTCAAATGGATTTGGGCCACCTTCGACGTAAACATCGAGCCGATGCTGGCCGGAAGGAACGGCAGTCAGCGACACGGTTGTGTTGGGGCTGGTGGTTTGTTCGGACTGCGCCAACTCACCATCAGTCCAGCGCTCTACAACGATGGTGGAATAGGTCTCCGGAGACGGAACACTACCATCCCAATTTCTGATGGTGGCATTCACGGTTGTGGTCCCTGGCGGTGCTTCCGCAACACTGAAGGCATCGGACCAATCCCAGGCATCCGTCTTGATCCAGTTGTTGTTCGACCAGGTCTCGGTCTTGATCGCCTTCAGGTAGTCCCCTTCCGGATCGACAGTGAAAGTGTGCTCGAAGGTGCGCTGATCGTTGGCCGGAATGCTTTGCGAGTCCGGTGTCCCGTTAAGAGTCGTCGGCCCACCCAGGCGCATGTGCACCTGGACATCGCGCGAACTCGTGCGGTTCTCGACCGTGGCCACCAGCGTGACCTGCGTGCCCGGAGAGATCGTACTGCCCGGCTCAATCGTATTGCCTGATGAGTCAAGAACGACAAAATGGGTCGTAAACGGCCAGTTGCGCTGGAGTACAACGGTTCGGTCGTCTCCGGCCTCGACAACCTCGCGGGATTCAGCCCAAAGTTCACCCAGATTGTCGAACGGGTTATCGCCCTCGTAGTAGGCCTCGAAATCATAGGTCCCCGCTGCCAGGCCATTGAAAAAGGCCAGGCCCTGCGAATTGGTGACTTCTTCTCCGACCTTGCTGCCCGACTGTATCGCCACCACAATCGCACCCTGACGGTTCACGCCATTCTGGTCCCGTA
>PXDX01000135.1 GCA_003564915.1 candidate division WWE3 bacterium
AGAAAGACCTGAACTGTCCGATCCCGAGGTAAGAGATGCTACCCCGGAAGAAATAGAAAAAATACGCGAAAAAATGCACTCTATGGGTATAGATACCCCGGAACCGAAGAAAAAGAAAAAGAAGAAGAAAGTTACTAGAAAAAAGAAGACCGCTAATAAGAAGCAAGATTAGGTAAACAGCGCTTTCTCTTATTGATAAATATCATAATAGTGAAATAGATATAATATGAAACCCAACAAAAACGACTATATCACTGGAGAGATATCATGACCCTAGATGCATTCGGTGACCTAACTTATTATCAAATCCCACCACAGTCAACGGGCGGTAAAGTAGCACACAGAAGATACGCGGTCTTGATTATTTCGGGAATAACACCCTTAATACCAGAACGCTCCGTTTTTCTTACCGATACCAACGTTTCCGGGTTTATTACTGAAGTTTATGAGGTTCCCACAAATCGCAAGCGATTAACAGTAGTAGTTAATCGCGAAAGCCCCAACCACTCTTTAGCAACTACCGTACCAACCGAGATAACAATTTCTCTTCCAAATGGTAACACATTAAATGGTACAATAGATTCAGTAACCGAGGTTTTGATACCAACAGGGTCTATAACTGATCCGACTAATCCTTCTGCACAACTAGCAATTTCAGATTTGGGTTCAGCATCCATAACATTTAGCGAAGGTGATCCACAGTTAGACGCTTTTGGCCTTTTAAGGGTATCAAGCGCTTCATCGTTGGGTTCTTATCAGTTCAGCAGTGAAATAGGAGAGAGAAAGTTTGACTATGTTACAGATGGAACCGCTACAATTGAACGAGATCCCTCGACTAGCGTTTTAAATATGGACATAGGCACCGCAACAACAGATAGGGCGGTGACCACTTCAAATAATTATCACAAATATTATACAGGCTTTTCTACCCAAGTTTTGCTATCCTGTTTTACGGGAGATTCTGGTAAAGAGGGAGTGGTTAAGCGCTGGGGATATTATGATGATGAAGATGGTGCATATTTCGAACAAGACGGAACCACTTTCAATCTAGTCATAAGAAACTCTATAGGAGGAACGGTTACCGAAACGAGAATTCCACAATCGTCCTTTAATGTAGATACCGTCAATGGCACGGCAGGAAATCGAAACAAGAGTACTTTGGATCTAAAATTAAACACTAACAATTTATTTTTTATTGATTTTAGCTGGTTGGGGTCCGGTAGTATAAGATTTGGCGTATACTCTGGTGGTCGGAGAATAACCATGCACAACGCTGAAGAATTATCAAACTCAACCCCGAATCCATACTGGAAAAACGCAAATTTGCCTGTCAGATTCGAAATTTTTAACGATAGCGCGACTGCATCACCTTCGCGCTTTTCTCTAATATGTGCAAATGTTTCTACCGAGGCGTTTGATAAGAAAGATATATTTGATGACGATGGCATAAACAGTAGTTGGTTACGACCAACAACACTGACCATCCCGAATAACAACCAAGAAACGTATGTCGCAGCACTACGTGCAGTGTCCACATTCAACGGGGAAAAAAATAGAAAAAAAGTTACGCCCACGTTTATGCATGTTAATGTGAGTGGAAACAGCGCAGTTTTACTTAAGGTATATTACAGAGCAATCATCAACAATGAAAACTGGCAGGATGTACTTCCTACTATATCGGTTGTAGAATATGATGTAGAAGGGGATATCGTTTTTCCGGGAGTTTTGGCGCGACACTTCTTCTTAGATCCGGGTTCACATAAAATAAATTTTGAAGGCTTCTTTAATACTCGCGCTAATTTTATATCTCCTTCCCCAAACGGAGATGCTAGTCCCATTGTGTTAATAACAGCAGAGTCTATAGAAAATAATCCTGTAGACCTTAGATTTGGCGCAGAATGGGTAGAAATATGATATGTTTTTATCATCGAAGTTTTATTACTATTGGACATATTGGCAAACCTATCATAAGGTAACATTTGATGGCCCTAATAGACTCATATTAGTAAATGATGGGGTAACAGAACTCAATTGGGCCAGAGATGTATATTCCGCATGGAAAGAGTGGTTTTTCATAGATTCCAATCCTGAAAATCCCGGCTATTTACAAGCTATGCGTCTAGTCGGGGGTGACCCGCTTGATATCGCCGGAACCAGATTTCTGGGTGTATCTTTTTTCTTAACTAACGGTTGGAGGATTAGAACATGGTCCGGGGATCATAGATTAGTAATTTCGGGAAACGTTTTCACCGATGAAGGCGAGCCTATCAATGTTCCAACGGAAAATCCTGCAAGTGTGACGATTGAATTAAACACTTCCAACTTGGTTGACTTGATTAGAGTTGACGGAGGAGGAGGTTCGGGTTCAGGAGACTGCCCAGATGTCTTTCAGATCGCTACAGCAGTCCGCCAAGAGCTTTCAACAGAACTTTCCCGTATTGATACTACCATATCTTCAAGAGCGTCACAAAGCTCCCTCAATGCGTTACAGAACGAAATTACAAGTAGCTTTGATGCTGTCGTTAGTTTATTGAATGTCCTTGATAGCAAAGTAGACATCGTTTCAGACCAAGTGCAGGTAATTGATGTAGACTTGGAACAGATGCTGACTATATTGGCTGAGCTTCGCAAGTTCAATTTCAACAGATCCAAAATTAATCCGGTGGAAAAAACGCTGACCATATATGATGATGACAACGTTACTCCGATTGTAATATTTGATTTGTTGGACACCAGCGAACAACCAAGCACACAAGAAGTTGCAGAAAAATTACCGAGGTAACAGATGCTCAATATAGGCGTAGGGAGCATTCTCACCAATGGACTAGGAGGACCAGCATACAACCTCTTGATGTTTGGTCCCGTCAACTTATACATAGAGCCGTTTGAACCTCCCACTCCGACTCCAACTCCAACTCCAACTCCAACTCCAACTCCGGTTGGTGGCGCTGGAGGTGCAGGCGCAGGTTACCAAGAAGAAGAAGAACAACAAGAAGAGCGATACTATAAGCTGACCTTAAATGTGAAGATCACTAAGCGTAAGAGCGTCACCAGAAGTTTTATAGTGGATAAGCACCAACAAGAAGTTATCGTAAGAAGGCTAGGAAAGATAAATACTGCTATACTTAAGTTTAAAGTCGTGTTCAGAAAGATTACAAGGGTATTCACATTCAAATGGAAAAGATAGCATTAGACGTATTACACGAAGTAGAATTATATTCCAATTCTGACTTGGATGACTTTACTGCGCAATTATTTCTCATAACCAAAGACAAAATGCAATTTGCGTTCGATCTTTCACGAGTTAAGAAGAATGAGACCCTGTTTACGTTCAAGATTCCTAAATCGTTAGAAAAATTTTTAAAAGATCCGGTAAAGTACAAGGTATATGTATACCTCGACAACGCTAGGTTTTTAGCAGATGATGGTGACCTTCAGGTAATATCACAAGATCACTTCAAGGGTGGAAAAATTGTTAACCCTGCCAAAGACGTAAAATTCTCTGCTAAAATAAAAGCAGAGGAAGAAGAAAACGAGAAGGAAAATAATGAAAAGGCACCTAAACCTAAACCGTCCACCCCCACTAAAGAACGGGTAAAAGAAACCATAAATCTAGATATCCCTAAATCAGACCCGCCCAAGAAAAAAGAGAATATCAACCTCGATGAAATATTTGAACAACAGAGGAAGATTAGAGATTCTTTGAACGAAGACGGAACTAGAAAAAGGTCTCTACGAGATTATACCGAAAGGCTAGAAAGAAATAAAAAGCTTTCGGAAAACAAAGATGAACTAAATGAAAAAGTAAAAAACATTTTATCGTCATTCAACTCTAAGTAATGTTATTTACGAGCTTGAATGTGTTATTTAAATACTCTATGGAGTCTCCTGTCCATTCTACATGACCTCTGCGGACTTCGGCACTCGGCGTTTTCTTACGGAACTTGACATTTTCTACTTTATACAACCCGTTATCGTAAGCAAGGTACCACGTGGACACATTCCTATTTTTCTCAAATACGTAGGCAACCTCTGGCCCTTGCTTAAGTGTTTCGGATAATCCAGAGAGGTCCTTTTCTTCAAAATCAAATAACTTGGAATCTGTGGATTTTTTTGCTAACATTATAGAATCAGCCCGTCCCACGCGACCATCAGTGAAATTATAGTAGGCAGTGAGTTCGTTTTCATTTTGAGAAAACAGTTTCATATGACCTATCACCGGTAA
>PXDX01000091.1 GCA_003564915.1 candidate division WWE3 bacterium
AAAAAGAGTGAAATTCCCTTATACTGAAGCAACATTTCCAGGGCCCACGCAGCTTGAGTAGTATAACGAAGCATTCGTTAAACTGCCCGAGGGTTTTTCATGAGCCCTTTAAATGTAACGTAATACGTTCAAAATAAAGAACTTAGAGAAAAATTTCCTTCCTTTGCTTTTGGGTTTAATTTCACTAGTGTCTCGTTGTTTTTGAAACATTTTACGCAACATATCTAAATATAACAAGATAGAACAAAAATGCCTGTAATCGACTTGAAATACTCCGGAAAGTAAAACCGTTGTAAAAGAACAGTTGTTTCTTGAGAGAGCAAGAAAGGCACGGTTTTCGTCGGAGCACACCTTTTTACGCAAATTATTTTCATTGTTCATTTGGAGCCTGCGCGGGGGGAGACATATTACCTTTTATGAAATGCCAAAAAGACAACTTTTTGAACTTGTCTAAAATGTCATTCTAGTGTATACTTGTTATGTGAAAGACAGTCAAAAAGGGAATATACAGGGAGGAGCATGGCTAAGAGAAAAGATATAGAGGAGATAATTGCGGATTTTCATGAAAGAGGCATTCCCTCCCTGACACGGCGCGAGTCAATGAAACAAGTCCCCGGGAAGAAAATGCCCTCTTTGATCGGCGTCAGGCGTGCAGGGAAAACATATTCTGCGTATCAGATAATGGGCGATCTTATCGCTGCAGGAGCTGATATACAAGACATGCTTTATGTCAACTTCGAGGATGATCGGCTTTTCCCGACTAAAAACGAGGATCTGGCGACGGTGCTGGAAGTTTACTATAGTATGTACCCCCAGAAAAAAAGAAGCAAAGTGTACGCTTTCTTTGACGAAGTTCAAAATGTATCTGGCTGGGAACGTTTTATCCGGAGAGTTCAAGATACTGAAAATATAAAGGTGCATATAACCGGTTCGTCCGCAAAAATATTGAGCATAGAACTCGCAACGAGTTTGAGGGGGAGAACGATAGCACAGGAAGTTTTCCCTTTTAGTTTTACCGAATATCTGGATTTCAAGGAAATAAACAGGGGAACACGATCAAGTAGCCAGAAAGCAATTTTGCAGAATGCCTTCGAGGAATATTCCTTTAAGGGAGGGTTTCCCGAGATATTGGATTGTGAGGAGAATGTAAGAATAGATATACTGCAGGAATATAAAGATCTGATCATCTATAAGGACCTCATAGAACGACACAAGATTAAGAATCATAGTTTAGTTAAGTATTTGGTACATTTTTTTCTCGCGAATGTTTCTAATCTTATAAGCGTGAACAAGATATACAAGGACTTGCGATCTCAAGGACGAAAAATTTCCAAAGACACCATTTTTAATTATCTTTCCTACTTTGAAGATGCATATTGTTTTTTTTCTGTACCCGTGTTCTCTGATTCGGACCGTGTGAAGCAAGTGAACCCTCGCAAGATCTATTCAGTTGACCACGGGCTTGTCACAGCTTGTGTAATATCTCAGACAAGCAATCGGGGCAAACTATTGGAAAATTTGGTATATATTCATTTGCGGAGGAAATTTCCCAAAGGAAGCATTTTTTATTATAAAACACAAAAAGACCGCGAGATCGATTTTGTTGTTTACGACAGGTCCGGGGGTATATCGCTTATACAGGTTTGTGATGACTTGGAGGACAGGAAAACGCATGAAAGAGAAAAAAAAGCATTGCTGGAAGGCATGAGCGAGCTGAATTTGGATTCAGCGGTTATCGTTACTCGTTTCCAGAACGATACTTGGCATGAATCAGGGAAGACCATCCATGTCGTACCTGCGTGGCGATGGTTGATAACTATGACCGAGAAAGATCCGTATGTTTTCTAGTGGGAAATCCATTGCCTGATCTTAGGGGGTGCCCTTAAAAGGAACATTATCTATATTCGAAGTGCCAACGCACAAGCCCACGTAGCTTGAGTGGTAGAGAAAGCATTCGTTAAACTGCCCGAGGGTTTTTCATAAGCCCTTTTAATGCAACGTGGTGCGTTACAAATAAAGAACTTAGCGACTAATTTACTTCCTTTGTTTTTGGTCTCGATTCAATGAATTTAGTGGTTTTGGTGTTCTTGTATGCGCCGGATGGAAGAAAAGATTTTCCGCATTTTTCTCGCGGGAAGACATCAGGGGCGCACGGGTAGGCTGCCTATCAACAGGCTGTGTTCCATGAGAAAGTTGACCCGCAAGGCATCGTCAGTATACTTAAGTACATATGAGGTTTCATATTCTGTAGTTGCGGGGTAAATCAAGAAACGGACCAACTGGAAAGTAGAGACCGATGGAAGGAAAAAAGGGATACATAGACGGCATGGTGGGATCCTTTAAAAGCTGCGTACAAAATTTGCATAATTTTCTTCTTGGAGAGAAAAAAGAAATAGAATCCGTGGGGGCAAAGATAAGGAACCCTGTTGAAGAGCGAGCATACTTATTACAAAAACGCGAAGGGCTGTTCAGAGCAATGGATAACTCTTTTGCGGAAATGTGGGATGATCTGCAAGGCATGGAAAAAGACACATACAAGGAACATCAAAGATATATGCAGAAAATGCTCTTGCCACTCTTGCAGGAAGATCTTGAGATAAACACTCAGATATTTACGAAACCCTTAGGGTATTCCGGAGATTTCAAGGTAATGAACTACATATACGATTATAGCGGTACGGAAAGGTTTCTTGGAAAGACCCTGTATGAAAAGCTGATGAACAATTATACATGCAATATCCCCATAGCCCAGGCGAATGTAGAGCGTAAGGAGTTTTTAAAGTCCAAGCTACAGATGGCGATGATGTCTAGTGCAGGACCGCTGAAGGTCTTGAGCGTCGGAGGCGGTTCGTTGCGAGAGCTCATTGAGCTGATAAAGGAAAAAGAAACAGAAAGGGTTATAGAGTATTCTTCGATCGATTTTGAACCTAAGGCGGTTGAGTATGTCAGAGGTGAATTGAAAAGAATCCCGGAAGAGAATAGGGAGAAGGTGCAAATTGATTTTGTGGTAAAAGATATTAAGAGGGTAATACGGGACAAAGAGTTCGACCTGGATAAGCAGGACCTTATCTATTCGGCGGGAATTACGGATTACTTCGGGGACAGGGTTTGCCGGAGTTTTATTGAGCGGTTTTACGGTCTTCTTAGGGAAGGGGGGGAACTTATTGTTTGCAATATTTCGCAAGCAGATAATGATCACCGAGCATATTACGAAACCTTGGGCGGTTGGAAGATGAAACACAGAGATGGAGCAGATCTTGCCTCTTGGGTGGAAGGTCTTGAGTGTGGAGATTCCCGAGTTGAACCCCTCGGGACTGTGGGGGGGTATCTAAAGCTGCATGTCCGGAAGAAACAATAAATGTTGAATCATTTCACTTTTTCAGCAGCCGTTACCGCTATAGCTACTTTTTTATTGGGGTTATTCGTAATAGCGAACGGTCGTTGGCGCAATAAGTTATACTTGGAATTCGCGTTTTTCTCCTTCAGCATTACACTCTGGAGTTTCTGTGTGTCACTTTTTATCCCCGGGTTCGATGACCCTCGTCTTTTTTGGGGAAGAACGCTACATGTAGGGGCCATTTTTATCCCTGTTTTGTTTGTACAGTATGTTTCAGATTTTTTAAAATTAGAGAACAGGCGGGTAAAGCAAGGATGTTATTTTTTTGGTGGATCCTTGATCCTGATAACGGTTCTAACCCAGGGGATAGTTCGGGGTGTTACTCATAGAGCGGACTATAGTTTCCCTACGCCGGGACCGGCATACCTATATTTCGTTACCTTTTTCGCTTCATGTGTAGGGTATGGAATCTATGCACTATCAATGGCAGGTATCCATGCCAAGGGATTGAGGAAACAGAGAATAAATTTTTTACTGATTGCTTCTATTATAGGCTATTTGGGGGGAGCTAAACATTTTCTCATCTTAATTGATCAACACCCGTATCCAGTCTACCCGTATGGCACCTATGCGCTAGCTATATACACGTTTATGGTCACTTATGCCATCGTCAAGTACCGCTTGATGGATATTCGGGTAATGGTAGCGAGATGGGT
>PXDX01000096.1 GCA_003564915.1 candidate division WWE3 bacterium
TTATTGGTTTACGTGCACTTCCTGTTATGGAGATTGCTGCCAATATAACCTTCTTAAATGATTTTCAGCATACTTTTATGCTGTTTAATCCGGGGATACCCTTCTTACTTGCGTTGTTAGGTTCTTTTCTCCTATTTAAACCGAAGAAAAAGGATTTCAAAAATATATTCAATATCGTACTTCCCAAACTTATAAGGACCGCTCTATTGATATTTCTCATTACGGGAATTATGCAGATCGTGATCAATAGC
This sequence comes from candidate division WWE3 bacterium, assembly GCA_003564915.1. Classification (GTDB taxonomy): domain Bacteria; phylum Patescibacteriota; class WWE3; order UBA101185; family UBA10185; genus T3SED10-354. The sequence continues at coordinate 252 of PXDX01000096.1, forward strand.
GGACTTAATATAAGGGGCTCTCCCCCCATGATCCCTTATTTGTTGGGAGAAACGTTACCATCAGGATCTTACTACTTAGTTCCGTTCTTAGGTGCTTTTGGATCTTTCCTTTCAGGCAGTGCTACGGTATCGAACATTCTCTTTGGAAACATCACCGCAAGTATCTTTACCGAAGCTTCTATTCCGATAGCAACTTTATTGGCTATGCAATTAATAGGTGCGGCGGGTGGAAATATGCTTTCTCTGCAAAATATTGTTACCGGGCAATTAACCGCCGGTCCAATAGAAAATGAAGAAGTTCCGATAATCAAAGCTATTCTGCCTTGGTTTTTGATCTACATTGGACTATGTTTAGGGTTATTGTTCTTCCTCGTTTTGTAATTTCAGATTTCGACGCTAAAACAATCTATGCGCCCCTCTGTTCGGGTTGGCCTCCTCTAAGGCTACGATATTTTTCTTTGTATTCGGATATTTTCTCTTCTACCGGGCCGTTACCCAACTCTATTCTTAGAAGATCTATTACATTGATCGTATCGTAGATATCCTGTTTTTTATCAAGCTTATAGGCGGCATCTCTCCAAAGTATTGCCTTTTCGTAGTCGCCTTTTTCAGCTGCCAATTTCTCCTGCTCTTTCATCATATCTATAAATGCCCAATATACACCCTCTTCGGCGCCTCCCACGCCAAGAGTTCTGTCCTTGAAAGGTATCCTCAAGATCTCGTTCTGTTTCATACTCATCTCGCGTACGACCCCCTGTCTTTGCCATTCAGATGCTTTGGAGACTATACCTATGTAATACTTGTAAGCTCTTAAAATTGCATCTTCGTCGTTCATTTTCTGTGTGACTTCCAAAAGGCGAAAAGCCCCGTCCTCAATCATTTCCAGACTCCACCAAGGTTTTGCCGATGCCCACCAGAAATGGTCGCTTGCAAGAGCCATATCCATACATGCGCGGATTTCCTCATAATCTGGGGCATTCTCGGGATATTTCTCAACAAGATCTAGTACATCATTAAGAAATTGATGTTGCATTTTGTGAATTGGGTTATCCGGATCATCCCAAGACAGAAACTGGATCCCGCTCTCGATGTCTTGGATACTGCTTGCCCAGGTACTGGCTCGGGGACGGATCTTTTCTACCGGGAGGTCGGGTTCTGTTTCCAAGAATTTTGAAATTCCCGTTACCCCAAGCGTATTATCTTCCAATATTTTAAATAGAAAATTCTCGAAACCTATTCTGTGATGCCCGAAAGTTTCCCCATCCATTCCGGTCATCATATAAGGTTCTTTTAACTCATCCCTTAGGGATCTTTTCAGTGTTTCCGTATCCCTTGCCACGGCGCTCATAATGAGATTGCTGGCCCTCCTGTTTCTAAGAAATACTTTGATCCCGGTTTCATCCAATGCATAGATTTTATTCCCCCGAGGAAAATTTTTTTCCTGTGAGGCAGCTATCTCATCTATCACAATCCACTCATATCCCTTTTTCTTGATTATTTGATCAAGCTTGGGATGATAAGCCATCTCCGGAGGGAAAAATCCCCTCGGTTCGTATTCAAAGCCCAAAAATGTATTCAGAGCTTTTTGATTTTGATCTATCTGACGTTCAATTTCACTTTCCGGAATAAGCGGTATCAGCGCGTGGTATTTACAGGACGCGGTCAGTTCCAATTTACCATCCGCAACAGACTGTTTTATTAGTTCAATTAGTTCATTATGCCCGTCCCTTTCGAATAGCTCCAACAAGGATCCCGAAATATTTATCGTAAGATCTATATTTTCCATTTCGGCAATCTTTCGGAATATCGGCAGGTAACTCTGTTCTACTACAGAGCTTAGAATATCCTTCTGCTGGTTGGCAGGTTGATAAAAATGTAAAAAGTTTAACCAAGCCGTCATAATGACCATTATACCTGATGAATGAATTTACCTGTAAAATTTAATGTTATTATTGCGCATATGAAAAAATCACTGATAATTTCCCTTTTTGCCGTATTCATAGCCTTTTCACTATTTTTGGGCCTTTCTTTGCTCGACTCCGAGGAGACAATTTCTCCTCAAGATAACCTTGAAGTAGAAGAAGTATTATCAGTGGAGGAAAAACCACTAATAACTTTAATGGCTACCGGAGATGTTATTTTAGCTCGTACGGTCAATACAAGAATTCACAAATACGGTGATTTTACTTGGCCTTTTATTCACGTGAAAGATACCTTAAAATCCGCCGATATCACATTAATAAACTTGGAGTCCCCTCTTATTGAAAACTGCCCTCTAACGAATGAAGGCTTTGTTTTTTGCGGTGATGCAAGAAATGTGGAGGGCCTTGTCGTTTCCGGTGTTGATATTGCGAATTTGGCCAATAATCACTTGGGAAATTACGGTTTGGAGGGTGTGAGGGAAACAAAAAAAGTTCTTGAGGAAAACGGGATATTGTATTCAGGGAGTTATGAACAGCCTCTTTATCACGAAGTCAGCGGAGTTAAATTTGCTTTTCTGGGCTATGATGATATTGGACCCCGTGCTGAAGGAGTAGCTTTTGTTGACGAAGACTTAATTACATCTCAGATCAGCGAAGCCTCTGCAAAGGCGGATGTTGTTGTGGTTTCCTTTCATTGGGGTATTGAGTATGTCTCCGAACCAAACCAACGGCAAAAGGATCTAGCCTATTTAGCAGTAGATGCGGGGGCGGATCTTATTGTAGGCAACCATCCTCATTGGGAACAGTCCGATGAGTTCTACAAGGGAGCCTATATTAAGTATTCTCACGGGAATTTTATTTTTGATCAAATGTGGTCCGAAGAAACCAAAAAAGGTGTAATAGGAGTTTATACTTTTGAAGGATCGAAACTGGTAGATATAGAATTTATTCCTATCTATATAAGAGACTACGGGCAACCGATTATAGTTGATGATCCTGACTCTTCATAAAGCCGTTTGCCAGGTCTAGAGCTTGATCATAATTTTCACATTCCATAAGATTTGCTCTTAGTTCCGATGCTCCGTCAAAATCTCTAATATAGGTCTTAAAAAATTTTTTCATGATAGCGAAATTTTTCTTATGACCCCAGAATTCCTCAAATAATTTAGTATGTTTAAGCAGCATTTTTATTTTTTCCTGCGGTCTTCTGATTTTGGGTTTAACCTTTTTTTCAAAGACCCAAGGATCTATGAGAACCCCTCTTCCTATCATTACCCCATCCACATCGTATTTGTTTGCTTTATCTTTTACCTCGCAGAAGCTAGTTACATCGCCGTTACCTACAACCACGGTTTGGGCGTTTATTTTTTCCTTGGTTTTAACCACCTTGGCTATTTCATTCCAGTCAGCCGGAACTTTTGAGAGTTGTTTTTTTGTTCTTCCGTGCATTGAAAGAGCTGCTATGTTCTGTTTCAACAAGAACTCCGTCCAGCTTTCGGTTATCGGACGTTCAAAACCGGTTCTGGTCTTCACGCTCACAGGTATAGTGCCAGCTCCTTCTTTTGTAGCTGATATGATTTCTTGGGTTAAGATCCTATTCTTTATCAATCCGGCCCCAGCTCCTATCTTAACAACCTTTTTGTGCGGGCATCCCATATTTATATCTATCCCGTCAAAACCCAACTCGTTTATAATATTTGCTGCTTCTTTGAATTTTTGCGGCGTAATTCCCCAAATTTGAGCCACGATGGGGCGTTGAGATTCATTGTACTTAAGCCTGTGACTTACATTCTCGAATCCCTCTGAACAAAGACCTTCTACGCTTGTAAATTCTGTGAAAAAGACGTCGGGAGGTGCTGTTTCGGCCAA
>PXDX01000047.1 GCA_003564915.1 candidate division WWE3 bacterium
CCCCCAAAGTTCTCCACATTGGAGAAGAGTTCATCATGTCTTGTCCGTCAATAGGTAGACCGTAACGTACTCGGTTGCTCAAGGATGCAAACACGCTTTCCCGCATTTCTAACCGAAGCTCAGCACCGCATCCCAGCTTTCGGGTGCGCAGTTGGATTTTATCTTTATCCGTAGGACAATCAGACTGTATCAGCTTGGCATACACAATACCATTGGTTTCAATCCACTTATCAATATGCCATTGATATAACTTATGCTCTACCGTATTCCACCATATAAATCCTTCTTTTGGTTTGGGATCATAATCTAAAACATCTATTTCTACCCATTCATCTCCATCCCAAATTCTTAAAACTTCCGCATCGTCCATCCAGTATTGTCCGACTGGCAAATCGTAGGGGTCGATAGAAGACCGCAGGACTTGTATAGAGACCCACTGTTGTCCAGTCCAAATCAAAAAGTCATCTTCCTTCTTCCAGATTACACCGGGTGGCGGGCTGCTTGGATCAAACTCCGAAAAAATGAATGGATATTCTACGCAGTTATTATCCAGAATTCTTAATAGCTGTCCGTTGTCCGTATTATACCACACTGTCCCATCAGCAAGTTTAGTAGGCTTTGATGGATCTATTTCCGTTTGGAAAAAGCTTTGAACAAGACTCCACTGTCCGTTTACTTTATCCCACATATACATTTGATCTTCTTCAGAGTTCCACCAAACATCACAAGACTCCCTATTGAGAGGATCAAATGGAAATATTGCAACTTGCTGCTGTACCCACTCTTCCACACTCTCAAATAGAGTCTGATCATCCGTATTAAACCAAAAATCTGTTACGGTTCCCGTTATATCATTAGACGCGGTGAAACTCGCAATTTCAAGCCATCCGTCCGGTGTCAGCCTGAATAGTCTCTCATCTTCATCATTGACCCATAGCGTGTCTACTGGCTGAGACGAGGGAGTCACGGTGGATACCAATACATTCCTCTGCTGCCATTCTTGTTCTCTTTTAAGAAGCTCCTGTTCTGACGGAATGAACCAATAAGAATCTGCTTTCGGTTTCGGAGCGGGAAGTGTCCCCTTCTTGGTTTTTTCAGAATATCGTATAGGTCCCAATGGTACCCAATCTTGGCCGCTCGTGGCCTGAACATATACTGTCTCATCGGTTTCATTGTACCAAAAATCACCAACTGTTATAGTGTTAGGATCATCTGGATAGTATATTGCTAGAGCCTCTCTCCATTTCAATTGTTTCTTGTCCCATTTACTAAGCTCCAAAGTTTCCGTATTGTACCAAAAGGTATTTGTGTTTAAAACTGGTGGCAATAGCGGGTTTCGGGAACCCACGATCAAAGGCATTTCACACCATTTGTCTTCTTTCCAAGACCACGCTCTTATTGGTATTTGTTGTCCGCCCGTGGCTTCTTCATATTCTAGCCATGTTGTAAACGTTGGTGGATCGGTCATATCGAATTCCAGATCGAAAAGGAGAAGTTCTCCCCATCCGCCCGTTTCGTATTGGAACATTTGTCCACTTTCGGGGTTGTACCAATAATCTCCTATTTGGGCCTCGTTCGGTGGGTTTGGTGACCTGATAAAATCTAAACTAACTCTATTTTGTCCGTCCCACAAATAATAAACTCCATTAAGGAAAAATACGCTATTCTGGAAGGGGACGTTAGGTGACTCGAACGGATTTTCGCTGCTTATAAACTGGTGGTTTATTTCATCAACCAACTCAGCATACGTAAGACTCTTTCTCCCACGTATGTCAACTTCTATCTCACCCTTACAATCTACCTCGACTTTAAGCTTATAATCCTTTTTGTCATCTAGTCCCGTAGAAGTAGTGGGTTTAACTAAATTCTCTAGGAATACATTTTGTCTTGCCGGAAGAAGTTCGCCATCATCACACTCCTCCTGTCCCGTTGGTAATGAATAGGAATGTACCCCCTCTCTATGATAGCGAGCAACGTTGTCTACTGCATACGCACTAAAGTAATATGGTGTTCTAGGTTGTAAATCGAATACTTCCAATTCGGTAGTTTTTCGGTCATCGTAAAATGCGCCTACTACCAAAACTTCGTCGGTTACTCTAGAACCCGAATGAAGGTCTGGATCAACAGACGGGTCGCCTACATAATACTCCCCGTCTTTGGGAGAAGATGCAATATAGTTGGCGGGCTTTCTGCTAACGGTTAAAACTATTCCATTATACACGCCCTGTCCCTTACAACCCTTGAAACCGGGCGGTATGTTCCACGTTAGTTTTCCAGTATTATCGTCAATTCTGGAAAACCTAAGTGTAATCTCTTGGCCTTCTTCTCTTATCTGATTGGGTTTATCTGCGTAACTTTCAAAAATGCTCATTACCTAGAATCGCTATTGGTTTATTATATTTATCTTTTAAAGAGTTAAACCATTGTATTCCATTCCGGAAAGCTCTCCGTTTAGTATTGACTGTCTTTGCGCGTCCGCTGTAACGGTAGCGAGAATCAATTCCAACACCAATAAGAACACTCTAGTTTTCCCTTCTGGTGTAAGATCCGGCATCTTTGCGACATGGTTTATATATTGATAAATTCGGTTTAGATAGGTATTATACCAAATCATGAAAATTTTGATAGCTGTTTCCGGTATACCGCTTTTTGCACATTCATTTTCAAATTCTTCTATAATATTGTAATGCACCCTGTTTATTTCATACTTCCAATCATCAACCCCCCATCGATGATTAAAAGACTTAACAAAACCGCTCATATACTTTAAATAACTTGAAAAGAGTATCACCATTATATCCTGATACATTACGTTTCTATTCGGGTGTTCGGAAAACGTCTCAATGGGTAAATCTATGTTTATTTTAAATTCTATGTTAGAAAAGAAGGGGTGCGTGTATAAGGGTTTTTTGCTTTTTCGGTCCTGACCGAAGTTATATGGAACGACAGTATCATCACCCGCTCTAGCTCTTAGTAAAAAAAAGATTATAACTACGAAGGTTACCAGTATAGCGGAAACTATACCGTATTCCGTGAGTATCTCCAAAAACATCGACATCCCAGCATCCTATAAAACCTTCTGTCATATTTATCAAATGTGAAAAAAGGGCTTAATATTTTATTGATTTTAATAATGATTTTAGTTCTTTAACAGGGTGATATATGGTATGGTGGAGGGCTTCTTTTAGTACTGAATGTAGAAAAATTTCTGATTGTGGGGAGGCTCTATTATTGAATATGAAAATGTTCCGGAGAGAATCGATCATAGCATAGTCCAAGATTTCGTCCTCCGTAAAATTATCTTCTATTATATCTTCTATTTTTCGAATGAATGAACTAGCAGGATTGTTAGTTACTTTTTGATATTTTTCTACAAGAGATTGCAATTGTGAAAAATTATACGGGTTCTCAGGTAACTTAGGATGCACTATCATGTTCTATTTCTTTCGCATGTGTGTTTATCCATGTTAACAGCTTTTTACTCCCCCAGCAAGGGTAATATGTTTGTGTACTACCGTCTTCCGAAACTATAATCACATTCCGCGCTGTCGGGAAATGAACATTCTCGTATTCCCATAAAACTTTGATAACATCATTAGGCTTAAAGGATATGTATATTTTTTCATTACTATCATAGTCCTCAGTTAATGGTACTTTTCGATACGATTTGACTCGGTACGAAGAATATATTCTTGGACAATCTTCTGCGTGTTCCAGTAGTTTTTGTTTAGAAAGAAAATACTCAGAAAATGATAACTCTTTAAATTGTTTCATCCAATTGCCCCCGCTTTTGGTTTTATAGTCAATGTTATGTCGTCTAACCCGCTA
>PXDX01000104.1 GCA_003564915.1 candidate division WWE3 bacterium
ATTCCCAATAAACCAAACAATGAAAACGAAAAACCGGATAAATGGGACGAATACGGATGGAGTCTGGAAGAAGAAATGATTAAAGAGGAGTCCCAAGGGAAAGGCGGAGGTGGGGGAGAGGGAACGAGGTCAAGATCAAAGGCCCACTCCGAAGCTGTAACACGCTCACAAGAAACTCGAAAAAAACAGCAGGCGGAAAAGATTAAAGCAGTAGTTGAATATCTCGTTACCGAAGCCAAAGAAGTCGATCAAACCGAAGAAGTTTTTGAAAATTACTTAAAATGGCTTAACAAAGCTATCAGACAACCTGAATATATCCCAACATCCGATGAAATCACTGTGAGCTTTTCGAGATCAACCGGCCCCGGAGGCCAGAATGTTAACAAAAGAGAAACCGCTGTCACAGTAATTCACGATCCTACCGGAATTACAGCCGAATCAAGTAAAGAAAGGAATCAGTTCGCTAATAGAAAACGTGCCGAAGAAACCCTAAAGGAGAAGGTACATGGTCATCTGGATTCCTGGAAAGAATATCTATATCCGGAGTCTGCGACCGAAGACCGGGATAGGAAGGTGCAAAACGTGACCATCACGACAAGGGAACTTGGTTCGATCTTAAAAGATTAAATACGCAGTTCAAAAAACGGATTTGAAAATACGAAAGAGGTGAGCATAAATGTCAGAAGAAATTTCTATACTGCAGGAAAAAACTGAAAACGGATGGGAGTTCCAAGTTCAAGTGGGTGATGATTTAGACCAAACAAGCCATCAAGTCACCATGAGCGAAGATTTTTACGACAACCTGGAAACCAAAGTCGATCCAAAGGCGGTAATCAAAGAAAGTTTCGGTTTTCTTTTAGAAAGGGAGCCAAAGGAGATGATCCTACCCAGATTCGATATCACTACGATCTCAAGATATTTTCCCGAGTTTGAAGAAAAACTTTCCGAGAGATTGTAAATCTTATATTTTCTGCTGTTAAAACAAAAAAGACCGAACGCAAAAACTTAAACATTCCTGCGTACATATCTTATCTCATGGGTTATCTATCAATCCTCCATAATTTTAAAATCAATTTTTTGGATTTTACTCGATTAGTACCATGTTCTTACAAAAATTTAATAATTACCGATATATAATATAGAAAATGAAAATAAGAAACATAGTAATCACCATATCTATCCTGGTTCTAATAGGACTAGGTGTTTTTATCTTTTTTAGAGAAGCGGATGAAGAAGTGCCCCCCGACGACAACAATAACGACGTCACGATGGTTCCTGAAGAGTGGGTTGAATTCCGTGATGAAATAATCGGATTTTCCATGAGACATCCTCCGGAATGGAATACACACGAAGCCGTGTCCTATGATGATGAATCATCTATAGAGAGTTTTGACAGGGACGAGCTTCCAACAGGGCAGGTTCCTCCTGAGGAAATAAAGGTAGGTGTAAGAAGGTTCCTTGAAGACACGGATATTGAATATTCTCCTCCTGAAGAAGAGCAGATTATCGAGGAAAGAGACATAGTTGTGGCGAATAGAAACGCTACTTGGTTTGAAGTGGAAACGCTCGGAACCAATATATCGGTTGTTCTAACCGATGATCAGGATACATATGTTATTTCGGCTTATCCTGCCGACAGTCAGTATCTGGAAGAATTCGAGCTAATGCTAGGAACTTTTGAGTTCATTCCATCCATTGAGATGGAAAATCCTCTCCCACGTCAACAGGTCACAAGTCCTATTGAAGTAAGAGGAATGGCTCCGGGTACATGGTTCTTTGAGGCTTCAATGACTGCCAGACTCGAGACAGCAGAAGAAGACTTAGAAACAGAGGCTATCATTACCACAACGGCTGAGGAATGGATGACCACGGAGCAAATTCCGTTTGAGGGGACTATACCATATAGTAGAACGCCAGCGTTAAATGATACTATAAGCGCTACTCTGATAATAAGGGCAGCAAATCCTTCCGGTCTTCCCGAACACGAAAAGTTCTTAAGGATACCTTTGACCTTGGAGTAAATTTTAAGTATGAAAGATTAAAAATATCTAAATGAAAAATATGACCTGGAAAAACCCGTTAATCTTATTTATTGCCGCGTCTTTTTTACTGGCGGGCGGATTCCTGGCTTACAGGTTTTTTGCACCCGCCCCTCCTGGGAGGGAAGTGCGCGTTCCGGATGAGGAGCAAATTGTAAATGGTGAAAACGATATTGAACCGACGGCTTCGATAATAGAAAATCTGGAAATACCCTGGGAAATGGTATTTCTACCGGAAGGCGGAATGTTGATCACAGAGCGGCCGGGCAGATTGGTTGTAATAGAAGAACAGGCGACCACGTATATTGATGTTCCTGATGTGGTTGCCATAGGGGAGGGCGGTCTCTTAGGACTGGCTTTAGATCCGGATTTTCCGCAAAATCAGTATATTTACTTATATCTGACTACCGGAACAGGTACTGAATTAATCAACAGGGTGGATCGTTATACATTTGAAGATAATAATTTAGAAGAAAGATTAACCGTTGTAGATAACATCCCGGGGGGAAACATCCATAACGGGGGAAGGATCAAATTCGGTCCTGACAATTATCTATATATAACAACTGGAGATGCCGCTGTACCTGATTTAGCGCAGAATCTCAACTCCCTAGGAGGTAAGATACTTAGAGTTCAAAGCGACGGCTCGATCCCTGAGGATAATCCTTTTGGCGACGAAATATATTCCTACGGACACAGAAATCCTCAGGGTCTTGCTTGGGATGCGGAAGGAAATCTTTGGTCGACCGAACACGGACCTGTAGCTAATGATGAAATCAATCTCATTGAGCCTGGAGTAAATTATGGATGGCCTGAAATAGTCGGAACGGAAACTGCAGAAAATATGAGGGAGCCTGTATTGACTTCGGGAGATGATGAGACCTGGGCACCGGCTGGAGCCGTTTTTCTGGATGGAAAAATTTACTTTGGGGGTCTAAGAAGCCAAACTCTATTCTCATTCACGCCTGAGTCCCCTCTTGAGCTTACAAGGGAAATTGAAGGCACATACGGAAGAATAAGAATAGTAACGGCGAATCCGGAAGGAAACCTATTTATAGGGACCAGCAACCGAGACGGTAGAGGATTTCCTGACCCGAATGACGATAAGATATTAAGAATATCTTTTAACTAGGTTCTAATTAAAACTTAATTTCTTCGGATTCTCAAAGTAATGTATAATTACCCAAAGAATACACGAAAATGGCATTGGAACCTCTAACATCAAAAATAAGACCTAGATCTCTTGATGATTTTGTGGGTCAGAAACATCTCACCGGGGAAGGTAAGCCTATACAAAAGGCTATTGAAGAAAAGCATCTATTCTCCATGATCTTTTGGGGCCCTCCCGGGGTGGGTAAGACTACTTTGGCCAAAATTTACGCCAACAATCTTGACACTGATTTCCATGAACTTTCCGCTGTTTCCGCCGGAAAGAACGATATCAGGAAATTGGTAGAGATAGCACAAAATAAGAGCAAACCAACGGTTCTGTTCTTAGATGAAATCCATAGATTTAATAAAGCTCAGCAAGATTTTCTACTGCCTTATGTTGAACAAGGTGTTTTAACTTTAATAGGAGCTACAACCGAAAATCCCAGCTTTGAGGTGATCTCTCCTCTTTTATCCCGCTGTAAAGTCTTCACTTTAAATCCTCTCGACGAAGTTTCCATGGAAAAGATCATTAATTCCGCATTACAACACTTAAAATTAAAAAAGCTAGACCAAGACTCTATGATATGGCTGGGCAAGATGTCAAACGGAGA
>PXDX01000100.1 GCA_003564915.1 candidate division WWE3 bacterium
GGCTTGTGCACCGCAAGAATCGTAACGCGGGGATAATCCTGCACCCCTGGGTTTGTATACGACCCCAACCACTGGGCTACAATTGTGTCCGGACGGATCGCATTGACATAATCCGTTATGTAACGGATTAGTGCAATTGCCTCGGACCGATTGGTCTCTAGCCGAGCCCGTTTTTCCTCCAGCACAACTTCCAATTCGTTGAGTCTGGAGACAATCTCCCTAAGGAGATCCAACCGCTCTTCCGACTTCTCTTTCGGGTCCATCGTCACGCCTCCTTTATATCAATATATCTGGAACGTACAGAATTATACCCCATAAGATTAAATAAGTAAACTATAGGATTTAAGACTGAGAGAGAATTGAAGCAATATCAGATATACCGAGTGTATCTATTCTTATTACCTTAATAAAAGTGCTAATTCATTACCTCTACGGCACCAAAAATGCTCACCCCTTCAATTTTAACGGTAGAAGCGATCTTGTCTTCCCTAGTAGTATTGTTATTAAAAGAACCTAGAATTCCCACTCCCTCTGAGTTAACGTGCCAATTCTGCGGTACTCTAACCTTTATTCCCCCAAAAATGGCCACCAAATCAAGTTGAAACTTCTCCTGAGAAGACTTAGCCTCCGTTAAATCAATTTCCCCGCCTCCGAATATCGCAACTACACTACCACCCTTAAAATTATCACTTAAGTTCTTGCTCTTGATCTCAGAAAAAATGGCCAACTGTTCTATTGTATCCTCAGAGTTTTGAGATTTTCCAAAAGAAGTGGAACCATCGGACTCACTCCCGCTTCCGACAATAAGGCGCACACCAAGATAGACAACCGCAAGAGGAATAACATACCTTAAAATATTTACACCAAACAGCATGCCCATTCCAATAAAAATTACTAAAACTCCTAAAAAAAGTCTTTTTGTACTCATTGTTTTATATCCTCCCAACTTTCAATCAAATAATTAATTTCTTCGGGAAAAGTTCTGGATACGGGCAGATTGCTCTGCTTTAAGCCAAACATAATTACAAATGCAAAGATCGACAAAGTTAGCAGCAGAACAAAAATTCTCGCGATAGGGGAATTACCTACAACTATAGTTACTCCAAATAGTACTACCAATACCGGCCAAAAATTTATAACCGACTCCCAAAAAATCCAAGGCAAAATATCTAAAAAATTCAAGAGCAATAAGCTTCCTACAGTTATTAAGAAGATCCCCCAAACCATATCTCCTGATGTCCTTGATGGAGAACCAAAAATAAAACGTTCCCCCAAAATCGTGAGCTCTCCTTTAGTCTTTTTTTCCGAATTCTTTTTTGTTTTTTCCACGTTTAGATGATAAGTGATTATTACTAATGGAGTCAAATTATTTAGAATTATATCCAGAAAGATGGGAAGTAAAGAACCAATACCATAACCACCCACACGCACCCGCCCTATATTTACTATAGGGCATTATTATGATACAATAGCTTCTGCACTTGAAAAACTATCCATAAGATAAGCAAAAGGAGGAGAACATGAGAAAGTACGCGATCTCCACCCTATCCCTTCTCCCAGGAGCGATTGGACCGGGCGGTCTACGTCGTAGCCTTAGGGCTGCCCGTAGCGAGGGTTTAGGGTTATATGCTTTACCCCTGTGGGGAATCGAGTTCCTCGCACCTCGCGGGGGATATGAAGATATAATCGGAATCGAGAGGGCATGGAATTCCCGATCGGGAAAATTCCTTCTCGCGTGTCAGCGCCTATTCACAGGCGACGACAACCTCCCCAGCCTCATCGACTTCCTGTTATTCGGACCCGGACACTCGGCACGATTCGAGTGGCTCAAAACTATGGCATTTACGGCAATGGAAGTTGGTCACTTCCCTCGAGAAAGCAGCCTTCTCGAGTTCAAAGGTCGACTTCCAAAGAAAATTAGTGAGTCGTACTCACTCATTAATTATCTTGAAGTCCAAAAGATCAACCTTGTGGTAGACACCTACCACATAAGGGCGGCGGAGGAGGACGTGAGCCCAATTTGGGCAGTATCTCGTTTGGCCTACGCCAGAAAAGTTGGAATGGTTCATTTTCAGCCTTTCAGGCAGACCAACGAGCTTGATAAGTTCATGAGCGGGGATCCGACGGTAATTGAGAAGATCCTCAAAGCTCTCATACCGGCAGGAAAAGTACCTGTCGTTATGGAACTATCCCCGTTCGATTTTGTCGGAAAATACTCACTTTCCGAAATAAAGTCAAGAATAGCAGAAGTTATGGATTGAACAACAGCCCTTGGGGTAGTTATGATGTATAGCACCCTAAGGGCTTTTCACTTTCTAATTCAATAAAACCCTTTTCCAGATTGAATATTGACACAACCGCCAAACGCACAAAACTCCTTTTAACATCTACTGAAATCAAAGCTAAATGTTAATATATAAACGTTCATTTTATCTATGGATATAAAAATTTTAGGAACCAGAGGGATGATCAAACCCTCACATCCCAAATACCGAAACCATACCGGAATTCTTGTAGACAAAACCGTGCTTTTTGACATCGGCGAAAAAGAATTCTTAAAAACTAACCCTAAATACATCTTCATCACCCATCTTCATCCCGACCACGCCTTCTTTATTGAGGAAAAAGAAACCTCAATTGATAAAAAAATTCCAATCTACGGGCCGATCAACTATAAGAACAAAACCTTGGTAGAAAAAATGAAAAATGAAATGCGAGTTGAAAGCGGACATACCATCATACCCATTCCTACACATCACAGTGTAAAGGTAGACTCCCAAGCTTATTTAATAATAAAACAAAATAAAAATGTTCTAATAACCGGAGATCTCATCTGGATCGATAAGAGATATCACCATCTTTTAGATGATCTGGATCTGGTCATTACGGACGGAAGCTACATAAATAGAGGAGGACGTGTAATCAAAGACAAAAAGACCAATCAGCTTTACGGCCACACGGGCATTCCAAATTTGATGGATCTATTTAAAGAGTTTACAAATAAAATCGCTTTTTTACATTTTGGCAGCTGGTTCTACAAAGATATAGAAAGATCAAAACAAAAGATTAAAGACCTAGCTGAAGAGAAAAAAATCGAGGCCATAATTTCCTACGACGGAATGGAGTTAAAGGTTTAACGTGCAGCGGCTGGAAAAGAAGCCGTGTGAATATCCGAAGCAAATCAAACAATTAAGTTCCACCAAACTAAATTCACTTAAATTAAAAAAACCTTTACAACATCGGTTGCGGTAGTGTTATACTTTAACAATGCAATTCAAAAACAAAACAGCAATAGTAACCGGCTCCGGTCAGGGCATTGGTCTGGGTATTGCATACGCATTAGCAGGCCAAGGTTGTAAAGTTGTGGTCACTGATATCAATCAGGAAACTTCCCAAAAAGCAGCGGATAAAATAAAAGAAGTGTCCGAGGATGTACTATCCGTGGTCTGCGACGTTTCTTCAGAAGCAGACGTGAAAAAACTTATGAAAGAAACCATGGATCGTTTCGGTAGCATAGATATCCTTGTGAATAACGCGGGTATCTATCCGTTTTCCCCATTTCAAGACATAAGCCAAGACGATTGGAACAAAGTAATGGACGTGAACATGAAGGGAGTTTTTCTCTGCACTAAGTATGCTCTACCTCACATGAAGGCGGGCGCACGAATAATCAATATATCATCTATAGCTTCCATGGTAGGATTTGAAAATCTTGTCCATTATTGTGCTTCCAAGGGAGGCGTGAACGCTTTTACCAGAGCTTTGGCACTGGA
>PXDX01000119.1 GCA_003564915.1 candidate division WWE3 bacterium
CCTCTGAGAAACCTTGTTGTTATAATGAATGGGGATATCGTAGATTGTGAGGCGGTGTATCCATCCCAAGCAGTCGACCATATCGCAGTACCCATCATCGACCAAATCTTCTCGGTTGGTTTGCCCGCCTTCACGGGGTTCATGTACGGATGTCTGGAGAACTTCGAGACGGTAACGGCATACTGCCAACGAGGCAATCACGGAAGGCAGAACGCCGCTAAGTGGTCAAGCTCCAAGTCGACCAACTGGGACTTCGTGTTCTACAAGGCTCTGGAGACGATGGTGCGAAACGACAGGGTGGAATGGAACATCGATGTCAGGGATTGGAAGTCAACCTTCTGGATTGAGCGGATTGGCTTTCTGGCTTGTCACGGGGACATGATAAAGCGGTATTACAACTTGCCTTTTTACGGTATGACGAGGCAAGCCCAACGATGGTGTAATGCGTATCGAAACAAGATTAAGCTTCAGCACTTCCTTTTTGGCCATTTCCACTCCTCAGGGATGCTTCGGTTCAACGATGTCGTCATTCACACCAACGGCTCCTTCGTAACCGACGATCCGTACGCCGAGGAACATCTCGGAGTCGCCTCCGTTCCAGAACAGACAATCATGGGCGTTCACCCGACGTATGGTGTGTCATGGCGGTATGTTCTGAATCTCAAGTAGTAAAAAAGGGAATTTATCCGTTGAGTGATTGGCTCAGATAGATTCCCTTGTTTTTTTTCTAAAATTAAATCGTTTTACTTTGTCGAAATTTTATATTATAATATTTTCAAATGGACACACTTAATAATTTTATAAACTTAAAAACCAATAAAGACTCAAGCACAGGCATTAGGTGTGTCCAACATTCTCTCGCCTTGCTTGGGTCTTTTTTGTTTTGTAGGAAATAACAAATGGAACATATATCAAAAGCCATAAAAGAGCATAAAAAGTTAATGCTTAAAAGGATTAAAAAGTTTAACTCTGCCACAGATGAAAACTAGAATTTTATACACAAAGTTTTGGCAAGACCCCTACATTCTGTCCTTAAATCCAACAGAGAGACTTATGTTTGTCTATCTTTTAACTAATCAATACCGAGGTCTTTCAGATGTTTACGAAGTTTCCGACCCAGTTATCCAATTAGAAACTGGTCTGAATTCCACGCAAATTAAAAAAATAAAGAAAAAATTTCAAGAAGATCGTAAGTTTATTTTTAACAGAGGATATGTTCGAGCGCTAAACGATGATAAATATAACAATTACCAAGGGGGGAAGAATGAAACGGCTAAACAAAAGGAACTAGCGTTAATTGATAACGAGATTTTGGATACCCTATCGATACCCTATGCATACCAACCCCATACCTCTATAAACCATAAATCAGAAATCATAAACCATAAATCAGAAATTAATAATAATAAATCTAGTGATAATTATTCAGTAATAGATAACTTGATACAAGATACCCAGAAACTAGAAGAAATATCAGAAAGTTACAAAGTGCCTTTGGATTATGTAGAAAAAGTCTTGGAGGATATGCGGATCTGGTGTGGAAGTAAGGGTAAAAAATACAAGGACTATAACCTAGCCCTTCAAAGCTGGATTAGGAGAGACATTGAGGAGGGGAAAGCACCTCGCAGGAAACCTCCCGAAGACCTTTTGATCCGAATTGAGGATGAGTATTTCGATAAGCACGGTAAAATGGAACTTAACGACAAAAGATATGAAAAGTTTAAGCGTAAAAGATTAAAAGAGGAGGGCTATGACTTTACCTAAAAAGTTTTTAGAAAAATACATCGAGCAGTATATCTGGAGTGTTATCCCAGTTGGAGAGGACAAGCGTCCTGTAATCCCGTGGAAAAAATATCAAAAAAAATTGTTGAGTGTAAGGGAGTTTGAGGCAGTGGTAAATCATATGCGAAATATAAAACCAAACAGTAAAAGAAGATTCACAACAGGTATTGGTCTCGTAACTGGCAAAATATCTCACGTAACTGTTGTCGATTTAGATGATGATTATGACAAGGAGCTTGCCTCTCTTATCGAGAATATTGAGACCCCTACAGTACGAACGGGCGGGGGTGGCAGGCATTTTTATTTCAAATACTGTCCCGATATTAGTCAAACGCAAGACCCTAACCTGCATATCGACATACGAAACGACGGTGGATATGCAGTACTTCCTCCAAGTGAAAGTACCAAAGGAAAATACAGCTGGATAAAATCTCCCGATGATGTTGAGTTTGCAGAGTTACCCGATGAATTTGTCAAAAGATACGGAGCTACCGCAAAAGAAAAAGTTCCTCTAAACTTTAAGCCTGTACCCAAAGGGGCTAGAAACAATACGGCGGCGAGGATAGCGGGTAAGATTATTCAGGTAACAAAACCCGACCTTGAGGCTGCTTGGCAACAGTTTGTAAGTTGGAACGAAACCTTTTGCAAACCCCCACTTCCGATTGAGGAATTAAAAATAACTTTTGAAAGCATTGTAAAAATTGATGGAAAAAATAATCCCGAACCAAGAGCTACCAAATTAAGCGAGCTGATAGACTCCGTTGATTTTACCTCGGAGGAGAGTGTAAGAAGCGGTTACTCTTACTTTGATAAAGATGTTGGAGGAATTTACCTCGGTGTTTTAACAACTATAGCGGCGCAAACAGGGGTTGGCAAATCTATCTTTATCCTGAATATGTTTGACAGGATATTAAAAAATAATGATATTCGAGCCGCTTACTTTGACCTTGAGAACGGTAGAAGGCAAACGCTTGAGAGGCTTTATAGAATTCATTACAGAAAAAGCAAGAAGGAGTGGAATAAGGTCAGGGGCGATAAGAAGGCTTTGAAAAACTTAATGCAAGAGGCTTTTGGGGATAGGTTTAGTCTGTATTTCAGGGAGAACGGTATGCGAGACCCCGAGACGTTGTTGAAGACTATGGAAAAAGAGGCAGAAAAAGGGACTAAGTTATTTTTGATTGACCCGCTGCAAAAAATAGAGGGCGGGGAGAGAATCGACGAGCAGGGGAAGATTGTAGGTAACCTTTCGGACTTTGCACAAAAAACCAACGTGGCGGTTATTTTATGCCATCACGTAAGAAAGTCCACAACAGCGGGAGGCGACTATGTTTCCAGTATGGACGAGGTTTCGGAGATAAAATACCTAGACCCCACGCTGGAAGACGTGAAGGGCGGTTCAATTATTACGGATACTTCAGAGATTGTTCTTGCTTTAACTAGAGCTTTTGCGGCGGTAAGGGAAACCCCAAAAGAGCAGGATTTAGTCAGATCGAGGTTTAAGGTTAAGGTTCTAAAATGCAGGACAAACGCAAGAGCTTTGGGCGTTTATAAATTTTACCTCGACCTTGATAATTTGAACATTTATGAAAGCGAGTCAATGCTTAGTTGTATGGACGATAGCATATTTAACTCGGAAGGAGGTTGGGAGCGTGCCTAAAAAATTAGAGGATCAAGTTAAAAGTTTAGTGATAGAACTAAATTTGGAGTATAACGTTAGTTTAGAGGAGCAGATAGAACTTTTGGAGTTACTTTACAAGAGGGCTTATTACGAACTGGAGAACGAGAGACTTGGTATTTATTTAAGTTTTTTAGAGGAGCAAAAGAATGCCGATTGATATGTTTGGAAACAAAGTAGACCCTGGTCTGGAATTGGAAAAGCACAGAGACCAAGAATATCTGGCGCGTTTATTTCCCGATGATAAAAGAATTTATAGCGAGATTGA
>PXDX01000031.1 GCA_003564915.1 candidate division WWE3 bacterium
AGTGCGGCCGATTCTCTGGATGTCGATACGTACTCCGACACCGTGAACTTCACAAATACGACGAATGGTGAGGGGAATGATACCCGCGCCGTGTCTCTCTCTGTTCTTGGCCCTGGTACGCTGGTGGTGACGCCGGAAGAAGATTATACTGCCAGTGGCGTCGAGGGCGGACCATTCAGTCCTGCATCGAAAGTTTATACGCTGACGAATCCGGGCGGCGAGGCGATTGATTGGACAGTCGGCAAGACAGCGACATGGTTGGCGTTGAGTGCCACATCCGGTACGCTTGCCGCGGAAGCCTCGACCACGGTAACGGTATCGATCCATAGTGATGCCGACGAGCTTCCGTTTGCGGTTTATGAAGATACGATCACATTTGTTAACACCACGAACGGTAATGGTAACGACACCCGTGATGTAACGTTAACGGCCACCGAGATGGTTCCCGATGTGCCTTCCGGTTTGACGGCAACATCCCATATTGGTCGCGTCGATCTGGTCTGGGAGCCTGCAGCCCGTGCAGCCAGTTACAATGTGAAGCGGGCGAATGTGTCGAGTGGACCGTACACGACAATTGCATCGCAGGCCGAAAGCACCTATAGCGATTTTTCTGCCACCGATGTGCAAGCGTATTTCTATGTTGTTTCGGCGGTGAACTCCGGTGGCGAAAGTGCCAACTCAGACGAGGCCGTAGCCTTTGTTCGGCATATTTTGCCATTCGAAGAGGATTTTGACGCTTTGGTGTCGGGCGACTTATCCGGTCAGAATGGCTGGGAGGCACTGGATGCCGTGGTGCAGGCAGATGTCTCCATGAGCGGGCAGGCGGCCATGATTACATCCGAAGAAGGCTATGTTTCGCAGACTTTTGCCGGTAACGAGACCAACGTCTGGACGGACTTCTATGTTCAGCCGATCTTTTTTGATGGTGAGCCGGGCACACCGGATGCGGATGCGACCACGGTTTTGTCCTTTAATGAAGACGGCAACCCGATGGTATACGATGGTCCCGTCTTGCGGACATTTGGCGAAGTGAGCATTGCAACAGGCGCGTGGGTGCGCGTTACGGTGCGGAGCGATTATGTTGCTAAAACCTGGGATCTATACATCGATACAGATCTCATTGCCGAGGACCTTGGTTTTTACGATGCGACTGCCCAGTACTACACGGAATTCCGTATACAAGGCGCGGGCAGCGGTACCGTAGCAATCGATGATATTTTGATCGATTTAGACTCGCCGTTTGCGTTGCCAGTTCCGTTTTTTGCCGTTTTGTATGACGGGAATGAGAATTCAGGCGGCGCGGTGCCGGTGGATGTGAACAGTCCATATCCAGCCGCTGCCGAGGTGACCGTGCTCGATAACACGAATGACTTGGTGAAAACAGGTCATTTCTTCGGCGGCTGGAACACGCAAGCAGATGGCGAAGGTACTGCCTATAACCCAGGGAATACGTTCAACATCAGCTCCAACACAACGCTCTACGCGCAGTGGGAGATCAATACGTATACGGTGACCTTTGTGACAGATGGTACTGCGGCTGCGTCATTAGATGGCGACACAACGCAAGAGGTTGCGCATGGTGCAGATACCAGTCCTGTAACTGCGGTAGCACCGTCAGGGCATAACTTTGTTAACTGGACCCTTGCTGATGTCGAGTATACTACGGATACAGCGGTGACGGTGACGAATGTCATAGATTCGGTTGAGCTAGTTGCCAACTTTGCGGCCAAAGCCACGATCGAGATCACGGCCGCGAGTGCTGGCAAGATCTATGATGGCACGCCATTAACAGCCAACGACTTTTCCGTTGCCGGGGCGTTGCAGACAGGCCATACCGTTGTTTCCGTGGAGGTGACAGGCAGTCAGACGGTTGTAGGGTCGAGTGCCAATGTTGCCGCGAATGCCGTGATACAGGATGAGGGATCGCAAGATGTCACGGATACGTACATCATTACCTACGAGGATGGTACCTTGACGGTTACACCTGCGACCTTGACGGTGACCGCGGATGGGAAGTCCGTGACGTATGGTGATGCGGTGCCGGAGTTAACCTATCAGATTACGGGCTTCGTTTCTGGCGATACGGAGGACGTGGTTACGGGCGATCCTGATCTTGCAACCGATTACACAGCAGGTACGCCAGTGGTAGATTCGCCGGTAGCAATCACGGTTGAGTTGGGGGACCTTGCTGCGGCCAACTACACGTTCGTTTTGGTCGACGGCGCGCTGGCAATCACACCGGCAGCCCCGACGGTTACAGAGTGGCCTCGCGCTTCGGAAATTGTGACGGGCCAGACTCTGGGCCGTTCGGAACTAATGGGTGGTTCTGCTGAGGGTGTATTGAGCGAACCGTTGGGCAATGCCTTTAGCTTTGTCGCTGACACGGGGACGGTTGTTTCGGGTGCTGCGGATTATGAAGTTGAGTTTGTGCCAAATGACGCGCTGAATTACATCACCGTAATAGAGGAGGTGCCAGTGCCAGCCCGTGCACCAACGGAAACGACAGCAGGTGAGCGTGAAACGCGTCTTTCATGGTTTGATCAGTTCGACCTGATGCCTGCGGATGCAGAGGTTGAAACGTTCGAGGACCTTTTGGATGTGGATAGCGATGGAAACGGCATGACGAACTGGGAGGAATATATTGCCGGTACGGATCCAACGGATCCGGACTCTACCTTCCGTTTGCTCGGCGTTATTTTTGACGGCGAGGGCAATGTGACCGTCAACTGGTTTGGTGGAACCAACGGCCCAGTTCAACCCTACATTGTGAAAACACTCGATTCGCTTGCCGGTGAGACGCTCCAATGGGAAGCACTTGAGAATGAAGGGCCGCGCATGCAGGGTACCAATACGTGGCAAGGACAGCTCGAAGGTACCATGCGGTTCTTCCGGATTCTGGCTACGCCGGACGAATAAGATAATGGATCATACATGGCACGTACTCAACGTGGGGTGCGTGCCTTTTCATTTCCGGAGTGATTGGTATTGCTGTGTCTGGCGGCAGCGCAATCGTATGGATGCTATTGGTTCGATTATTTCAGGCCGATGATGGCGCGGTAGTCGACTTCGCCTGCGGCAAGTACAAGTAGGAGAGGGAGGCCGTCAGTGGCGGCGATGACGCCGCGGTAGTAGGCGGCATAGGAGGCTGGTGTTTCGTCTTCCTCCGGCGGGCGTAGTCCCATGCAAACGAGGGCCGCCCCGGATGATTCTTCGTGAATTTGTTGCATGATGCTGCCACTTGGCGCACGGACTACAGTTTTAATATCCACATCGAGGCGTTGTGCCTGAATGTGATTGCGTAAGGCTTCTTCTGATAGTTCGGGTTCATCGTCGGATTCGGCAATGCGCTTGATCACAATGCTGGCATCTTCAAAATAGCCACCTCGTTTCAGCAAGTATGCGAGCGTCAATGTGAGGCCAATATTGCTTTGGCGCCCGCGCCACCAGATGTCGATGCGGCCCGTGGAGATGGGCGGCGGTTCTTCTGCTGGTTCGCGTACAAGTACCAGATTGCGATGCAGGCGATGTATGCGCTGGATGAGGCTTGCAAAGCGGTCCATGGAGTCGGGCACAACCGTTTCACCCATGAGAATGGTATTAGGTGTAATCGGGCCAAAGCCATAGCCTTTCACGAGTACTTCCATGCCAGACAGGATATCCTCATCTTCGACAACCTTGACTAATGCATCCGAATCACGTTTCTGGAG
>PXDX01000125.1 GCA_003564915.1 candidate division WWE3 bacterium
CAATGGGTTATTGTGCTTTATTGTGAATAGGTACAATAACCCAAAAGTTGTAGAGGCTCTTTAAAAATAAGGATTTAATGGGTAGAATATCTTGTGAACTGCCGCACAGGCAGCTCAGAAAATGGGCAACCGCTACCACCGGGCACCCCAATCGTGAACTGCCGCACAGGCAGCTCAGAAAAGGTGCTCGCCGCGCTCGTGCATTGCCGGTACGTGAACTGCCGCACAGGCAGCTCAGAAATGCTGGAGACTCCAGAGAATGCCGAGATACAGGTGAACTGCCGCACAGGCAGCTCAGAAACAGTGCTGAACTAACCATGCGACGTTTTCCCGGTGAACTGCCGCACAGGCAGCTCAGAAATGTTGTAGATTGAGGCCGTGGCCTGCGCTTGCGTGAACTGCCGCACAGGCAGCTCAGAAAGCTAAAGAAACACCACCCATGCGACCCGTTGACGTGAACTGCCGCACAGGCAGCTCAGAAAGTTTGGCCGAGTTGTTGGGTGACGACGCATACGTGAACTGCCGCACAGGCAGCTCAGAAAATATCCATCCCATACTGAACCCTTGCGATAGAGTGAACTGCCGCACAGGCAGCTCAGAAAAAAGACAAGAACGATTCTCATTTGCAAGCTATTGTGAACTGCCGCACAGGCAGCTCAGAAATTGACGGATTTTACGAACCGGATGACGAAGTAGTGAACTGCCGCACAGGCAGCTCAGAAAACTTTTTATCTCAAAAACAACAGTAAACATTACGTGAACTGCCGCACAGGCAGCTCAGAAATTCTTTGCGGCGATGGTTTCAGGCTTGCTGATGTGAACTGCCGCACAGGCAGCTCAGAAAGATAGAGGAAACGATCACATCCTGCACCGACATGTGAACTGCCGCACAGGCAGCTCAGAAAATCGGGAATCATTGAGTCGCGCTGCTGCATTAGTGAACTGCCGCACAGGCAGCTCAGAAATTGTCAACCTTTTTTCCTAAGTTATTGATTTAGTGAACTGCCGCACAGGCAGCTCAGAAAAGT
Organism: candidate division WWE3 bacterium; assembly: GCA_003564915.1. Classification (GTDB taxonomy): domain Bacteria; phylum Patescibacteriota; class WWE3; order UBA101185; family UBA10185; genus T3SED10-354. The sequence goes on from PXDX01000125.1 coordinate 1,029, forward strand.
GGGCTAATGGGGCGATATACACGGATGAGGTGAACTGCCGCACAGGCAGCTCAGAAAATCCCCGGCCTCGCGAATGGGGGCGGCTGGGCGTGAACTGCCGCACAGGCAGCTCAGAAAAGCCGCCACTGGTTAGTGCTCGCGTTGACGACGTGAACTGCCGCACAGGCAGCTCAGAAATTTGACTTTACCGGATTCCGTGATAGCAAAGTGTGAACTGCCGCACAGGCAGCTCAGAAAATTGAATGGAAGCCAATCCAACGATGGATTGGGTGAACTGCCGCACAGGCAGCTCAGAAAATCGGGCGACGCGGCGTACCCGATAGAATAGTGTGAACTGCCGCACAGGCAGCTCAGAAATCTAGCCCGGCGCTAATGCTCAGTCGGCCTTCCGTGAACTGCCGCACAGGCAGCTCAGAAACTGATAAAAAGTTCATGGTGATCAGCAACGATAAGTGAACTGCCGCACAGGCAGCTCAGAAAGCTAAAATCAACAACTAAACATAATCATCATAGTGAACTGCCGCACAGGCAGCTCAGAAATATCAATGCGTTCGGGTCAGCACCAGCAGCAAGTGAACTGCCGCACAGGCAGCTCAGAAACTATCCTGCTATTGACTCGTAAACGTTTAAGGGTGAACTGCCGCACAGGCAGCTCAGAAAGAGACGCATTTGACAAGTGGTTGCTTTGATGCGTGAACTGCCGCACAGGCAGCTCAGAAATTAACTGCTCAAGTGTCACCTGCGCCGGTTTGGTGAACTGCCGCACAGGCAGCTCAGAAAATGTCAATCACTGCATACTCATCATCCGACCGGTGAACTGCCGCACAGGCAGCTCAGAAAGTGAAGCTGAGCGTAAATTACTTGAGGCTAAAGTGAACTGCCGCACAGGCAGCTCAGAAAGATAGAGCCGTTGAACCGCCTGAGCGACCAATGTGAACTGCCGCACAGGCAGCTCAGAAAACTGATAAGCCGTGATGGCGGTCTTTGATAGGGTGAACTGCCGCACAGGCAGCTCAGAAAGGTTGCTGCTGGTGCTGACCCCAACGCATTGAGTGAACTGCCGCACAGGCAGCTCAGAAAAACACACCTACCCCGGCGTACCTCGGTACTGGGTGAACTGCCGCACAGGCAGCTCAGAAAATGTTGAATGTGCCAATACGCGCCTAAAAGTCGTGAACTGCCGCACAGGCAGCTCAGAAAAACAAATTAAAAGCGGAGGTAGGGTTATAATGGGGAACTGCCGCACAGGCAGCTCAGAAACTTCATCACTATCTACAAACGCTCAGGTGACAGTGAACTGCCGCACAGGCAGCTCAGAAATTCACGAAACTGACTAACCCGTCCGAATTGCCGTGAACTGCCGCACAGGCAGCTCAGAAACGAGCAAAAGCCGCATGCCCGGCATTGTACGAAGTGAACTGCCGCACAGGCAGCTCAGAAATTCATTCGCGTAAGGTGAACTGCTTTTAGGTAGTGAACTGCCGCACAGGCAGCTCAGAAAATAGCGGCACGAGCCCGGCAAGGTGTAAAACGGTGAACTGCCGCACAGGCAGCTCAGAAATTTTCCGTTTGAAACGTAAAAGTGTTCAGCGATTGAACTGCCGCACAGGCAGCTCAGAAACTTAGAAGCATTATGGGCGCGGTCATTCCGCTGGTGAACTGCCGCACAGGCAGCTCAGAAAAATTCCAAACGCTGACTATTACCCGTCTGCAAGTGAACTGCCGCACAGGCAGCTCAGAAACGAATCGGTTGCGTCAATGTTTGATGCCGTCAAGTGAACTGCCGCACAGGCAGCTCAGAAATTGAGGGTATAGGTGAGCGGGATGCCTGCGGGGGGAACTGCCGCACAGGCAGCTCAGAAATAAGCTGTTCGAGTTTCACACTGAGGAAGTTAAGTGAACTGCCGCACAGGCAGCTCAGAAATTCCAGTCCATTGTTCATCTCAATAAGCTGATGTGAACTGCCGCACAGGCAGCTCAGAAACTAAAGCTGTCAACAATTATTTAAGCGATTGAGGTGAACTGCCGCACAGGCAGCTCAGAAACGTGAGGCAGTTGACGAGGCTGAAAAGTTTATGTGAACTGCCGCACAGGCAGCTCAGAAAAAAGTCTACCGATTCACCGGTGAACAGGGTAAGTGAACTGCCGCACAGGCAGCTCAGAAAATTACATACTCCAGCACATATTAGGTTTGAGGGTGAACTGCCGCACAGGCAGCTCAGAAATGATCGCGGCATTAGACGATGCGACAGATAACGTGAACTGCCGCACAGGCAGCTCAGAAAAAACACGGGCATAAGGTAGGTTGTTGGTTAGGGGGAACTGCCGCACAGGCAGCTCAGAAAACGCTATTGATTCGCCTGAGCGTACCGCTTTTTGTGAACTGCCGCACAGGCAGCTCAGAAAAAACAGATGGTGTATTTAGAGTAGTGCTCAGGGTGAACTGCCGCACAGGCAGCTCAGAAAGTTGTGTATCAAGACCTTCCCGCTATTGATTCGGTGAACTGCCGCACAGGCAGCTCAGAAAGTTAGGCAGTCAGGCGAACCTAGTTGATAAGTGTGAACTGCCGCACAGGCAGCTCAGAAAACCGACACCACCACCGGACGCGACGAAAGACCGTGAACTGCCGCACAGGCAGCTCAGAAAGAAAATTTGAACTGAGGGTTTCTG
>PXDX01000024.1 GCA_003564915.1 candidate division WWE3 bacterium
CCCCTGTAGTTAGAAAGCATTGGGAAATAATTGGGGAATTAAAGAAAGAATTTCCCAAAATGATAACGGTTTTGGTGGGAGATCACGTGACCTACGATCCAAAAGAAAGTATGGAAAATAGTGTCGTTGACGTTGTTATTACGGGAGGAGATTTTGATTTTGTCCTGAGCGACTTGTTGGACGCTATTCACAAGGGAGGTAGTATTCCCGGAGGAGTGTGGTTAAGGAAAGACAATCCTTTCTTGCAAATCCCCGAAGGAGAGGGTGAGTTTGTGGATGGGTTTTGGACTTCCGGTCCTGCCGACATGCGCCATGATTTAGATTCGCTTCCCTTTATTGATAGGGATCTGACTCAGTGGGAGCTTTACGCTTATGAGAATGGGAATTTTAAGTACAAGCCCGGCACTTATGTTTATACCGGAAGGGATTGTTGGTGGGGTAATTGCACCTTTTGTATTTGGAATCAGTCTCTTTTTCCCAAAGGGGCTTACAGGCATTTTTCTCCGGAGAGGCTTTTTGCTGAGGTAAAACATGTGGTTGATAATTACGGAATTAGAGAAGTTTTTGATGATGCAGGAACTTTGTTTGTGGGAGAAGATCTAAGAAAATTCTGTAATCTTTTGATCGAATCGGGGTACAACAAAAAAGTAGTTTACAGTTGCAATATGAGACTGAATGCGTTGGATCAAGAAACTTATGATCTTATGGGAAAGGCAAATTTTCGATATATTTTATACGGTTTTGAATCTGGAAATCAGGAGACTTTGGATAGGATAAATAAGGGTTTGAGAGTTGAGGAAATTGAAGAGGGGCTGCGTATGGCAAAAAAAGCGGGTTTAGAACCTCACATCACCGTTATGCTCGGATATCCTTGGGAAACGGAAGATATGGCAAAGAACACTATTAGGATGGCAAAAGAAATGTTTAAAAAGGGGTTAGTAGATACTATGCAAGCTACAATCACGGTTCCTTATCCGGGAACTTCTCTGTACAAAGAGTGCGTAGAAAATGATTTATTGTTGGTTGGATCCAAGGAGTATGAGAAATTTGATATGAGGGGTCCGGTGATGAAGGTTCCGTTTAATGAGGAAAAGCTGCATGGGTTGACGCAGGAGTTGTATACGGTGTTTTTGACGCCAAAGTTTATTATCAGAAAGATTTTTTCGGTTAGGAGTTTGAATGATGTTAAGTTTTTCTGGATGGCCGCGAAGAAGTTAAGGGGTCATTTGTTGGATTTTGGTGGGAGGAAATAAGAGAATTTGCGTTATATGGATTTGCCAAAAGTAAGTATAGTCACACCCACATTAAATGCAGGAAGTGTCCTGAAGAATGAATTAAATTCCGTTAAAGAACAGGATTATCCTGAAAAACAGATAGAAATAATTATTGCGGATGGAGGTTCTACGGATAATACCTTGGAAATAGCAGAAAATTATGGTGCTAGGATATTGGAGAACCCTCTTAAAACTGCTGAGGCGGGAAAAGCTGTTGGAGTTAAGGAAGCTCGCGGTGAATTCATAGTTCTTTTGGATTCAGATAATATTCTACCTACCGATCAATGGTTGAAGGAAATGATAATCCCTCTTCTTGAGAACCCATCTGCAGCGGGGAGTGAACCTTGGGAATATACTTGGCGCAAAGAGGACAGTTTTATAACTCGTTACAGCGCTCTTATTGGAATGAATGATCCCTTGGTGCATTTTTTGGGTAATTATGATCGTAAGAACTTGTTGACTGGTAAGTGGACCGAGGTGCCTCGAGATGAGAAAGACATGGGGAATTATTTGTTAGTTAAATTGGATACAAGAGGAATACCTACTATTGGAGCGAACGGTACCGTTTTTCGGGCAGATTATTTAAAAAATAATTTAGAAGGGGATTATCTTTTTGATATTGATATTATTGCTAAAACTATTAACGAGGAAGGCTCCGTAAATTTTATTAAAGTTAAGAACGGTATCATCCATACTTTTTGTGAAGGTAATGTTGGTAAATTTGCCAGAAAGCAGAGGAGGAGGGTAAAGGATTACCTTTTTCATAAGTCTAAAGGAGATAGGTCTTATGAATGGCAGACATCACGTAACAATAAGGGACTGCTCATATTTATATTCTCATGTATGACCGTGGTCCCTTTGATTTACCAGTCGATTAAAGGTTATACGAGAAAGAAGGATATAGCCTGGTTATTTCATCCTTTGGCTTGCAAGATTACTCTTTGGGAGTATGGAATGGGCATGGTCAAGGGAATGTTTATTAAAGGTCAATTGAGCAGGGAAGGTTGGAAACAGTAAAAATGCAAGTGATATATTCTTTTCTGAACGCATATTCAGAGGGAATAAGTGGTGGAGATATGGTTTTTCTAAAGGTTGCTCCAGCTATTTCAAAGGACTTCGAACATAGAATTATCACTTCTAAATTAGGAAAAAAGTTGTGTACCTCCTACGGCATAGATGCAGAATATGAGGTTACTTCCAGGGAAGAGATTTTTAAGAACGTGATTTGGATCTACCTAAAGAGGACATTCAATGCTCTGAAGAAAGCTTTATTTGAAAAAAATACCCCCGATTTGTGTTTAGGAACCTCTGATTTTCTTCCGGATGTTTTACCCTGTTTTTTGTACAAGCTAAAAAATAAAAATATTAAATGGGTACAGCACATATTTCATTTAATACCAAAAGAGCGCTTGATACCCTATTTATCCCAAAGAGTTAGTTTATTTATCATAAAGAAATCTGCGGATATGATCCTTGTTGACAACTCAATACTTAAAGAGTCTTTAGTAATGTTCGGTTTTGCGGAGGAGAAGATAAAGTTGAATTATCCGGGAATAGATTTCGATAAGTTTCAAAATCATAGGAATACAAACACGAAGGGGAAAGTCTATGATGCAGTTTTTCTAGGTCGTCTGAAAGAATCTAAAGGAATATACGATTTCATCCCTATATGGGAAATTGTAACTAAATCACTTTCGGAAGCTACTTTAGGGGTTATAGGTAAAGGAGATAAGGTAACTTTAGACAAATTAGAATCCGATGTAAAGGGGGGAGGGTTGGAAAAAAATATAAAGTTTTTAGGTTTTATACCTAATGATAAAACGTTTTCTATTTTGAGAAAGGCCAAAGTTTTTGTTTTTCCCAGCCATGAAGAGGGTTTTGGAATAGCTCCTTTGGAGGCGCAAGCCTGTGGTGTTCCGGTTGTGGCTTGGCACCTGCCGGTTTTTGAAGAAATATTTCCTGAGGGTATGATTAAGGTCAAGTCATTTGATTACTCCGCTTTCGCGAAGGAAGTTGTTAGAATAATCGATGATAGCAACTATCGTGATAAGCTTTCCAAAGAGTCGGTATCTAATGCAAAAAGGCTCTCTTGGGAAAATACTATAGAGAACGAGTTATCAATTATTAGAGATTTAATATGAAGATCAGCGTCTGTATTCCAACCTATAAAGGAGTTCCTTATATTAAAGAAAGTTTGGATTCTATATTCAGGCAAACATATAAGGACTTTGAATTGATAATTTACAACGACTCACAAGAAGATACAGAAGAATTAAAGAATCTATTGGATTCCTACTCTGAATTTGAGATTCATTTTTATCAAAACGACAAAAATTTAGGTTATTCATTAAACCTAAAAAATTGTGTAGAGAAATCTTCCGGTGAGGTTCTTTTTCTTATGGGACAG
>PXDX01000132.1 GCA_003564915.1 candidate division WWE3 bacterium
CTGCTCATCACATTTTTAAGCTTTATAAATTGTTCTTTCAAGCATTTTAATAATTCTTTGAAATAAATGACAATATACCCTATAATTCTTCTTAGTTGTTTTCTTGCTAAGTTGAAAAAATAATATTAATAAACCTCAAGGAGGTGAAGGATGAAAGGCAGATGGTTAGTCAGCGTACTTGTACTCGGTCTTGCAGTTACAATGGTTGTCTTCCTTACAAGCGCCAGCGCTAGCGGCAACTCCGAGAAGCAGGAGATCCTCGCTGCTATAGAGAGCAGGGTCGGGCAGAATTATCTGTTCGCTTGCATGGAGGATCCGGATCTGTACGAGTATCACGAGCAATACCAGTTGGCCCAGTCATATCTTTCAGCAGACGGTTGTTCGGGAGGACGTTACTGCCCATGTACGCTAGAAGGGCACGCTCCATGGGACACCCCCTGCCCTAGTGGTTGTTTCTATAGTCACGCACATGAGATCTGTTTAATGCAGCCCGGCTGTTATTGGGCTTCAGATCTTAAGGTATGTGTTGACAAAGCCGGACTTTGCGGACAATGGGGTGGGACGGTCTGTCGTTGGGAGAGCTCTTCTTCCCCGCCTCCGGTCTCTAGCACGGTTGAAACCTCAGAAGGAGTTTTCAACGTTAACCCGGATCAGCTATTCGTAGCCGCAACAAGGAGCTCTTGCGCGTACGTACATTATGCGATAAGGGTTTTTCCGGAAGGAGACTTTCAGCTTCTTTGGAGCTGGAACGAAGGATGGTCCGCTTCTCCCGTTGATGGTTTGCTAAGACCGTACCCCGGCGGCGTATCTTCGGCAGTTGTTTTGCTTGAGGATGGTACGGCGGTTGCGGTGCAGTACGTTGCGGGAAATCCGGCGGCATATTCCATTCCGCATCGGGATGGTGGCAAATGGTACTCTCTTCCTTAGGAGGAAAACAGATGTTCCGGGGGATCGGTTCAGTCTTGATGACTTAAAATCAGACCCGATCCCCTAATTTCCTATTAATTTATCGATTTGATCGTTATTGGATGTCCTATATAATGATTGTAGTTGAAAACTAAATAGAATCGGGGCTACATCCCTATAATCTCGCAAACAAAGGAGGAGGAAATGAGCAAGATCGTGTTGGTTCTATCTGTACTCTTATTGTTACTTGGGATCTCGAATTTGGTGGAGGCTCAAGTAGATGATAGAGAATTGGGGAATTTTGTTCATCAGACGATATTCATTGAGAGGGAAGAAATATGGATAGATATCACTCTCCTTGAATTTCCGCGGACGGATATAGTCGTTCATCCATGGGCTTTACACTATGAATGCAATATTGAGCCCGAACCTGGTTGGGACGGCAGAGGTCCTTACGGAGGAGTGTTCCAGCAGGCCGATGAGAACGGGATGTGCAGATGGGGGCCTTTCCCCTTTTTCTACCGCGAACGTCTCATTCAACCGCGAGGAGAAGGATACGTATTGGAATGGTCAATGGCTAATATTGGAATTCAAGCGGGAGGATTCAGCGAGGTTCTGATCAAGTTTCCCCAAGGAACGTCGTTCGGGCGGATGCCCGGATCGATACACTGTGGAGGCACGGAATGTGTTTGGCAGCGTATACTTGTCCCGGAACATGAAGATCCGAATAGTTTCTGGCTTGAATACAACTATGTAACACCCCCTCGGGAGCCGACCGCCGTTCCTTCACCGACTGAGCCAATTGCTAGTCCCCTGCCTACAGTGAGCCCAACCCTGAGGCCGACGGTCGCACCTTCGCCACTGCCGACGTTTACCCCGACTGCAACATCAACGCCTACGGCAACTCCGACCGCAACGGCAACGGCAACTCCTACGACAACACCAACTGCAACTGCAACGCCGGAACCTCAGCAGGACATGTCAGGAGACGCTTCTTTAATCTGTTTTCCAGCGTTAATATCTTTAGTATCTCTTGCGCTAACATTGCGGCGGAGAAAACCCTGAAGTTAGCTTGACGGCAGACAGGCAGGAGAATCTTTGATTTAATAAGTTTTTCCTGCCTGCTTTAATTTTAAACGAATTCCTTGTTTACTAAAGCAGATAAGGATTGAAGATAACAGTAATAAAGTAGCTTCTTCCAATCAGGAAGAAAAATTGCCTAGACAAAGTTTTTTAAATTTGCTGTATTGTTTTTCTTTATAAACTTATTTCCCACATTTGCCCTGATCAAGTTATTTATCTATTCCTGACTTTGTAATCCTTAATATTTGTTGAAAAAAGTAAATTTATACTTCTAAAAAATAAATAACCGAAAACCCAAAATTTCATCCTGTTTTATAGGATGATCAATAATACTTTAAATAAAGTAAAAACCTTCGATTTTTGTTCTTGTTCAATTTTCATCAAATTGCATTGAATATTACAATGGAATGTTCTACACTTATTTTATGTTCGAAAATCTGTCCTTTAGCGGTATACTGAGGAGTAAAAAATTCCTGCTCTTATTGGGCTTGATTTTCCTTTTAGCCGCTCTTCTCGCAATTCCTTTATTATCTGATCCTCAGTTTTTACCAGATCGGCCAGAAGTAGAATACAGTGATTTGGTAGATTTTGACCCTGATTCTATTCCGCCTGCCCCTGTCGATATGTTCGAGGAAAGGGTACAAATAGAATCCATGATTCCGGGGTATGAAATATCTTTCACTAAAGAAGGGATATTTGAATACAATCACTATATGTACAGAAGGGGGTTTTGGAAGTTAGATAGGGTTTCCCGTACATATTCATCTGAGGAAATAGAAACAATTCTTAGTGAGGAAAATGAAGAGCCTTTTGTTCCCGAATTTATAACTGCAGAAAACTTACTCATTTTATTGGTCCCCTACTCTGATTCCGCCAGGGTTTACTCGGGAAATGAAGTTGACATGAGTTTGGATTATGAGACGGATGGTAATAAAGTGACTTTCTATATTGGAGTGAAACAAGAAGATTTGAATGATCAATTTGATTTGGTAGAAAAAACCTTTGGAGCTTTAATATTTCAGGGAGCTCATATTTCCACTTATGTAGCAAATTCTGAAGGACGTTCTCAAGAGGAATATCCATTTACTCCTTATATTTTCTATGAATCTCTGAAGGATTCCTATCCCAATATGGTTGAAATCAGTAGAACAACTTCTTCAGTTATTCTTGGGGCTTTAGAGCGTATCGGAATTATTAAAAGGGTTTATGCTTATTGTGCTGGAGGGCGTTATTGCCCTTGTACGTTGGGAGGACATTTTCCTCCGGATACTCCATGCCCCAGTGGTTGTTGGTATAGTGGTGCACATGGGATCTGTTTAATGCAGCCTGGGTGTTATTGGTCTTCTCATTTTGGTACGTGTGTGGATGGTGCCGGTATGTGTGGTAATTATGGTGGACAGCTCTGTTATTGGGTAAACCCCCCACCCGACCCCGGCTGCAAGGAGGCGTGGGAAGCCTGTTCGATAGGTGAATGTTGTCCAGGATTGCAGTGCGAGCTTACAGACTGTGGTTTTTCTACTTGTCCTGCAGTTTGTACGCCTATCGAGGATCCTCCCGACGAGTGTACATGCTCTTGTCAGTGGTTCTGCGGTGAGATAAGAAGCGAATGCGATGACTGTTGTGAGCCACATGCTCTTACCACGCCTGATGAACTCA
>PXDX01000134.1 GCA_003564915.1 candidate division WWE3 bacterium
TCAATCGGCGTGGCGATCTGCAGTGCCACCTGCTCCAGCAACCTTATATGCCTCGGGCCGAATGCGTCACGTTGCTGGCTGGCGACAATGAAGGCGCCTATACACTCCTCCTTGATCTGCAACGGCAGATAAACAATAGAGCGTACGCCCTGTTCGAGGTGATGCTTCCCTGTCACAAACCTCTGGTGCACGGACAGGTCGGGTTCATACACCATCTTCCCCTCGCGCCACACACGTTCGGTAGCCGTCCCGGCCAGCGGCATCCTCTGATCGCTCTTCCAGGGAGAGTCGATGTTGCTGGATAGGGCCAGAATGTAAAGCTCATCATCGGCAATCAGGGCGATGGTCGCCCAGTCGAATCCCACCATGTTCCTCAGTTCACCGACAAACCCCTCGAATATAGACTCGATGCTCATGCTGGAGGTGACGATCGTAGCCAGTCGGTTGAGCATGGTTATCTCCTTACCCTGCTCCCGCAACTGCTCATGATAGTATTCCTTCTCCAGGATCACCGCCACCTGATTAGTGATGGACTCAAGCAGGTGCATGTCCTCAACCGTGTAGAGCTTACCGTGTCTCCTGCCGCTGACTGCCATGATAGCAGCGATCCCCTGGCTGTGCACCAGCGGTATGAACACCTCGGCCTCAGCCGATCGAATGCTCTCCCGTTCCTCGCCCCACATGGACTGGAACTCGGGCCGGATCGACAGTTCCCTCACCGGCAGCACCGAACGCTCCCTCTTCATCCAGGTGATAATGGGGCTATCGGCCAGCAGCCTCACATCCTTCATAGGGTTGTCCGCCAGCGGGGGATAGGCAAATCGGGGGATGAAGACTCCGTCCTCCGGTCGCGGCAAGAGCAGACATGCTCTCTTCGAGTCCACGGACTCAGAGAGCAAGGCAACGAGTTCATTCCCCATCTCCTCCAGGGCCGGAACGCTATGTATGCTGCTGATGAACTGGAACAATCGCCGGCGGTGGGCGTATCTCTCACCGACCATGGCCCGTTCCATCCTCGCCCGCCACGGCGTACCCAGCCTGTAGACCAGCAGCACGATGAACGGGATACCCAGGCCAATGGTTGCGGCAAGAGAGGCAAAGCTAGGGTCGGTACCGCCAAGGCTGTGAGCCGCCCATGAGACCAGCAACACGATGCCCAGTCCGCTACCGTAGAGAACTGCGTTTATGACAGCCTGCCGGAATATGACCCTCACATCCAGCAGACGGTAGGCGACAACGGCATGCGTAAAGACGGCGGCAATGGCCAGGTTCCCGAAGTGGCTGACGGGATACTCGCCTCCCCGCGGAGTGATCGCAATCAATATAAACACGGTCAGGATTACAATGGCGAACAGCAGATATACAGCCTCGTTGCGTGCGGCAGGATCATGCGACACCTGTCGCTTTACCAGAAGCGACCGGATATCCTTCATGCCCACGGTGAAAAGAAAGCCAAATCCTATTGCCACGATCCACGGCCCGTAGTCGATGCTCATGCCCCTGGCGGTCACCTCGATGCCGCGGGGTATAAGGCCCAGCACCGCCAGCACGATGGTAGCTATGGGAAAACCATACGCCCAGGGTATCTTCACGCGTTCAGTCTCATAGAAGGAACGGATGAAAAGGTGGAGATGGACCAGCATAAGAATGGTGACGGAGATGAGAACCTGGACCAGGAGCAGCTTATGCTCCATCAGCAGATGGCTGCGGAACAAGAACGTGGTCAGGCTCCAAAGCATGGCCGGAACCAGGAACAGAAAAAAAAGCCTGTGCCTCCGCTCCCACGGACGGTTCATCACCAGGATAACGAATAGCGGTGCGTAGGCGACCGTCGCTATCAGCGGGATTAAGGCGTCGCTGCTAATACTCTGTGGCATGAACCCATTATTCACGCAAATCTGTGAACTGTCAAGGAGTACTTTGGTAGCACCACCCGGGTTTGCATCCTATCCGCCGGGACCCCCTCCACCCCGGCGGCTACCCATCACTTGCATCATCCCGGTCCTGAAGGCGGCCATCCCGGCTTGATCGCCGGGCAGAAACGGAAAGAGGCGAGTTTCTAGCCTCGCCCCTTCCGCACAGGAAAGCCCTCTAGACCCGAATCATGCAGCCATCACCTCGCAGCCGTCCGTTCCTCCTCCGCAGATGGCACAGCCTCGACCACAACCTTCGGGGCTTCCAACAGGGAAAGCATTTCGTCCGAGGGATTTACGTGGGGCAGCGTGATGCGACTCACATCCATGCCCTCAGCCTGTCGCTGAGCCACATAGCTTGAGAAGGCACCCTGGGGCAACAGTGTGACCTCCACCGGATTCAGGTCAAGGAACTTCGTAGCATTCCCGTAGGCATATTTATAGAGGTTAAAGTGGTAGACATCGTCCAATCTCTCGAGTTCATCGTGCACGGCTGCTGCCATGCTCCGCTCACCGGCAACGTAGTCACGTGCAGGCTCGATGTATATGTTCAGAGTGGGCTTGTTGTCGACCACTTCCTTGCGAGCAACCCAGCCCTCGTGGCGAATCCCGGCATTCTCGATAGCCTTCCCGATCAGACTCTCCGTGAGATAGCCAACGCCGAATATGATGATGAGGTCGTCGGCACGTTTCTCAAAGACCATCTGCGGTATGTCGATATTCAGCTTGTGGTTGCGCAGAGAGCTTATCCTGACCATATCGCCCGGTCTGTATCGAGTTATGATTCCGCCGTGGAAATTGGTTAGGACCACCTCGTATAGCTCGCCCTCCTTCACCTCGTCAAGAAGAACGGTCTTGGGCTGGTAGGAACGGTCCAGCTGCCACTTATACCACTCCCTCTCGGGAATGAACTCGAAGAAGTTCAGGTTGGGAATGAAGGTCAAACCCTCGTGATCCCATGTCTGGGTTGCATAGATCCCCCCTTCGGTACCGCCGTATACCTCCAGCGGACGCCTGCCCCAGAGTTCCTCAACGGCATCGTGGAAGACCGCACTGTCGGTTCCTCCGCCCACAATGGCCCTGAACGACCACACATCCCTGGGAAGCATGGGACGGTGGGCCAGCTTGCTCCTGACCAGCCCCCTGGCCAGCCGCAATGAGGCAGACGGATGCGAAAGCAAGAAACGGGCATCGTAGTCAATTCCTCCCTGTTTGAACATCTCACCCACATAGACCAGGATCGACGAAAGGCCTCCACAGCTCTCCAGTCCACTATGCAGTCCCTCCTTGAAACCATCTCTTATCCTGTCCTGGAGCGTGTGTCCGTTCGCGTTGACAGGCAGGAAATCGCACCCCAGCGCCTGCTTGATCATGTAACCGATCACACCGGTGCCGTAATACCGCGAGCCCAGTGTCGAGAGGGTCAACATATGCTCTTTGGCTACGTAATTCCCCCGGTCGTCACACGACGACAGAAGCCCGATGGCTCCCGCCACACGCTCGAACTCGGCCAACGCCCTTGCCGAGAAGGGCACCAGTTTCGCGTCATACTCGCCGGCCCTTCCTATAGTATGTGCCCATATTGCGGGCTTGACCGGCAACCCCTGATCTCTCTTCTCCACCAGGTTCGGCAGGTAGTCGGAGTAGATGGTCAGGGGCACCTGCTCCCTGAATTCCTCGATCGTCTCGGGCATCGCGCCCCCCATCATCCTCCTCCCCATCTCGCA
>PXDX01000098.1 GCA_003564915.1 candidate division WWE3 bacterium
CACCATGAACTTCTTCACCCTTAATATTCGCGAGTACCCTCTCACTCTCAAAAGCCAGATCTTCCCAATTGTTATTAAACTCATTCCAAATCTCCTCATCCAATTTACTTACATTAGAAAGTCCAACGATACCTCTCTTTTTTAACTCGGAATCAAAGCTCCCAAAATTGCCAATTTTCATCTTTACCGAATTAACGCTTCTTCCAATTTTGTTAGCAACTTTAATGATCTCAGGGTGCTTTGATGTAACTTTATTGAAAGGAATTTTGCAATAAAGGTTAAAAGCGGCTACTGTTTGCTCCCTCGTCCATCTTTGATGTTCCTTTTTCATGTCTTCATTCTATAACATTTTCCTTATCTTTCTTTGATTTTTGAATTTGATTGCAACTATCTTTATTCTGCCACATTATTTTCTTACCTTATTTTTGAAAAGTAATGAAATATTTATCAACCAACTTACTCCAATTCCGGTCATTCTTTAGTACGGTATCATAAGGATTCTGAATAATTATTGGGTTATAACCATCTTCATCTATTTTATTCATATCAACAAGATACAAAAAATATTTTTCTCTTTTAAGCTTTGCAACATCCATCTCATTCCTACTCCAATAGAAGGTTGGCGTGCCAGAAAATGATTTTACTTCTATAAAACGATTTATCTCTTTTGATGCTGTATCCTCGTAGGAAGCAATATCATATCCTGCGTTTACCCAGTAGGGGGACACCCATTCCGGTTTTTTTTCTGAATTCAGGCGTAACTTCTCGAATTCCAAAATAAAAATCTCGGCTTTCTCTCCCTGCAATCGCTTCCAATAAAGTTGTTTTTGAAGTTCCTCTATGCCTATTTTTCTTTTCTTTATCTCTGGAAGAAAAATGGGGTCAGCCACCTTTTTTCGGTCTTCCGGCGTGAAATGGGGTCAGCCACCTTTTTTCGGTCTACCGGAGCTTCTCAATACTTGTCCAATATTATACTTCTTAACTATTCTATCAACCTATCCACCTACATCCACTCTTTGTATATGAGGTATGTGAAGGTAGAATATCGAAAACAGAGGTTGAATCATATTTCATGAGATCATTCTGTTCTATTTTCGATCCCTGCGTAATATATTCATCAAAACGCGCCCTTGATCTCTAATGCCCTATTCATAATACGGTCTCCGATTATACCCCAGTCAAAATACTGTTTGTATTCATAAGGCTTAATTAATTTTATTTTCGTTATATCTCCATCCGGATCAGAAACAAATTTTCCTATCGGTTCAACAAGGCAGAATGATCTTGTCTGCCTGGATATGCGTTCCGATTCATAAACATCTTGATAGCCTATAAACTCTAACTCTAAAACTTTCATGTTTGTTTCCTCCAAAACCTCTCTAATGGTTGCCTCCTCATAACTTTCACCTTCCTCTATACCTCCTCCCGGAGGCGTCCAATACTTTTTGGACTCAGTATAAACAACAACAAAGTGGTCTTTATAGAAACAATAGGCGTGTACTCCTTGTAATATCTTTGAGTTTTTCCTCGGCCTGACTGAAGCGTACATCGGCAAACTTAAGGAAAATCAACCCCAATACCGGTTCCTCAAAATCTTGAAGCTCCAACTCTGAATTACTTCGCAGATTATTCGCCACCTCCCAAAGCTTCTTTTCCATCGAAACCACAGCATACTTCACATTCGACTCCTTTTTTTTTGATTTTTCCCCCATACCTTTCTATTCAACCACAATTTATTGGGTTTTTCCACGAAAATTGCTCTAAACTATATCTTTTACAACCTCGCCGTCTTTCACTATTCCGTACGAGCAAAAAACCGGTATTTTGCCAACGTTCACGATATGATTACTTTATTAGTAAAAATGAAAGAGTTCACAGGCATCGTCTATACCTCTACCCATATCATCAAGAGCATCGTGCAGTCCGCCGATCCTGTCGATAAGGCCGTGCTCCAGCGCTTTGTCTCCCAACAGGATCTTACCGTCGGATACGGCTCTTACATCTTCAATATCCAACCCCCTGTTCTCGGCTATCATCTCTACAATGACCTCATGTGAATCTTTAACAATCCCAAATAGATATTCCCTCTCCTCTTCATCAAGCGGTCTATCCGGATCTCCGACATCTTTGAATCTTCCTGATGATATATCAAGGTACCTCACCCCTTCTCGTCTCATCTGCTCAGAGTAGTCCAGATAGGACATGGTGACCCCTATACTTCCAACATTGGAAAGACGGCTTGCGTATATGGTATCGGCTCCGCTTGCGGCAATATATCCACCCGATAGCCCGTCCTCTCGTATAACGGCAATGGTCCTCTTCTTGGATCGTTTCAGAGCGTTAGCGATCTCTTCCGAAGGGACTGCGTGTCCTCCGTAAGAGTCGATCAAAAGTATTATGGTATCAAATTGTGGATCGCTCTCCAGTGCATCTATCTGAGCTATAATCCCATCGGAACTGACAAAGTGCTCGTTATCGGTGTATGTATCGATACCACCGTAGAGAAGCACTATGCCCACACTCTCAATATCTCCACAAAGATTGAATGGCGAACAAACCCAATTCTCATAACTATAATCATCGTAATCGTCCCAATAGCAATCACCACCTGAGTCGGATTGATAATGAAAGAAAATTATACTCATACCGATCCAAAATATGAGCGCGGTAAAACCCAAAAATATCATGAGGAGTGTAAAAAACATCCTCTTAAGTACCGAACGCCAATCTTTCTTTACACCAATACCAATTCCCATAGCTAAATTGAAGCATGGTTCAAGGTCTTTTTACAGGGAAAACAAAAATAGTTTTAAGGGCCATGAAGATAATGAAAATCATTTTAAATTCAGGTCATCTAAAGACCTTATTTCTCTCATCTCATCAAGTGTTATTCTTTCTTCTGAAAGAAGACTTTGGATCTCGACTGAAGTTAAACTAATCCCTAAGGCCTTTGCCGTCAGAATAATACGACATTCCGGAAACTGAAAGGGTTGATCAAAACTCGACCTTCAGTTTTGTGCATCGGTAATTTTCGAGGAGAAGACCTTGCCGACAAAAAACAGGAAAAGTAAAAGACAGATGATCACCGTAACGATGACGCTTTGGTACTGTCCGTCGAAACCGGCACTTGAGACGTGCTTGATCAGTATGCCTAAGTAAGCCCAGACAAAAACCAGTCCGTAAAGAAAATTTTTATCCCTTAAAGTCCTCAGTATCCCTATCAGTGCTCCCACCGGAAGAATGATGACGGTCCAGATATACTCGTCGATACCGAATCCGTCCCAGCCGACACTTACAAGAAAGACGGTAACATTGGCGATCGTCGCCACGGTGATCCAACCGAAGTAGATACTGAAAGGAGCCCGGATCAGAAGTTTATCCATTGATACAAAATGCTCTTTGCGCAGAATATCGGCGATCCGGATCAAGAGAACAAGTAGCGCCACCATGATGAGCAAAGAGATACCGATGTAGTCATAGTGCCAAGCGAAGATCCAAGAGATGTTGGCGATCGAAGTGGCAATGAAAAGAGGGTTAATCTTTCTAAAGAGTTCTTCGTTCTTGTTTTCCTTATTCAAAAACAGATAAACAACGAAGCCTGCAAGCAGTAAATATATAAC
>PXDX01000133.1 GCA_003564915.1 candidate division WWE3 bacterium
ACCGACCTGCCGGAAGGTGACATTTCCATTACCGTCGAACATGCCGGCGGCCAAGGCGAAGCCAAAGTAAGTGGTCATGAATTTTCTCCTGTCATGACTATGTTGGCACTTGTATGGCAGCCAACTACTCCTTAATTCAGGTTCACTCTCTCCGAGATCCCCATGTGAGTACATCAAAGCACGATGATTATTTATGATTTCATTTACTTATATGTGTGATGTACCCGCATGGAGATGTAATAGCTCTCTCCAACCATTACTCCCATGGGCCAACTCATTAGTTAGTCGATATTTTTAATTCCACGGACATGTTTCATCCCGCAGATTTGTGACACATTCGATTGCTTGGTTTTCGCTTTAGAATGTGTCGGCTATTTAGTTGTCAAAGAGTCTCTCTCCTTACTCCTCCTGTCTTTATGGATGTAAGGACATTTCTGGAGACAAGCAGTGGTTAGTTGCTTGTGTCCAGTCGATGTCCTTCCGAGCACTTGCTCAGAAATCTAACGGGTGAAGTAGTCGACCGCCGTCACCAGTTGACGGTATCAGTCGGTAGAGTGGGTTTGCGGCCTACTCTCAACTTCTTGCAAACGAATCTGTGAGTTCGATACGAGTAGTTCCTTCAGCTCCTTGTCTGCCATACTTTCGGCTATGGTAACCGGCCTTGTGGGCTCGAGCTTCTCGGCTCGTATCTCTCTCCTGATTCCCTGTAAGGTACTCTCTCCTTCTGAAAGTGAAGTCCTTGTGACTTCCTCTTTCTTAACTGTCTATATCATAACAGAGTTTAATTGTATTGTCAAGAAGTATATACAGAATATTGTTATATATGGATAAAATCCTTGTTTTTAAATAAAAAACTGCTTAGTTATCAACATATTTATGTCACAGTAACGTGACAAATACTAAATATTGTGTACTATACACGTATGATTCAATTAGAATATACAAAAGAAATCACCGATACTGGCCTCTCAAAAGAGCAGGCTATCGTGTATGAAGTACTTTTAAAGCAGGGTGAATCCCCTGCTAGTGCCATAGCTAAAGCTATTCCTAGCGGCACCACACTCTCTCGACCGCTCGTATATAAGGTGTTAGAAGAGCTTATCGGTCTTGATCTTGCTTCTAAGTCTGATGAAACTGGGAAGATTGCTAAATTCACTCCAAAACACCCCGTTGCTATTACTAAGGTTATAGATAAAGAAAAAGAACGCATTGAGCGTACTAAAAAACAGTTTTTGGCTACTTCAGGGAAATTATCGTCGTTATTCAACTTAAGTGTCGGTAAGCCAGGGGTACAGTTCTATGAAGGAGAAGATGGAATTTGGGAAGTATTGCTTGATAGTCTCACTGCTTCTGAGGAGATCCTCACCTATGCTGACCTCGAGGCGATTGCCAAGTACATTCCTGCCCTCAATGCTGAATACTCAACCATGCGAGAGGATCAGAACGTGAAAAAGCGTGGTTTAGTGATTGATTCCCCTGAGGCTCGCAAGTTTCTCAAATCATATGACGGCAAGGTAACTAATACTAAGCTTATTACCGCTACTGAGGGTGTAGTTCCGTTTCAAACCATTATGCAGATATACGACAATAAAGTGTCATATATTACGCTGACTGATGAATACCTGATGGGCATTATCATTACAGACCAATTTATTGCCAATACTCATAAATACCTCTTTGAGAGTCTCTGGAAATGTAGTAGCGGGGATGTGGTCTAGGCGGCTTTTTGTGCAGGTTGACGCTCATATTCAAACACACCATACACCTTGCCGGTTTCTCGGGAGTTGAAATAGCTAGTCAGAACTCTATGTGCAGCTAACTCAGGAAATTGGTCGTCGCTTTCGATTTCACGGATAATGATATCTCCTGATTTGTAGCTACCTGATTCTGCGTGTTCAACAATTTTCTCTTGAGTCATTGTTGGTCCGACCGCATCAGCAAACTGTTCTTTATCATACACAATATGGAAACTTGGCTTTACACCTTCCGCCACATAGTACTCAGTTGCCACAAAGTCACGCAGATAAAACTTACTTATATCTGATTGTGGGTCACAGTCAGCCTCGATGCGATCATACTTTTGGATTGATTGCTTAATCAATTCCCGGTAAATAAACTCACCGATCTTTGCGCCTCCATAGGATTCATCTACATTAAATGAACCAAAGTATATATGTGGTTCAGGGGCTTCGGCATTATCGTCAACTCGAGCATAACCAACAATTTCACCTTCGTGACGCAGAGTGTAAAAACTGGTCTCAGGTTTTGAAAAAGAAGTTTCGAGACCGGCACGAACTTTAGAACTGAACTCTACTGGTTCGTTTTGCCAAAAGGCATCAAATATCTCTAGCATTCTAGCTCTATCACTTGGAGAGAGTGTAGAAGCTGGAACTGATTCAAAAGATGCGGACTCCATTATCGAAACATCTTCTGCCTCAGCTATTACACCTTCGCTTCGTAAGGTTCTAAAGGCAGTGGTAAAAATTACGTTCTCTACCCGAACTTGTTCCAAGGCCTCTAGCGTTTCTTCATCTGAAATATCACTAGCGAGGATATCTTTAGCTCGGCGCATAAGATTTGCATCAAGCTTCTTGTTAACTTCTGGAGAAACATTGTCGCCAAATTCTCTAACTGTGTTACGTGTTCCAATTACAAGATGATTGTATAAATCCAGTATGTCAGCCCCTTTAGGACTATCCGCTATTTTTTCCATTACATGATGACCCATATTACGATCAAACTCCATCGACAAGAAAGCTCGTATCCCATCTTCACCAAATTGCTCAACGAAATCGTATACGCGCCCTTGCAAGTTAGGTCCAGTTTCGCTAACAAACGACAGAAACCAGCCTTGCTCTTCGAAGGTGAGATTGTTAAATCGTGTGCCTGTCTTTCCAAAAAAGCGTTCGTTGTATACCTCGAAGTACTTTTCTGTAAACTCTTTAATAAATGACTCTCTGCGGACCCGCTCCTCCTCAGACACCTCACCTCTATCTTTGAAAAGAGTGTCGTACGTTATTGCTAGTACATCAGCATCTATCTGCTCTGTATCATCTGACATATCACCAAGCTCAAAGTATCCAACCATCTTTTCTTGATCATCGAAAACTCCAACTTCGCCGTTGGAAGTCAGGCGATTTACAAAAAAGTCGGGATTGTTTAACTCGCCAAGGTTGTAGAGTCTGCCCATATAGCGCACGCCCTCTTCAGACATCCCAATCTTGCCGAGTTCAAGACGATACAAAATGGAGGCCAATGCATTTTTGTCCCGTACATCTGTACGAATGAGCTCGAGGAGCTCTTGTGAGGCCTGCTCTGGCCCCTGAACTGATAGAGCTTCAGCAATAGCATTACCAAATATTGGATTGCGATTTTTGTTCCAAAAATCCACAAGCAGCTTGACGTTCTCGGGATCTGGTTCTCGCTTTGAGAATGCTTCAACCGTAGCAAGAGTGAGTTTATGTTCAGCATATTCTTCAACAAAACCACCCGTTTCAGCAGTGGAGTTCATTTCTCGTTCAAAACGTGACTGGGGCATTTCATAAACTGAGTTTGCTTGCACAGTACCAAAGATCATCGAATGGGCT
>PXDX01000028.1 GCA_003564915.1 candidate division WWE3 bacterium
GTACAGGAAGAGGCAATTCCGTTCTGGAGATAGTCGAAACCGTAGAAGAGAGGCTTGGAACCAAACTTCCAAGAGAGGGCGGGGACGAACGGCCGGGGGAGTATGCCGCAGTCTATGCCAGCTACAAAAAAGCAAAAGAAATACTGGGTTGGGAACCAAAGACAAAAATTGGCCAAAGTATAGATGCATTGAAAAAATGGTATGAATCCCATCCCACAGGATTTAATTGATTCCGCCAGCATGCCAAAAACAGCTTAACTCCCTCTATAAAGATAAATAGCCGATCTCGAAAGAAAATGATATATTTGTTATATGATGAGAATTTTGGGTTTCTTTAATTTTTTCTTTGGAATTTTAGAACTTGCCGGACTCTATAAACATCTAAGCAGCATTCCTCCCGCCACCGAACCTCGAACCGCTTTCTATATAATATCTAATCTTTATGAATTGATTGTCTACCCCCTAACCCTTCTGGTTTTGGCCATAGTAAGCATACTTATGGGAATTGTAAATCTTGGCGCATTTCCTACAAGAAGTGAGAAAGAAGAAATGTACAGGATACTTCTTAGCTCATTTCTTATATTTGCTGCGATAATTATATTTCGTGACCTAATATTTATAAAATAAGCTGATGAAAGACCAAGAAAATAAAATGAAAATCCACATAGATACTGTCACGATCTGGTTGATCGCGGGAGTCATGGTATTAATCAGTGTGGCGGCTGTAATCAGTCTGGTTAGCGGTAGGTCAGAAGGCCCTCTCCTTGAAGTTGTATTTCTAATAATAAGCTTTTTGTTTCTTGTTGCCGCTGCAATAACAACAATAAGGAGAAGAAAAAAGGAGCGGACTCAAGAGCTCGAAAGGAAAAAACCGCGATTTTAGCTTTTAAGACGTCGAAAAACTTGCTTCTTACAACTTTCTAATGTCAATCTTTTATAAAATTCACGTTTTGATGTTTTATTAGATAATATAGAGTAAAGATTATGTTATTTGAAAATAGAAAGGATGCGGGGAAAAAGTTGGCTCCGTATCTAAAAGAATACAAACAAAATTCGATCATCTTAGCATTACCAAGGGGAGGAGTTCCCGTAGCTTACCAGATAAGCCGACTATTGAAAATTCCTCTCAGTGTTGTAGTAACAAGAAAGATCGGTGCTCCGCATCACCCAGAATTAGGTGTGGGAGCTATATCAGAGAATAATGTAAGAATAATAGACAGTGCCAAACTTAACGCCTTAAGTATTTCCAAGCAAAGTCTGGAACCCATAATTCGCAAGGAAGAACAAGAGTTACAAAGAAGACTCAGCAGATATAGGAAAGACCGGCCCTTACCGGACTTTGAAGGATTAAATGTAATTCTTGTAGACGATGGCGTAGCAACCGGGGTAACCGCTGAGGCATCTATCGAAGCCGTAAGAAAGAATCAACCGGAAAAGATCGTTTTTGCTGCTCCGGTGGGAGCAAAAGATTCCATAGACATAATCAGGAATAAGGTTGAAGAATTGATCTGTCCCCATACTCCGAGAGGTTTCGGATCAGTAGGACAATATTATAAGAAGTTTCAGCAAACTGATGATGGGGAAGTGATAGAACTCCTGGACAAAGCGGAAAAAGAAGTCGGGAGCATCTGGAATATAGAATGAAACATTCTTTATAAAAGTAAAAATTAACTATTTAAAATATGATACCAATAAGAGACAGGGCAGAAACCGAAATAACGCCGATTATAACGTACTTGTTAATAGGCGTTAATATCCTGATATTCATTTATATGCAAACACTCGGTAGGAATGAGCTTGCAAACTTTGTTGCAAACTATGCTTTATTTGGAGAATTTATATTACAAGGAGAGATGCTGCATACACTGTTTACCAGTACTTTTCTCCACGGAAGTCTTGGTCACCTATTTTCTAACATGCTATTTCTTAAGGTCTTTGGAGATAATCTGGAAGAGGCTTTTGGCCCGATCAAGTTTATTCTGTTCTATCTTATTTGCGGCCTGTTGGCGTCCCTGACGCATATCTTTGTCTCTCCTTTAACTGACGTACCCACTCTAGGAGCTTCGGGAGCTATTGCGGGGTTAATGGGAAGCTATCTGATTCTTTTCCCTAAAAATAAAATCGACACTCTTTTTATCTTCGGTTTTATAATCAGAGTTATAACCATTCCAGCATTTGCAATACTGCTCTACTGGATCGCTTATCAATTGATAATAGGTGTGGGGAGCTTGGGATTTCCGGGTGCGGGGGGTATTGCTTACTTTGCTCACATTGGAGGTTTTGTTGCAGGTTTGATATTAACCTTAATATCCAAACCCTTTATCCAAAAGAAAGATGATAAATCCAACTCTGAGATTGAAAGATTAAACAACAGCGTGGAATATATTGCCTGATTTACCTGTCCAAATGCTCTACTGAGGAATTACGTCCTATCCCATAAAGATCAAGTATTTTATAGAAGCCTTCCGGCACTTCCTCACTAACTCTTAAACCAATCTTTTTAACCAGATCATAATCTATCATTCGGGAATGAGTGTAATTTTCTGACATCAGTTCTTCAAGTATTTCATCAGACTGTTCTTTTGAGTAATCATTCTTGGTCAATATACTACGCGCATTCTCACGAACCTCAGAGATAGCTTTCTCCGAAACATCGCCTAAAATCAGAGTTTGATCATCAATGTCCTTGGGATCCTTTTTTTCCAGAACTTCTTTTATGGAAACGGCCGGAAACCTCCCTATTTGGGGATTTATGGGACCAAGGTTTGCTGTCTTGGGCATATAGATATTTGTGGCCGCCAATGCAAGATAAGTTCCTCCGGACATTGCGTAGTAGGGAATGTGGATATTCACTTCTCCCTTATGTTTTAATAATGCTTCGGCAATTTGATGAGCGGCAAGAACCATTCCGCCGGGCGTATGAAGAAGTATATCTACCGGCTTATCATCCGGAATTTTCCGTAAGGTTTTGATTATCTCCTGAGAATCAACGGTGGAAATAAACCGCCCGAAAAGCATATCCAATATGGGGGACCCGCTATCAGAATGAACCAACGATATTACTTTCGTTCCCCGCTTTTTCTCCAAACGAGCTATGTTTATAATTCGACGTTTCCGTCTAAAAGCTCTTAACACTCTCGGATAAAGAAAGATTAATAATATTAATAGACCTATGATATTTTGAGTCTGCATGGATATATTATTACCCCATAAGGTAGGTAAACATTAAAAAAGATGTTAAAGATAGGTAAGAATAACAAAAATAGGTTCTGATAAAGTTACATAAAAAGGCTATAATGTAAGAGATCAACGGTATGAACGAACAAAACACCCCCAATATCAATTTTGAAGAGAACATGTCCAAGGACAAGGCCAAAGATGTGGTAACCAAATTACGGGATGCTATCAGATACCATAATTATAGATATTATGTTCTAAATGATCCCGTAATCTCCGATGCGGACTATGATCGCCTGTTCGAGCAACTGAAAAAGATCGAATCTGATTTTCCGGAATTAAAGGATCCCAGCTCCCCAACACAAAGAGTTGCGGGGGAGCCTTTAGATGAGTTTGAAA
>PXDX01000105.1 GCA_003564915.1 candidate division WWE3 bacterium
CGCTCACGCCCTTCGCAACAATATCAGGCCACCATTCTATCAGCGGCTTGCCCTTTGCATTAATGAAGTCGAGAGCGACTACGACATTGTCGTCATCGACTGCCCACCCCAACTCGGGTTTACAACACTATCAGCTTTGGTAGCGTCGACATCCCTAGTCGTCACTGTCATTCCAAGCATGCTTGACGTCGCCTCGATGGCCCAATTCCTGCAGCTCACATCCAGCCTCATGGCAACAATTGCTGATGTGGGCGCATCGCCCGACTGGGACTTCATGAGGTTTCTAATCACTCGTTTCGAGCCCAATGACGGCCCCCAAACCCAGATGGCGGCATTCTTGCGGACCATGTTCACGGATGACGTTCTTACACAGCCTTTCCTGAAATCCTCCGCAGTCTCTGACGCTGGGCTCACGCAACAGACACTGTTCGAGATCGCCAGAACGGATTTTCATCGCCAGACATACGATCGGGCTATCGAGTCCATCAACGGGGTTGTGGCGGAGGTCGAAGGGCTCATCAAAACGGCATGGGGGCGCAAGTAATGGCCCGCAAAGTCACATTCGACATTCCCGAGGATGAAGAAAAGCAGGAGAACTCGTCGATTTCTCCGACTCGAACCCAGTCACGAGCCCCTGCCCTTTCGGGAATGGCCCGTTCTCTTCAGGATGCGGCACAATCTTCAATTCAAGAAATCAGTACCAACCTTATTGATGATTCCGAGTTCCAGGATCGTCTGGCCCTGGATGACGAAGATGACATCAGGGAACTGGCTGAAAGCATTGACAAGCAGGGACAGCTTATCCCAATACTTCTGAGCCCCGAAGGGGGGCGATACAGGATCATCTATGGGCGCAGGCGATTAGCGGCCCTTCGACTTATCGGCAAGCCCGCAAAGGCTCTCATCAGAGGCTTGGATGAGGATCAAGCGATTCTTGCACAAGGCCAAGAGAACAGCTTCCGAAAAGACCTCAGCTGGATCGAGAAAGCCATGTTTGCACGTTCTCTCATAGAGTCCGGCAAGGATGAGGGGCTGGTCTGTGACGCCCTCAACATCGATCAGAAAGCCAGGAAAGCCGGTGACAAGCTCACGGGACTTGCTCGCATGAAACAAGTCACTTCCTGTATTCCGACTGAACTGATCCAAAAGATCGGAGCGGCACCCGGGGTTGGACGGGATCGTTGGTATGCTGCCGCAAAGTCTTATGAGAGCCTTGGCTTCTCTGGAGATGAAGGGTTTCCGGCCGGAAACCGAGAGTTCCATGATGCTCTCATGGAATCCAGGGGTTCAGGCAAGACCTCCGACGAACGCTTTGCGGTCTTCGAAGGGCTCCTGAAACAGCACAAGCCCCCTGCCCCATCGGCAATCCAGACAAAACTCGGGATGGTGAAGGTCACCAAGAGAAACGTGATCATCACCGTCAAGAACGGAGATGACGGGCTTCATAAGTGGATCTCTGAGAATCCAGAGGCCGCTCTTCTCGCGTTGGCGAACGCGAAGGCCGCTGGTCCGGAGCAAATCATTACTCCAGAGAAAATGGAACCCATAGGTAACCCAGTCTCCGGTAGAGATCAGGATTTTGATGGTCCTGACATAGACGATAACGAAAACTGAGCAGAAAGGAGGACAGGCCAGAAAAGGAAAGACCCCCCGAAAGCAGTGCTTCCGAAGGGCCTCGATTAGCTTAGACACCTGATTGATACCCCGAAGCCGAATCGTTTTCAACACCGTTCGCGGTGAACGGGGAAGCTTTTTCAGCCGACATCATCATGAGACAGGTATTTTCTCACACACCCGCCTTGGCGGAACGATCTCCTGTACCCTGTACGAACCCGTACAGGGTCATCGAGCCGATCCGAACGCTTCGCAAAGAACTCGGTCTGACACCAAATGACCTTGTGACACTGCAGGCCTTAATCAGCTTCATGCCGAAGAAGGCCGGACAAACAACTTCAATGACTACCGTCTTCCCCTCAAACGCATCGTTGTCTGAGAGAACGAACGGTCTGAACGAGAGAACGATCCGACGGTGTATCGGACGCCTCGTGGACGCCAATTTGATCCAACGCAGGGATAGCGCAACCCGCAAACGGTTCCCTCTTCGCTTCGGTGGAGTGATCAAAGATGCCTTTGGCTTCGATCTACAGCCAATGTTTGATCGGGAAAGTGAGCTCACAGAACACGCA
The DNA here is from genome assembly GCA_003564915.1 of candidate division WWE3 bacterium. Taxonomy (GTDB): domain Bacteria; phylum Patescibacteriota; class WWE3; order UBA101185; family UBA10185; genus T3SED10-354. Next base: position 2,187 of record PXDX01000105.1, read on the forward strand.
AAACAGCTTGTCGGCGATCAGGAAGAGCTACGATCACTCAGGGCGGAGGCGCTGGCTCTTCGTGTCGAAGCTTTGCGCCAGGCAAACGATGATGAGACATTCACATTTCTCCACAACGTGCGCAACATCCTACGCCGTGCAACTCTCAAAGCCGACGAAATCATAGAACTTATCAAGAAGTTGGCAGAGTTGGCCGGAGCGACCATCAGAGGGTTTCCGGCCGGAAACCCTGAAGCTCAGGAAACGATGCCCGACCAATTGTCCGGCGACGACGGACAAAATGTCCGGCACGTAGAACCCACAAGATTGAATATAAAAAAGGATACTACAGGTGCTCACAGCAGCTCTGGTTTTAACGAACGCCGAGATCCAACAACTATGGCGTGGACGGAACTGAAAAACGTATCGGACTTCTTCCCCAATGAACCAAGAGATCATCAATCCGTTTTGAACATGTTGGCTGATGTCGGGAAATTGCTGAGAATAGAACAAGGCAGGATCATGAGACACCTTAGAGAAAGAGGTCCAGGGCAGCTCCTTATTGCACTCGACGAATTAATTTTGAGGGCTAGCACGGGACAGGTGAGGAACACCAACGCCTACCTAGACACAATGATGAGGCAAGGGATGTGATGGTCTTATCACGGTCACTCAACCAGCTCGTGATTGAGCTTAGTCTTCGATGCTACGGCGAATTTTCCCGGATAGTTCCAACCATACGATCATCGAGAGGGAAAGGAGTGTTGGTTTGAGGGTGACGGGAAGTGAGATCGGGAGAGTGGCTTCCGACGCCCGTCGTGGAGAAGACCTGATGGCGAAATCTGCCTCTAAAATTACCCTGTCCGCATCCAAGGACGTCCCTTTCGACAAGCTGATGCTCAGCCAGTCCAACGTGCGGCGTATCAAGGCTGGTGTGTCTGTTGAAGAACTGGCCGAGGATATCGCGCGGCGCGGCCTGTTGCAGGGGTTGAGCGTACGACCGGTGTTGAATGAAGATGGCTCTGAGACCGGCCTGTATGAAATCCCCGCAGGCGGTCGGCGGTTTCAGGCGCTGGCTTTGCTGGTAAAGCAGAAGCGGCTGGCCAAGACAGCACCTATTCCCTGCATTCTGCGGGATGCTGGCTCTGACATCCTGGCGGAAGACGACTCACTGGCCGAGAACATGCAGCGCGTGGCTCTGCACCCGCTTGATCAGTTCCGCGCCTTTGTCGCACTGCGCGAGAAGGGTCAGGGCGATGAGGCTATTGCGGCGGCCTTCTTCGTCACGCCGCAAGTGGTGAAGCAACGGCTGAAACTCGCAGCCGTGGCCCCTGCCCTTTTGGATGTCTATGCCGAGGACGGCATGACGCTCGAGCAGCTCATGGCCTTCACTGTCAATCCCGATCA
>PXDX01000128.1 GCA_003564915.1 candidate division WWE3 bacterium
CGCGGTCCAGGAGGTCCCGCGCAACGGTGTCCCTCAGCTTCGCGTAGCTCGCTTCCAATGATTCGACCGGAGTCACATCCTCAACCTGAGCGGTGGGCGTAGAGGTGTCCTGGGAAGCTTTCCCGCCCTTGAACTCTACAAACTCTGGGTAACGTTCCAAGAACTTGGAGTCGATGCGGTCCGGGTTATCCCGCAACAAGGCCTTCCCTCGCTCAGTTATCCTGAACTTTCCCCTTCCGGCCTTCTCCACCAGACCAGCCTTCTCCATATAGGTCCGGGCCCAACTGACGCGATTGTTCAACTTCGGTTGTGCTCCGCTGGGGAGCCTCTCACGCCTGTCCTCGGGGGTGAGCCCAAACTCTACGGCTATCCGGTCTATCGCCTCTTGCAGTGTATGTACTTCCCCGTCGCCAATTAACTTCAGTAGAGGAAGCATAAACGATTGATAGTCTGGAACAGCCACGTCGACCACCCCCTAAGTGCATCGCAGTATAGCAGTAAGCACTTCGTTCCCCCTACTAAAGTCAGGTGGGGAATGCAGGGTAGCCGGGAACGTCCCCGGCATGTTAGCCTTGGGTGCGGCCGGTTGTACCGTGGAACCCCTGCGACGGCGGGCGAACAGTGTACGCCGCGGCCGGCCGCTTACCTTGTATAAAAGCAGTATGGAGGCTGAAGAATCAGCGCCACTAGCGCTCACCGATGCACATTGGAGGGGATGGGCCATAACCAGAGAGGGACGCCAAGGAGCCGATGTAGCACTGGTGTTGTTGGGGGCAGGAGCGTTAATAGGATGGCTACTTGGAGGTTGGTTGGGGCTGATCGTGGGAGTGGTTGCAGGGGCTGTAGTGAGCGGCACGTTGGCACAAGAGAATACAACATCAGGGAAAAGAAAATGGCGAGAGCAGCGGCGCCCCTTCAAGCAGCGATATGATCTGAACAGACGCCAGTCGATCCATCATTTCGAGGGGAAAATGGCCCGAGGGATGCTGGAGGAGGACAGAGAGGTCTTCGTCACCGCTTTCTGCAAGGACGGCCATGTGCTTGGCGTAACTGCCAGCATAGGCAGCAAGTTTCGGTGTAGGCCGTCGGACGATGTGAATAAATGGGGGCAGAAAGCGCGTAGGCTTGGTGCTGATGAAATCCGTCAGTACCATAATCACCCGCGTGTGGAGGGAAGGCACCGTCTTTCTAGGGAAGATAGGGCGTTTCATAGTGCACTTAAGGCGTCGATAGAAGGGGAAGGCGTGAGATTTCGAACCTTCCTAGTATATCCAGTATGGCTACTCGATTCGCCCGTGATCAAGGAGTACAGAGGAGGCTGGTTCTCCTGATGAGGTTGAACTGAAGGGGGGAATCGACGGCCGGGACGATAGGTGCAAAGCTTGCACCATTCTGTGCATCTGCTCCCCTCAGAATGCGCTGTAGTGGCTTCCGGCGAGGGTAGGACGTACTGAGCATGGCTCACACCACCACGAAGTGCTATGGTGGAGCTGAGAGGTGGGAGGATGGCGGAGAAGAAAAAAGGGTTGGGGTTCATTCCTGCCGTCTTCCTAATCTTCGTGTTTTTCTTACTCCTGCGCGGGTGCGAGGAACCCTCAGACACACCCTCTACAGAGGACGCAGACACCCCTGTTGTCGAAAAAACAGAGGAACCAGAGGAAAAAGAGCCTACCACGGACGTTCCGCAGTACACCGTCGAACAGCAACGAGAGGACTTCCTAGAGTGGAAAGAGCAGTTCCTTTCAACAGCGGAGACTTTTGACAAAGTCATGGAGCAAGTTGAACGGGTTATCCAGCTGCTCGCAGAGGGGAGAACCAACGTTTACGCTGCTTATGAACCTATTGCCAAAGCGCACGAGTTCTACGATAACTGGTGGTGGAAGGTTGATAGGGCTGTTGGGTCGCCTCCCAAAAGCTTGTCCGATGAGCACCAAAGCGACCTCAGCGATGCTTTGAGCTATCTTGGCACAGCTATGTACAACAGATATACAGCGCTCGGAAAACTCCTTGAGTACCTAGATTCGCCGTCTCCCGCTAGGCTCCATGCAGTAAGGAGTGAGCTAGAGGACGTTCAACCCTTCATCACGGCTGCAGCTCTCAAGCTTAGCAAGGTCGAAAGCGAATTGGACGCAGTGGACTAGGGCGGCGATCTTCTCCGGCGTGATAGTCGCTACCGCCTCCACCACGGGGCGATTCTGTGGACGCTAGGGCGGTCTGACGGCAAACGGCAGCTAAGGGGCGCATCCACGCGGGCGGGGACGGGTAGGGCCGGTACCGGCCCTGCTGGCCTTGAGAAACGGCAGCCCCACGCGGGCGGGGACAGTGCACGAATGGAGGCAGAAAGAGGCGGCTGCCTCAGATATGACGGTTCACCCACGCGCGGGGACGGGTAACTTGCAAGCAAAACCGAGCGGCTGCTTGGAAGCTACGCCCCGGCAGGTGGGGGCGGTTGACGGCAGAAAGTGGCGGCTGCCCCCAACCGGCGGGCGTACAGGTGTATGTACAGCGGGTGTATGGGTGTATGCGGCGCACAGGTGTGCGCACAGGTGTGCGGTTGGATCATCGCCAGAACGCCCACCACGGGCGGCGCGGTCGTGGTAGGGCGATCTGTTCCTGTAGCTGTAGGGCAAGGTTTCGCCAGTGATCGCGGTCGCGTTGCAGATGTTCCACAAGTTCGCGCAGGGCGACGACTTCGCCCCCGTTATGGTTCCCCCCGTTTGCCCCCGGATCCTGCCCCTGTTTCTCGTTGCCGTTACCCCCCAAGTGATCTGCAACGGCTTCCATCGCTTCCCTGATCGTTGCCCCGTCTGCCCGGCGCTGTTCAATATCCCCTAGGATGCGAACGGCCCCCGGATCGAGTAGCAACCGATTCTTTTCGCCCCGGCGAACATACGGGGTAATCAGGGGCGAGGTTTCTTCCAGGCGACGGCGAAGCTGGCGCGTGGTCAACCCTAGCGTTCTTGCGGCCTGTTCTACAGTTTGCATGTCTTCCCCCCTTTACCAGCGACCATAGGCTAACAGGTGCGGGGGCGATGTCTGCGGACCCCTGGCCCGTGCCCGGCGGACGTTGGGGACGAATGTCCCTTAAAGGTGCCCATGATCCGATAACACCGTTCCTATGCTGAGTCTGCGGCTTGGCGCTGGTTGGGGGTGGGGCGATCTAACCCTGCGAAGGTTGCGGACGTCACTTTCGTCGTTTACAATGGTAACGTTATGGCTGGACAACAGACGGGCAGCGTCAAGCGGGAACCGCCGACCATCACGGTAGCAACACGGGTACCGGTTGGCGTTCTACGTGAGTTCGAAGCCCGGTTGGAAGCTAAGGGCATGAAAACCAGCGAGTTCTTGCGGGCGCTGATTCAGGCGTTCGTGGACATGGAGCGGCAGAAAGAACAACAAGGGGGCGAAACCGGGGATGGGACCACCTAAATCGAGTAGGGGGCGGTGACTAGTCGCCCCCTCTCACACCACCGGACATGCGGGTCCGCATCCGGCGGTTCGCCAAGGCTCACGCAGCTTGTGGTAGCAAGCGACGGTGCCCTCCAGACC
>PXDX01000085.1 GCA_003564915.1 candidate division WWE3 bacterium
CAACCTATCTCCTGATGGACGGGTATGAGGATGAGATCGGCACAATCACCAAGCCGAGCACATGGTAATGGGCAGTATTCTGGCACTGTCACACTCACACTGACCGAACCGGCTTCTTGTGCGGGCAGGCCATCTGGTCTGGCGGGCCAGATTCGTGTACTATCCCCGGAATCGCGCGGGATTCGGGAAATTAGTATGGTGTCCCCGGATTCCGGGTATTGGCTAAACAAGGTGGCTTCTTGTTCAGGCACTCCTTACATCACATACGAAGAGAGGGAGCCTCCTATGGGGCTCCCTCTCCATGCGTTCACCGTCATGGTGTCCTGACGACACCACGCGGCAGGCTTGAGTTGCCTTCCCTTACAGGTTGTACTTTGCCATGAGGTATTCTTCTACGAGTTCGCGCTCATCGTCGTCGAGCGCACGGTGATAGATCAGGATTTCGGCGATGTCGCCATCCAGAAATCGACGGCCTGCCTGAGAGCCGATATGCCACGTCGCGCCAACAGCATAGTCAACATCGCTGTACGTGGGGCCCGGCATACCGTCGAGATGCATCACGACACTGCCGGTGTCATAGGTAGCAACGAAAAGGCTTGAGACGTCGGTTACGTCTGTGTTCGGCCCATAGATTGTCCGCGGGTTAGAGTCTGCCGCATCGCGATAATATCCGTGTTGCCTGTAGATTGTCGCAAACTCCCTGACCCCCAGTAGCTGACCGCGGATGTTTCCTGCATACACGAAACTGGCTCTTTCGTCATCATCAGAGACCCCCCTGACCGTGGCAACCACGAATATGGTGAAGTCATCGTTGTCCGCTATCGAGGGCTGCGGGAACGCGAAGTAATCATTTATCCCGTCAAATCTTACAACCGGTCTGTCGTTCAAAATGCTCTTTTTGTACATAGGATCGCCGTGCCCTGTAGCGTCGTTGCCTTCACCCGACAGGTCGGCCCACTCAACCACCGACGAATCGTCAAGCAGCGTAAGGGCGGAGGCATCCAGCCAGAGGGCCATGTTATCTGGGGTGGGGGCGTATGCAATCGGGCACCACTTCACGTCTGCGTGGGCTGCAATGACAATTGTTTCTGTCCAGTCGTCGTCCAGCTGGATTGCGTAATCGCCTTCAGCATTACTGAAGTCGAACTGACCAGGGATGGGGTTTCGGTACTCTCCCGAGGGCCTATGGTAGGTTCTGACATCGTTGAAGCCCTCCAGGTCGTCAGCAACATGCAGGTGCGTCCATTCAATCAGCCATTCACCGTATATGCCCTCAACATACTCATAACCCACCTTGGGCATGTACCGTACGTATAGGTCTTTTGCATCGTTCCAGACCAGCACCACACCTGCATCGTGGTGCTGCCCCGCCAGTAGCGGGTAGGAAACAGGGTCTTCCTCGCTGCCTGCTTCAAGGTCATACTCGATGTAGGTTGCCCAAGAGCCCCTGTCGACGAAGCGGGTGCCACCTTCATCGTCGGCGGCCCAGGCACCCTCTGTGGCGTCAAGGGCCTTGTAGTGAGCGGTGGCTTTTTTGGGGCCATCCATGGTAATGGTGATCTCATTTACTCCGGCGCCCTGGCTTTCTACGCCTACCTTCCATTCTTCGAAGACGTAGAGGGTACAGTCGTCGATCACGGTCAAGGGGGCGACCAGGTCCACGATGTCCCCTTCGCCATACCAGCTGTCCTCGGATACGCCGCTCCGGCCATGAATGTTGTCATCCACGGTCAGACGATGCCTTCCCAACTCTTCTGCATCCAGGGCTTTGTTCCAGATGCGGACTTCGTCGATGAGGCCATTCCAGCAGTACTGAGGCCGGTCAACCCCCTTGCCGATGAGAAGGGGTTGGCTGTTTTCGGTTATGGTGGCAGTGCCTCCGTTTGATGCTACCTCTTGGCCATCAATGTAAAGCTTTTGCTCACCACTCTTGAAGGTGTAAGCAACGTGGTGCCATTCGCCGTCATTCGGGTATTGGTGTATCACTGCCGTGGCGCTACTCTTGTTGACTCGCCCATAGAGGTTGCCGTTATAGATCATCAGCATGTAGCCTGAGCCATATTGGTGTTCACCCTTGTCGACGATCTGCATCTGGGGGTTAGTGCCCATGTCCACATCAGTGCGTACCCAAGCTTCTATGGTCAGCTCGTCAGTGATGTCGAGAGTCGCCGAGTCGGCCACCTCAACACAATCACCGTCTCCGTCGAGACTGAGTGCCTGGTCGAACTTGCCAGGCTCGAAGTCGGCATCACCCATGAGATCGCCGTGGTTTGCGTTCCCGCTGCTGTCAAGAGCATCGCCGTCGAAGTGCCACAGTGCGACCAGTCCTTGGCCATCGGCGGCAACCGGAGCCGAGGGCGTCAGCCCCAGGGTCAGCACCAGTGCTAGTGCCACCAGTATTGCTCCTAGTTTCCTTATCATTGTTTCCTCCTTCTCGTTGGTTCTTCTCTTGCCTTCTGCCCCCTCGACCGGGGGCATCGGGCCTATCTAACTTACGACTCTGACTTCCATAGTCATCACCTCCCTGAGGAACGAAAAACCGGCCCAAAGTATCTTGGGCCGGTTTCACCACTAGCTCCACGCTGCCCGGGTGACCAGATTAAGGCAACGCTTCTCAGCTTCCCATCACGATGTTCGGCTGTCTATGCGCTCATTCTTCTGTTCTTTATATACTTAGTCGCAGAATCTCCGGAAATCCCTCACGGTCCATGCCTCCAGATGAGAGATGCTTCTACTCCTATGAAGGGGTGGTCGCACACCACGATCTGTCTCCGAGGCACAGAAGGCTTTCACCCCCGCGGCACTCGGACCACCCCAGTAGGCACAGCTTCACCAGTTTGACCACCTCTGCCCTGTTCAGTGACGGTGGCCTGTAATGGAAACCACTTCTCCTAGCCAGGAAGCTGTCAAACCCGGGGCTTGCCGCCCGTTCGACCGGGGACATGGCGGCCTGTCTCAGTGCAGGATCCTCCCTTCCACAAGCATCACCCCCTTGAGAACGCAAGAACCGACATTCATCAGGTCGGTTTCACCACTGACTCCCTGCCACCCAAGGTGACCATCAGCAGGAGGCGACTCAGCGCCCCCTGTGCATATCATATAGTATAAGCTCTGGGAAACAGAGAAGTCAAGATGTCGGGACCTTACTTTACTTAACCTTTCTTCCCAATCCATATAGCCTCAGAATTCTCTTTTAGCGTTGGTCAGGCCAGTCAGCCCTGTAGGTAACCGGCAAGTTGAATAGTAGATAACTCACAGCAAGCCAAGAAGGCTTTTATCGGGCTTGCGTGTCTCCAGCCCGGTTTCACAAGATGAACGATTGTGTTCAGGGTTCTGCGGGCAGGCCATCTGGTCCGGCGGGCCAGATTCGTGTAGTATCCCCGGAACCGCGCGGGATTCCTGATATTGGTATGGTGTCCCCGGATCTTTGCCTATCTTCCGTACCGTGTAGCGCATGACGCCTTCAGGATGCTTGTTTACCTCCGCGTCCTTTGAGATAATTGCTTGAAGACAATGTGTAGGGTTTACAGGTAGGCCATGCCAA
>PXDX01000075.1 GCA_003564915.1 candidate division WWE3 bacterium
GATATAAAGTCGAAGGGACCGGACCCGGTCTCCGAAGCGATTGGGGCATTTGTCGAAACAACGACGTAGAATTTTTTATCCAAAACCTCGTTATTTGTTATGGTTTCCTGGACAAATTTTCTGTAAGATTCAGCATTGTGTTTAAGAAGAGGATCCTCTATCTTTTTCTCTACCTTGACAATCTTTTCCAGATAACTACTTATATCCAGTTTCTTTGACCTGATAACTATTTGTATAGGAAAAGTGATTGAGTTAATAAGCATTGAAAAAGCAGCAATGATAGCATCTTGCTCTATTTCGGATAGAAGGTCGAAGTTTACCGCTGTTGTCTTTAAAACCCCCGCAACAGCACCGTTCTTAAGTATTACCAGATCGTCCCTTATTTCTTCAATTTCCAGATGGTCTTGGGTGGTGGCAGGTTTCATTATTTTTAAGTTCCTATAATTTCAAGTGAGGGTAATAATTCTCCCCTCACACTAAATGGTATTATATCAAACGAGAAGCCTGTTTCATTATCTTTATCAACTTCAATACTATACTCACCGTTGGGAAGAGGAGAAGAAATTAGGAATTTCCCCAACTTGTTAGTCTTTATAGCCCTGACAGCTTCTCCTTTTTCGTTTCTTATAGTTAAAACAACGTCCTCCAAAAGTTTCCCCTCGCGACTGATTATCTTTCCACCGATTATATTAGGGCGGTTTACCTCTGGAGGTAACTTTCTCATTCTCAGAGCCTTTTTTTGATCGGAGGATTGATCCTGCTCTCTTCTATCAAGCATTTCCTGTACTCTGGCATCTCTTTTCAGGTAGCTTTCCTCAACGTCGCTTTCAACTTTCAACACCTTTTCCCCTCTTATGGGAAGGACTATTTGACCTTGTCCGGGGGTTAGATTAAGGAATTTTCGCCCCGCGTGCTCTCCTATAGGCTGCAGTTTTGTTTTTCTTTTAAATTGATCCTCATCAGGGAGTTTAATATCGGCCTTACTCATGCGCGATCTTATTATTTGATCCATCTTTCCTTGCTCCTCGGAAATATCGATTTCTTTTTCTCCCTCGGGACCTTCTTCCTGCACTTTTTTATCAGCCGGTTTCTTCTTATCGGGGGGACTTTCTTTGGGAAGGTCTTTGAAGGCTATTCTAACCATGTCTATATATTCTTTTTCAGGTATATCAAGGGAGTCCTCTTTAGACGCTATACCGCTTGTTTCCAGATATTCTTCAAGTTTTCTGCGACTAGCCGTTGGGGCCAGGGTTACCATCTCCTTTTGTAGAAATTCAAGATTTTGTTCATACGCAAAGGCTTCCGGGATAACGATTTTCTTCCTCCAGATCCTTTCGGTAGGTGAGTAGATCGCTTTGAAAAAATTGATTGCCCATATGTCCAAACCCCTCTCTTCTATTGGAACAAAAGCCAGAGCCAGCCCTAGAAGAGCTAACACTACAACAAAGATCCAGGTAAAGGGTTGAGGAACGATCAGTCTTGCCATATAGGCCATAATTGCAAAGATTACTATATAAACAAACTGTCTCATTGTCAGATCCCCTATCAGCTTAAATTCCACATCCATGATATTTTGGGGAACCGCATGCTGTCTATTGGTTTTTTGCTGTTCTCTAATGGGCATCTTGTTTAATTATACGGTATTTTTAACTTATTTCGGCAATAATGTTTTTTAGTTCCAGGATTTTTGTTTTCTCCTCGGATCTTTTTTTAAGTTCCACTTTATTGCCGGTCTTTTTGGATACGATAATTCTATTTCTTATTCCCAGCAAATCTGCTCCCTGCAACTTTTCTCCTGCTGATACATCTTTTCGATCGTCAAAGAGAACATTTATATTATTATTCTTCAGATACTCATATACTTCTTGAGCTCTTAAATTGACTTTGTTCTCCTCGATATTTAATGCTATTAAGTGAGCTTCGAAGGGAGATATTTCTTCGGGCCATATTAGACCTTTCTCATCGGAGAGTATTTCCGCAACTGCTCCCAAACATCTTCCCGGTCCTATTCCATAGCTTCCCATTACTACAAGCTTTCTTTCCCCATTTTCGTCGGTGTAATACAGATCCAAGGCCTTGGAAAAACGGGTTCCTAATTTAAAGATGTTGCCGATCTCGATGGCATTCAATTTCTCCAATGAGTCTTTATCCATTCCGAGCTCATTGATAATTTCCTCTTTATAAACCTCTTCGTTTATTGCCATTCCTTGCTCTCTGTCCAAATAGACGGTATCCTCTCCTGTAGTGCAGATTGCCTGAAATTCGTGGCTGAATTTACTAAAAACTCCTCCGCTGGCAAAGGTCAGAAAAGTAATCTCCTCTAGGCCAATTCTTTCAAATATCTTTAAGTAAGCTTTTATCATTTTGTTGTAAAAATTCTCTTGTTCGTTCTCTGTCTTATTGAAGGAATAGAGGTCCTTCATTATGAACTCTCTGGTTCTAAGGATGCCGCTTTTGGATCTTAGTTCATTTCTGAATTTTGTTTGAAATTGGTATGCATATACCGGGAGATCCCTATGAGAATTAATATGCTGCACCATTATATTTGTTAGAGGTTCTTCATGAGTTGTGGCCAAGCCAATCTCTGAGCGGCTCTGAAGATGAGTTTTAAACCATACATCCAATTCCTTATCGCTCCACCTTCCCGTCTTTTTCCATAAATCCGGATTTTGTAGAGAGCCGAGAAGGATCTCTTGTCCTCCTACAGCGTTCATCTCCTCCCTGATTATTTGGATGATTTTATCCAATACAATTTTACCTAGAGGGAGGTAGGCGTAAACACCGGCCATTTCTTTTTGGATGTAGCCGCCTTGGACCAGGAGTTGAGCGCCTTTACTTTCCTCGTCCGAAGGAGGATTTTTTCTTATCTTGGTGAAAAGATTGCTTTGAAGCATCGATGTTCCATCTTAAAAAAGACACAACGAAGTCAATTTCTTAAGATTCTTCTTCAGCCCCCTCTCCTACAAGATCGGGATTTTCATATATGTTTCCCAGTACTTTGATACGACGTAAAGAGCGTTTGTCCGCGAAGTCTATCTGTCTGTCTTCATCAATAAAATGTAACTCAAAGCGAGCATTTTCAGTGCTCCATTTTACTATTGCCAATTTCTCTTGTGCGCCCACACTTACCACATCACTCTCAAATATTTTCTTTCCCCGATCATCTTTTAGACCGGTGTATTGCATTACAATTATATTCTCATCATATTCCTCGCTGACGTACCAATCCGCTCCTCTTTTTTTAGGATTTCCCCTTGAATATAGAACCTTTCCCATTAGCCCGACCGCAATATTTTTATACATATACTCTTTTTCTTGATGCCAGACTCTAAAACTTATTTCTCTACCGTTTTCCTTTTCACCGATTTCCATAAAATTTTCCTTTCAGAATTATCTACTTTGCCTATATTTGCTTATTCTATCATGTTTAGCTCTTAGATAAAGGGGTTTTGATTTTAAACCACACGATCGTTAATATTAGAAGAGCTCCAGTAACAATATTTAATACTCCATATATCTTTAGAGCTGTAAAAATTGTTATTCCGATACCCCATATTATTGATTTTAAAAAACACGCTCTATATAATTGGCGCAGATCGGTCATAAATTGTGCTTTGCTTTTTTTGACAAAAAACGTAATGAGAGAGATCGCTAATGTAGAGGAAAGACCAAGAAGCAGTAAGAATAATAGTCTGACGTATGTTTTATCGGGACTTATATTATAGACAAGGAAGAGTTTACTCGAAATTAACAATAGCTGAGCAAATAATAGTGTGTAGATAAATTTAGGCACGCTTTTATACTAACACTCTCCATAAAATTTAATAATCTTTTAATCTTTTTGTGTAAAGATTAAAGAATTGGGAATTTTAGTTAACATGAGAATCTTGTCAGTAACATCAGAAAATCGTTTGAAGAGAAAAATAAAAAGAGCTTTAAAGGATGAGTTCATTGTTGATTTTGTAGATTCCGGGTCTTTGGGGATTTATTCCGCACAGGAGGAATTCTATAGCCTTATTTTGTTAGATACCAGCCTTTCGGACATGTCCGGGATTGATCTTTGTTCAATGATACGTAAGAGAGGTGTTACGATCCCAATAATCATAATTAGTGATAAGGGATGTTCCTCCGAGCGGATTTCTTGCTTAAGGCAGGGGGCGGACGCTTATATTCCAATGGATCAGATCTCTTCAGAGCTTTCGGTCAGCATAATCGCTCTTCTAAGAAGAATATCTTATTCATACCCGACTGGAGATATTTATAAAATCGGGAATTTTAACGTTGATTTTTGTAACCATCAGGTTTTGTTGAATGGTAAGGATCTTAAGTTCAAAAAGAAGGAATACGCTCTTTTGGAACTTTTTCTCCGCAACAAAGGTAGAGTTCTGTCCAGAAATGTAATTTTGGAAGCTGTTTGGGAGGATGGTGAGAAAAAGGAATCAAACGTTGTTAGTGTCAATGTCTATTCATTGCGTCAAAAATTAGAACAGTGCTTGAATACCAGGAATTTAATAAGGACCGTATACGGTTTAGGTTATGTTTTTGAGGATACAGAGTTGCAACAGAAGGAGTAAAACCCTATTATTATGATGTGTTTAAAATCATAGACCTTATCTATCAGATTGCCCGCACCGCACGCCCTAGGCAGTGGTTGAAGAATTTTAGTGTTTTTGCCGCACCCTTTTTTTCCGGATTAATGTTCACTTCGGATGTTCTAAGAAAAGCTCCCCGTACTTTTGTTGTTTTTTGCTTAATATCTTCTGCAGCCTACTTTATTAATGACATAGTAGATGCTCCTAAAGATCGGCAACATCCTGTGAAGAAAAATCGCCCCATCGCTTCCGGAAACCTTCCTGTAAGCATCGCTTGGTTAGTAGCCTTGTTTTTGATTATAGCTTCCTTTTATCTTTCCTATCGATATATTGGGATCTTTGTCTTTTACAGTGTTTTAGCTTACATTTTATTGCAAATTTTTTATTCACTTTATTTTAGGAACGTAATTATTTTGGATTCTTTGGTTGTGGGTACGGGTTTCGTACTCCGAGTTTTTGCAGGCGGTTTTGCAACTAATACATCGCTTTCTTCATGGCTGATTTTGGCAACCATAGGTTTGTCTCTTCTCTTGGCTTTTGGAAAGAGAAGGTCCGAGAAAACCCTTTTAAGAAGTTTGGTGGATTTAGAGGAGCCCAAGACGCGTAAGACACTGCGGCATTATCCGGATAGTTTACTGGATAGTATGATTTCCGTTTCAGCTTCAATATCAGTAATTACTTACTCTCTGTTTACATTTCAAATTTCTCCGCAAGCCCGTGAAGGTATCGGATCTCTGATTGGAATACTTCCCCCAACCCTTCAAAGTCCAAAATGGATGATGCTTACAATACCTTTGGTCATTTACGGTGTGGCACGCTATCTTTATGTGGTCTATGAAAAAAAGGACGCTGAATCTCCGGAGAGAGTTTTGCTTTCGGATCTACCTCTTTTGGCTACCGTCATCATTTGGGCTGCATCGGTCTTTGGTATTGTGTACGTTATTCCCGGATACTAACAAAATATCGAATTAAAAGAAGCAATAGGAATTAAGTGAATAGTATTTATTCGCTTTCTAAACCGTCTTCGATTTGCAGTTCAAATTCAAGTTCGGAATTTTCTTCGCTATCTTCTTCTAATTCCTCAACAGGATCCAACTCGGGTTCGGTAGAAAAGAATCTTCTCTCGTATTCCAAGTTTATACATGGTTGAGTTGCCCCTTTGACACTAGGAAACGTTTCATCTTGAGCAGAGAGAACCTCTTGATTATCTCCATCGATATTTCCTATGGAAGCTAATCCCAAGGAAGTTATTGGCAAAGCCAGAAATCCTATAAGTAACACCGCCATCAAAACGTTAATCGTAATAGATGTTAGTTTATCAAACATGGTCATCTCCAAAATCCAAAACTAATACGTCTTCGTCGTCTTCATAATAATCAAATGAATCTTCTTCCATTGCGTTTAAGTTTATTTCTCTTTCTACGTCAATTACGAACATTATGGTAGTAATGACCCCAAGGACCAGCCCCGTATAAAAAACCCACGGAAAGAGGAGTCCAAACAGAGCCATAACTCCTGACATAAGGAGCATAAGATAGAGATAAGAGATCCAAATGACTCCCTGCGAATAAAGATCAAATGAATTCTGTATAAAGTGAGAGAGACGGAGGCTGAAGATGGTGGCAGTGGTTTGAGGATCCACATGGCTATTGTGAAAAACAAAGGTTTTTATGAGAACGTAAGACAGGCCTATTGTTAAGGTAACAAATATAGAAAGAATAGAGTAAGAGTTTATCGTTAGATAATGTTGCGGATTATTAAAAGTGAGTCCTGCGGGCCCAACCACATAAGGGATTCCCAACTGATTACTTATCAACACTACTGAAATCATTCTCACAGCGACAAGGAGCAGTGCGGGGACTATAGCTTGGTCAATTAGTTTAATAAGTATTTTAGAAAACATGGCAGGTTGATATGATAATAGCAGTATGCTTTTTAAAAAGTCAATTTTTACGCAGACCATAAACGGCCTTTTTATCCTTTTGCTTTTACTTACGCCTTTGATACAATTTCCATTTACAAGGGATGCTTACGAATTTCCTAAGGGCATCTTCATTTCCCTGATCGGTATATTAATTCTATTTTTATTTAATTTGGGATGTTTGTGCGGTTTCTATAAATTAAGAAAACCCCCCGTCTTAATATTGCTTTTACTAGGGGTTTACGTTATTTCCTCATTTTTTTCTTCCTATGGACATACATCCCTATGGGGTTATCACGGGCGTCTTAGTGGAGGATCGGTTTTACATCTAATCTATACAGGACTTTTCATTGTCTCTTATAGTTTTTTTGACGAAAAGTCCATTACCAAGATGATTTTTCTTTCTCTGCTTGTAAGTTCGTTTTTAACCTCTCTCATAGGAATAATGCAGTATTTTGGTTTTGGGGCAGATCCTTTGGAACGGGTATATTCTACATTCGGTCAGCCAAACTGGCTGGCGGCTTTCTTGGTCTTTGGCTTAATGTGTTTTATGCACTTGTATCTTAAGGCCGATTCAAGAAGAAAGAGTATTCTTTATTTAATTGCTCTGACACCCGTTCTTTTGTGTTTATGGCTCACCTTCTCGCTCTCAGGATGGTTGGGATTCTTTGCAGGATTGTTATTACTCTGTTTTTTAGGAAGGTCAAGGTACAGCTTTAAGAAGTTAATTCCCGTTTTTCTTGTTCTGCTTTTGTTTTTGACATTGTTTCCGGGGCAGTTCTTACCGAAAATCAGAGATTCTTTAATGGATCTAGATCAACAGTTTGGAGGATTTCCACGTGTTGTAGTTCAAGCAAAGAACAGCGATCTCCTCCCGACAAGCCGAGAAATTTCCGATCCCGGATTTATCCGTATAAGTGTCTGGGAAGGAGCGGTAAAACTTTTTTCTCACTACCCTTCAAGGATGATTTTTGGGCATGGCCCCGGCTCCTTTGCTTATTTGTTTCCTTTTTTTCGACCTGATAGTTTGAATTACTCTTCAGAATGGAATTTAGTTTTCAGTAAACCTCACAACTATTTTTTAGAGTTGCTTATTGAGGTTGGATTGTCAGGTCTTTTGTTGTATTTAGCTATTCTTTTCAAGGGAATTACTTCCGGTAGATCTTGGAATTCAGCTATTTTCACTGTATTCGGATTGGTCGTCTTTTTTAGCTGGCCCGCTGTAACCATGAGTTTATATTTCTGGATTTTATTGTCAGGAGCATATTTATATGAAGAGAAATAGATATTTAATTTTTTTACATATTCTTGTTGTACTTTTTCTATGTCCGCTTCTGACTTTTAGGATCATAGTTATTTTTAGAGCTGAATTGGACAGTTTTTCAGCACATTCTCTTTATGAGAAGGGGGAGGCCTTAAAAGCTTTACCTTTATCTGTTAGTGCTGTGAATTATAATCCAACCGAACCCACGCACTTAATTGAAAGAGCGAGAATACTTGCTTTGCTGGGTGCGTATGATTGTTCCTATGGACTTGATAACTTACATAAACGCTACGCTGCAAGGGATCTTGTGAAAGCAGTCGAAATGAATTCCCACAATATATTGGTTAGCAGAAGGGCTTTACCGATATATTACACTCTGTCAGCTATTACTTGTGATCCCGGAACGGATCCGTTTTACGTACAGAAAACACGTGATCATATTTGGATGCTGAAACATAATTATCCAAATGATGCCGGTGTCTTAGTTCAAGCCGCTCATTATGAGAATTTATTAGGGCTTGATGAGGACTATAGATCTACAAAAAACTTGATTCAACAATTGCGTTCCGACCTTTTGGAATGGCACCCGTCACTGAGATAGCCTGACGTACGAAGATGAGACCCAGCCTTCTTGATCTGCGGATATCCTTATTTTTACCCATCCCGTTAGTTCCTCTAGAACGGAAAAAGTTTCACCCTCGTTAACTCTGCTTATTTCGCTAGCATTTAGGCTTGGGCTTTCTCTTACCCTTAACCAGCCCGTGCCGGTTGGTAAAACCGTCGCCATTTTGGAATCAAAAATCGCCAGATAAGTCTGCCTTGCGTTTTCGGTTAAACCTCCTCCCATTGCCCCCACTCCCAAATACCCTCCCCTCCTCGTCTCGGGGATGACTTCCTGAGCCTCCTCCAATGTTAAAAGAACTCCGTCAGAATTGAATATGTTGCCCATATAGTCCAAATAATAATCAAAATCTTCCATGTCCTCCTCGATACCGAAATCCACGCCCCTGGTTTCATAGTAATAGGAAGTTGCTCTAGCTCTCTCAAAAGAACCGGCAATGGTTTCATCGCTTATTGTTAGATCCCAAAGATTCTCAGAATCATCGAATCTTTTCGGATTTTGAGGTGCGGGACGCGGAAATAGTTGAACCGAGACTTTCAAATTATGCCCGCTAAGAGTAGTAATCCTCATATCATGGGAATCATATCCGGGGGAATATAACGCTAGTTCATACTCTCCTTCGGTAACATCGTCCAGTGATAAGGGCGTCATTCCCATCTCCGTACCGTCCAAATAAACCGTAGCTCCCGATGGTTGGGAGATAACGGTCATTCCCGTTCTTCCTTTCTCGAACCAGATATCCCTTCCCTCCGAAAATAAGCTGGAAACTCCCAGATCCCTGTATACTAGAGCGCCCGTGTTAGGTGCCGGATCCATGCTTATTGAGTAAGTTCTAGTTGGATCTGATACTGATTGTAAAGTAATATTCTCAAGTTCCACAATATCCATATCTTCTATTGGAGTTATACCTACTTCTTCACCGTCTATCAATACTATCGCTTCTTCCCCCCAGGTCTTTACCGTTAAATTAGAGTTTTGTCTTAAGGAGGGCATTCTCTGCATTCCTATGGAAACAGCATAAGTTATACCTCCCAAGGCTATGAAAAGAAATACATATATTAGAAAGGGCTTTATCCTGTTAAAAAAGCTATCTTCTTGATTTGCAATAGTAAAAGACATTTGCACCCATAGTTTATCAGGAACTTGAAAAAAACTCAATGCTCGACAGGAAGGTTTTTTTCCTTTAATATTAGGAATATCTATGCAAGAGACTACAAAAGATATTCTGAAAAAGTATATCAACTTCTTCAAAGAGAGGGAACATGTTGAAATACCTAATGTTTCTTTAGTACCGAAGAACGATCCTACGCTTTTGTTTGTCAACTCAGGAATGTTTCCCTTGGTGCCTTATCTCATGGGAGAGCCCCACCCAGAGGGAGATAGGTTGGTAAATGTTCAGAGATGCGTCCGCTTTGAGGATATTGAGGAAGTAGGAGATAATCGCCATACGACAGCTTTTCACATGTTGGGAAATTGGAGCTTGAACGATTATTTTAAAGAAAAGCAATTGGAGTGGGTCTACACGTTCTTGTTCGATGTTTTGAAGATTGAGCCGGCAAAGACTTATGCTTCAGTTTTTTCAGGGAACAAAGACGCTCCTAGAGATGAAGATACTCTTAAAATATTAAAGAAAATATTCTCTGACTATGGAATAGATCCGGTTGAAAATGAGCGCATATTTTTCCGGGAGGAAGATAATTGGTGGCAACGAGGGGATACGGTTGGAGAGCTGGGAGGTCCCGACAGTGAGATTTTTTATTATATTGGCGACAAAGAAATCCCAGATAAAGCTTTAGATCCCTCAAAAGATGAAGATATCCTTTTAGAAATTGGGAACTCTGTTTTCATGGAGTATGTTAAGACAGAAAACGGATGGAAACGTATGGGGAGGAAAAATGTTGATTTTGGGGGTGGACTTGAGAGAATGGCATTAGTTTTGCAAGGTAAGAATGATATTTTTGAAACCGACAATTTTTGGCCTCTTATTGAAACGCTAGAGAATATTTCCGGTCTTTCTTACGGGGAATCTATTGAGAGCACCCGGCATATGCGCATCATCGCGGACCATGTTAGGTCAGCGGTTTTTCTTGTTATGGACGGCGTAGAACCTTCTAATAAGGATCAGGGCTATATTTTAAGGCGCCTGATCCGAAGAATAGTTAGGTCAGGAAAAAGCTTGGGTTTAGACCGAGAGATCTCAACGGAGCTAGCTTCTCTGGTAGTTGAAATGTTTAAGTGGTTATATCCGGAGCTGGAAGAGAAAGAGGGAGGTATAAAAGAGGTTTTTCAAAAGGAGGAGAAAAGGTTTAGAAGGTCTTTGAAAAGAGCCTCCAAGGAGATAGAGAAATATTTGGATCAATTGTCCCAAAAAGCGTCTGAAGAAGATCTGGCAAAACAGGCATTTACTTTTTACCAATCTTTAGGTTACCCCGAAGAGATATTTTTAGAAGATCTGCGTGAGAGAGGTGTTTCTTTTGATACAAGAAAATTTTACGAGATATACCAGGATCTTTTGGAAGCACACAAGGAAAGATCCAGGAAAAGTGCGGCCGGACGTTTCAAAGGAGGTCTAGCTGATTCGGAAGAGAATACCGTTAAATATCACACGGCAACTCACATTCTTCATGAAGCTCTCAGACGGGTTTTGGGCGATGATGTAGAGCAGAAAGGAAGTAATATCACAAGTGAGAGATTGAGATTTGATTTTTCTTTTCATAGACCTGTAACGGAAGAGGAGATAATTCAGATAGAGGGGATTGCCAATTCAATAATAAAATCAGATGTGCCCGTCAAATCAAAGATTATGGGTAGCAAGGACGCTATAGCGCAAGGAGTAAATTTTTTATCGAACGAAAAATATGGAGATAAAGTAAAAGTTTATTTTGTCGGTGAATCGCTTGAGAAATCTTATAGCAAGGAGTTTTGCGGCGGTCCCCACGTGGATTCTACAGGTGAGCTGTCCTCTTTAAATATTTATAGGCAGAAAAAGATAGGGCGCGGAACCATCAGGATATACGCAAAATTCGATCTGTAACGCCTAATTTCTTGACACTCTTCACCTGAGAGTGCTATAAATTACACTGCGAACATTTAGTAGTAAATTACTTGTTTAGGAGAATATAAATTATGAAAAAGATCAAACCTCTATTTGATTATCTATTGATAAAACCTTTGGAAGGAGAAACAACACTTCCTTCAGGTATCGTGATCCCAGATAGCGCAAAAGAAAAGCCCCAAGAAGGTGAAGTTATTGCCGTGGGACCGGGCGTGAAGGATAAAGAAGGTAATTTGATAACGCCCGAAGTCGAAGTTGGGCAGACAGTCATGTATAAAAAATGGGGCGGAACGGAAGTTCAAATAGAAGGAGAGGAGCACATCTTGGTAAAAGAAGAAGATTTGCTTGCTGTCCTAGAAGATTAGTTGATTATTTATTAAGGAGAAGGAGGTCATTATGGCAGCAAAAAATATTATTTATGATGAGGAAGCACGTCAAAAGCTTAAAGGAGGTATAGATAAATTGGCCAGAGCAGTGGGAACTACTTTGGGACCAAAAGGTAAAAACGTTGGTTTGGCGCAAAGCTGGGGTTCGCCACAAGTGGTGCACGACGGTGTAACCGTAGCGAAGGAGATAGATTTAAAGGATCCGTTTGAGGATATGGGCGCTCAGCTGGTAAAAGAGGCCGCAACTAAAACGAATGACGTTGCAGGGGATGGTACTACAACAGCTACTTTGTTAACTCAAGCCATAGTTGATGAGGGTTTGAAAAATATATCTGCCGGTGCAAACCCCATGATTTTAAGGCATGGGCTGGAAAAAGCCACTAAGGTCGTTGTGGAAGCAATAAAAGATCTGTCTGTGGAGATATCGACTCGTGAAGAGCGTGCGCAGGTAGCCACAATATCAGCTCAGGATGAGGAGATTGGAAATACTATAGCTGAAGCTATGGAGAAGGTCGGACAGGATGGAGTATTGACGGTAGGAGAGTCTAAAGGGTTGGAACTGGAATTGGAGTATAAAGAAGGGATGATGTTCAACAAAGGATATGCTTCCCCCTATTTTGTGACCGATTCTGAAAAGATGGTGGCGGAGATAGAAGATCCCTACCTTTTAGTAACCGATTTGAAGATAACCAATATTCAAGAATTGTTACCAATGCTCGAAAATCTAGTAAAGGTTTCCAAGAACTTGGTTATATTAAGCGAGGGTATGGAAGGAGAGGCTTTAGCCACCTTGGTTGTCAATAAACTGAGAGGAACTTTCAATGCCTTGGCTGTTGAAGCTCCGGGATTTGGTGAAAGAAGGAAAGCCATGTTGGAGGATATCGCTATCTTATCCGGTGCAACTTTTATTAGTGAGGATACGGGAAGAAAGCTAGATTCAGTTGCTGTGGATGATCTGGGTAGAGCGGAGAAAGTTCTTTCTACTAAAGATGAAACAACGATTGTAGGTGGGCAAGGAGATAAGGAGAAGATTGACGCTAGAATAGCTCAGATAAAGGCACAGATGGAAGCTTCAGATTCCGATTACGATAGAGATAAGTTAAAAGAGCGAATGGCAAAGCTTTCCGGTGGTGTAGCCGTTATTAATGTTGGGGCCGCAACAGAGACCGAATTGAAAGAAAAGAAGCACAGAGTTGAAGATGCGGTCAATGCAACCAGAGCAGCTGTAGAAGAAGGGATAGTTCCCGGTGGTGGAGTAGCTTTGTTTAGAGCAAGAGAAGAAGTAAAGAAGCTGGAACTGATCAATGATGAGGAAACGGGGGCAAATATTCTTTATGCGGCTCTTAGTAGGCCAATTCGTAAGCTAATTGAGAATTCCGGAAGGGATCCCGGTGAGGTTTTGGCTGGAATGAAAGCTTTATCGGAAAGCACGGATTTCAAGGGCAAAGAAGAAAACATCGGATTCAACGTTATGACCATGGAGTACGGAGACATGATATCTCAAGGTATCATAGATCCCGCTAAAGTCGTAAGAAGCGCTCTTCAAAATGCCGTTTCAGTTGCTATGATGGTTTTGACCACTGATTGTTTGATAGCTGAGGAACCAAGCGAAGATGAGGATAATCTTCCTGCAGGAGGGATGGGTGGAATGCCCGGGATGATGTAGAATTCTCGCGCATAAATTAGATAAAGAAAAAGGACTCCGCTTAGCGGAGTCCTTTTTTGTTGTCTTTTTGTCTTTCCTACTTTTTGCTTTTTACCTCAATCTTCTTAGCCCTTTCCTCTTCTGCTATAGGGATTTCAACTCTAAGAATTCCCTGATCGATCGACGCATCAGCTTTCTCTGCGTCTACGCTTCGAGGTAGATTTGTAGTGTATCGGAAGGATCTCTGGCGAGTTTCCCTATAAATTGCCTTTTTATCTTCTTTCTCTTCTTCTGTTTCCTGATGATCAGCTGCTATTGTTAGTACATTGCCTTCGACCGATATATCAACTTCTTCTTCAGGAACGCCCGGAATTTGCGCCTCGACTACAACCGAATTCTCGGTTTCGTAAATGTCCAAACCCGTTTCACTTACATTGAAAGGCCAAGTAGGTTCAAGCCAATTTTCATCGTCGAAGAATGAAGTAGGAAAACGTCCTCTCCATCTAACTATTGCCATGAAATCACCTCCTTGCTAAGCAAACATTTACTTACCTATTAGCAGTCTATAATGGAGAGTGCCATTTTGTCAAGAACGCCGCAATAAAGGTCATAAAAGATTTTTATATTTGTCAATTATGACCTTGGATTTATCATATTTATTAAAATGTATCTTGTTATAGGATATGATTTCATTTTCAGAAGGACTTTTCATGTACATTTTTTGTGTGAAAAAAGCGCATTTGTTAAAAACATCAAGAAGATTCTTTTTACTTTTATTTACGGGGTCAAATTTATAAATTGAAAAGTTAGGTGCGAATTTTGCTACCCAGGAGTTCACCGATAAAAATAACTCATAGCTACTATTTCTATTTATTACAGGATGTATCCTGGTAATCTCCGCAGACACATACACATTTCTCTTATCATCGCTCTGAGAAAGGGCATTAATTTCCAGGTAGAGATTTGGGCAAACTTTTCCCGCTTGATCTTTCTCTGAAAAATATATTCCCCAGGCTTTAAGATAAAGGACTACCAGCATCCTGGTAAGCCAAACCCGATTCTTATCCGTAATTATCAGAATATCTATATCATCTTCATCTTTATAATTCGAGGCGGCCAAAGATCCCGTGAAACCCAAAAATCTTATCCAGGGTATTTTTTTTAATCTGAGAAGCTTTTTGGCGTATATATCCCTTATTTCTTTCGACTTTTCCATTTTTTCCCCCCAATCAGAAGTTTCGGAATCCTGAATTTTATACGTTTCTTTATCTTTTTCCACAATCTTCTTGTTGACCAGAGACTTCAGAGAGGATCTTAAAGCCTCTCGTGTGGATCTTACATCCATGTATAAGGCAATTTGATAGAAGCTTAAGGGATATTTAAAAACAGCCGAATACTTCAAAGCTCTAATCACGGATCTCTCGACTTTGCTGGTTTTTAAGAGAGGAATGGTTCCTTTTTTATTTTTTAGGTTCATTTCTTTTATCAATATCATCCAGGATATGGTTTACCATTTCATCGGCCTCTTTGTTTTTTTGCCTCTTAACATGGTTGTACTCTATAGAAATGAAATTTTTCTCCATTTCCCTTATGGTTTTGAAATACTTTTTTAAATTTGCACTTTTTACCTTATATAGGCCGTTAAGCTGTTTGACTATTAGCTCGCTGTCAAGAATGCATGTTAGCTCTTTGATTTCCTCCAGAATGGCGGCTTTCATTCCCAGGATAAGGGCTTGATATTCCGCTTCGTTATTTGTTTTTATCCCTAAATATTTTCCTGCTTTTTTAAGGTTTTTCCCTTTGGGGTCCTTAATAACGACTCCTGCTGCAGCAGGTCCGGGATTTCCACGGGATCCCCCGTCGGTAAAGAGAGTGTAACTTTTGCCGTTATTTTTTGACACCTTATCTCTCCTTTAGATACTCTTTTACCCCTAAATATAAAGTGCCAAGTCCAAGTGTGACCAACGCTCCTACTGAGGAAAATACATAAAGTGTTTCCGGAACCTCCCTTACTAAAGGAACTTCCTGTAGCGGGATTGTACTAATATTTGGATCCCCATCCTCAACCAGAATTTCAGCTAATTCCAAAAGAACGGAGTTAAGAACTGACCAGGTTTCCGTTAATTTCGCGGTTTCATTTGATTTAATCTCAACTTTTATTAATTGGGGACCCGTTTCCTTGACTCTATAGTTTTTCCTGAATTTGCGCAGACTCTTGCGATTCACTTCAATACCTAGCTCTCTTAGAAGCATCGCTTGGAATTCTTCGGTTTCCATTATCCCTCTTACGGTTCTGGTGTGAGACAGAGCGGTTTGCTGATTATAATAACCGGAGTAAGTGTAGAATTCGTCGCTGATCTCTGCTTCTCTGGTTATGAAAAACAGTCCTGACCCAATGTATTTTTCCGGAATTACATAAAAAACGAGCGCTCCCAGAAGCCCTCCCGCGATCAATAGACCAATCAATATAGTTGAATTATGTTTTATGAAATGGATCATATCCTTTAAATCCATGAAACCATTATATCGAATAAATTTTTGTTATATACTGGTATAGATGAATTGAACTGCCCCTATGCCTAAAGATCTTGTTATTAAAAAATCAGCTCTCACTCCGACCATCTTGGTTTACAACGGAATTTCCTATCTGGGGTTGAATCTGTGCAGAAAACTATTGGAGAAAGGTGCTAGAGTCGTAGTTCTGGATGAAGTCGACCTTGATGTTCGTAAAAATGTAGAATCTCTTTTATCCGATCCCAACTTTGCTCTTTTTAATGTTGAAGCGGACAAGGGAATTCCAGAGAAGATTCAGTCAGTGGATTATATTTTTCAGATAATATTTCCCGATGACCCAGTTGATGTGGGAGCAAAAAATCTTATCTCCGACGCGTTTGCCACTAAGAATTTATTGGATTTGGCAGTTTCCTCGAAAGCGCGTTTTGCCTTGGTGGAGCCTCTTTTTACCGTAAAGAAGAGAGGTGCCGATCAGGAAAAAGAACAGTATTCATACGCTAAAAACAGTGAATTCCTTCGTTCCTTGGTTTGGGATTATGTTAATAATAAGGATCTTAACGGACGGATTATTAGGCTTTGTCCTGTATATGGTCCCGGAATGTCTTTGGATTTTCCTCAAGGATTGTTCCGCTTTATTGATGCTGTTCTGGAGGGAAGGGAACTCAAGATATATGGAGATGGTGTAGAAAAATCCCCCTATGTTTATGTAGATGATGCGGTAGATGCTCTTATCAAAGCGTTATTTTATAAGCGGACTTCAGGAAGGGTTTTTGATATTCGCAGCGAGGAAGTTCATGCGGACTTGGAATTGGCATTTATAATGAAAAGTTTGGCCAATGAGGAGTTGAGTCTTAAGTATGTTGATGAAACGCTTCCCTTTGAAATTACATATTTAACTTCCGGAGGAGAGCAAGTCCCAAGATGGGTTCCCGAAACGCAATTAAAAGACGGCCTTAAGGTTTCGTTGGAAGGATTTTCTTATAGGGTCAATCCTCATTCTTTTAAGCCCACCAAGGTCATAAAGGATAAATTAGAAGAGAGAAATAGATCTACTGCAATACACTCTCTTTTGGACGCCAAAAAAGATCTGGATAAGAGCGATCTTAAAAAGGAAAGTCCCGCTGAAAAGAGGTTAAATTCCAGAGATTTCAGTAAAAAAATGAAATTCAGATTCAAATTTCCGTCTTTTAGGCTACCTAGAATAAATCTCAAAAGGAAAAAGAGTTCGGATCGTAAGGAAAAGGATTCTTTGAAAAATTTACAATTTCCCAAAAGATCTTCGGCCCCTTTCTCCTTTAGAGGCAATCTTAAATATATTATTTTCGGGATCTTTGTTGCAGCCTTTTTCATGGTTATGGCTCCCGCGGTGACGACTATTTATTCCTCTTACAGAGCGGTAAAAGCCTTAGAGAAAGTTTCTTTCAATTTGATCCATTTGCGGACGGATGATTCAGAGGAGCATTCTCGTACTGCTTTTATTAACTTCAATCGAGCTCGAGATTCATTTAGGCAGTTGAATTGGGCTTTTAAGCTTACCGGACTTACTGAAACCTACGGATCCATCGATAGTTTATTCGATTCGGCATCCTATTTTAGCGGTTCTCTTTATAGGACATCGCGAGCACTGGATCCTTTCAGCTCTCTTTGGGAGGTGTTAAAACCCACATCTGAAAATGTCTTTTCCGAAGAGGATTTTGCGCTCAGTACGGGGGAGCTTGTTAACGCAAAGAGTACGATGAATATGGCCTTAGCGCATTATGAAAAAGTGAACGAGGAAAAATTACCTTCCATGCTAGCAACCCACTCCTCAAATTTTGGAGCCGCAATGAACAGGGCTAACGATTTGCTTGATGATGCCGTCTTGGTTTCTTCTTCTCTTTCTTCAGTTTTGGGTGTAGATAGAACCAAACAGTATTTATTGCTTTTCCAAAATCCAGCCGAGATTAGGCCTACGGGAGGGTTCATTGGCTCTTATGGAGTCTTGACAGTAAGGGACGGGAAGATCCAAGAACTTTTTATCGATGATATATATAATCCTGATGGTCAGATAGACTTAAGGAATATCGCAGTAGAGCCGCCCGATCCTATAAGTGAATTTTTGGGTGAGGAAATCTTGCACATTAGAAACGCTAACTGGTCGCCGGATTTTATTGAAAGTGCGTCTAAAATTGAGAATCTCTTCTTCTTATTGGACAACCGTTCTTTTGATGGAATTATAGGGATAGATCTTAATCTAATACGTTCTTTATTGGAAGTGACGGGTCCGGTCTATCTTGCCTCCTATAACGAGGAAATTAGTGCTGATAATTTATATGAACGAACTCAGTATCACAGCGAATTTGACTATCGGGACGGTATAAGTGAAAAAAGGAGCTTTTTGACGGTACTTTCGGCCAAACTCCTTGAAAGTGTTTTTGCTTTGTCATCAGATAAAACGGGTCATTTTCTGACACAGATACATTCCTCTCTTGAATCCCGAAGTCTGCAGATTTATGTAAAAAATCCATCCTTAGCTTCCTTATTAAGAAGCAAGGGTTGGGATGGGTCGCTTGTTTTAGTAGAAGGGGATTTTCTTATGGTAGTTAATTCTAATCTGGGAGGAACTAAAGCAAATCATTTTGTTTCCAACTCCTACAGCTACTCAGTATCATCCGATACTAGGGATGGTCTGCTTCGTTCTAAGTTAAACTTAAACTATCGACACCGCGGCAATAACAATGCTTGGCCCGGCGGCCCTTACACCAACTATGTACGTGTTTATTCCCCTCGGGGTTCTTATCTTGCCGGAGCTTCATTATATAGAGGGGATCAAACTGAGGATATCATGTCTTCAACACTTGTATACGAGGAAGGATCTTACAATGTTTTTGCGTTCAGTTTTGTCTTAGATCCCTCGGAGGTTTTGAGAGTAGAGTTATCGTATGATCTTCCGGAAGATCTCTCGCTTTCGAAAGAGGATCAAAGGTATTCTCTTTATTGGCAAAAACAAGCGGGAACCTTGGATGATGTTTTCAGGTTTGATTTTAGAGGTCCTTTTGGTACGGAAATAGTTTCTTACAGTCCTTCCGATTTTGCAAAAGAGAAGAATATCGCTGTTCTGGAAGGTCTGCTGAACATTGATCAGGAGATATTCCTTGAGATGAAGTGATATACTGCTTGTGTGCATATAGTACAATCCCCGGTTTGGGAGAAATTTAGGCAATCTTACGGAGCTGAGCCTGTTAGGGCAGGTGAGGTCCTTTATACCATGCATCCCATACCGCTAATGGAGAAATACTATGCTTATTGCCCAAAAGTAGATCCCTTCTCAATAAATTTTGAAGATCTAATCATTTCTCTTAAAGAGAATAATTGCTTTGCAATAAATTTTGATGTTCCTGATATCCTAATTACTTCTTCAAAGGGAGAAAACGCGATTGAGATATTTCAAAATGAAGGCTGTGTTAAATCTCCCCGGAATAATTTTATGAGGCACAGCTTACTCTTGGATTTAACCCAAACGGAAGAGCAGCTTTTTAGCAATCTTCACTCTAAGCACAGATACAACACAAGATACGCACGTAGAAAAGGCGTGATCGTAAGAGAGGAAGAAGGTGAACATGGTTTCAACGTTTTTTATGATCTATTAAGGAAAACCTCTGAGCAGCAGGGTTTTTACATTCATCCGAAGGAATACTATTGGAATTTATGGAATATACTAGGTAGCGAGGGAGTTGCTCGGATTTTGACGGCTTATTATCAGAATATTCCTTTGGTTTCCTGGATGTTTTTTATTTACGGGAATGTCTTATATTATCCTTACGGAGGGTCGTCCGGAAAGCACGGAAATCTTCATCCTAGCAATCTCTTGGGCTGGGAAGGCATACTTCTGGGGAAAAAAGAGGAGTGTGAGGTTTTTGATATGTGGGGAGCTTGCCCCGATCTTGAGGATAGGTCGGATCCTCGCTGGGGATATACTAATTTTAAGATCAAATTCGGCGCTGAATATGTGGAATATATCCCTTCGTACGATTTGGTATTGGAACCCTTTTGGTACAAGATGTTTAATTATGCAAATGAAGCTCGTTGGTTATTTTTGAATTTCAAGAGAGGAGGTTTCTAGATGTATCCGCTGGACATAAGGCAATCAGAAGAATGGCTGGAGTATCTGGAATTTTTGGGATGGAAGATTTTGGAAACCTCGGGCGGTATCAAGGGCGTTATGATGAAAAGTAGATTTGGAAATGTCATCAAAGTGCAACGTCCCCGCGGTTTAAGTGTTTCAGATCTAAAAGATTTTGATAAGATCGCTGAAGAAAACAAGATCGCATTTGTGAAAGTAGAACCCGATTTGTCTCAGGATCTAACAATTTTGGATCAAGCTGGGTATATTACGGAAGGTTCTCCTCTTACTCCACCCACCACCATCTTTATTGATCTCTCAAAAGACAAAGAATCTTTGTGGGAGGATCTATCCGGGAGCTGTAAGTACTCTATCAGGAGGGCAAAAAGAGAAGGAGCTGTAACCGATTTTTATACTGACCCGGACGAAAATTTGGTGGAGAAATTTTACGAGATCCACAAAAGTACCGGTAAACAAAAGAGTTTCTATATTCAAAGTAGGGAAGACATAAAAAAGAAAGCGGAGCTTTTTAAGGATAGAGCAATTATTGGTATGGTCAGAACAGAGAGCGGAGAAGTAACGGGAACCAATCTTTATCTGGGTTTTGGCAATGGGGTTTGGTATCTTCACGGAGGTACAACCGCAGAAGGCAGGAAAACCAAGAACGGCTATGAATTATATTGGCAATCCATACTTTACTTAAAATCTTTAGGATACAAATGGTTTGATCTGGAAGGTGTTGATGATAAGAGATTTCCGGGTTTTACAAAAAATTGGGGAGGTCTAAGCCATTTTAAGGAGAAATTTGGCGGTCAAAGAGTTGAGTTCCCTGCTCCCAGAGTTAAGATATTTAATAGATTTTTGAAGCTTATTTCCAAATATTCCAATACTCCTATATAAAAGGTCATTCTTTTACTGCATGAGGACAAATATTATTGTAATCGCACCACCGACAATGGTAGCCCGGAATCGCATCAAAAAGCCTGTCTTTTATCTTGCTTACCACCTCCGCAGCCTCTTTTTTGGCCTTTTCCATAGATTCATCGGTTCTGGTGGTAGATATTTTTTTACCATGCTCCAAAAAATGCAAAGTTAGTTTGTCTGGATTTAGTTTTAGGGCTTCTTTTGCTCCTATAGCATAGAGAGTTATTTGTTTATCTTTATCAACTTCTTTTTGGTCCTTAAGACTTCCGGTCTTATAATCAACTATTTCTATACCGCCTTTTGTTCGATCAATTCTATCTATCCAGCCGTATAACCTGATCTCATCAATTTTAATATTGAAGGCTTTTTCTATACCTATGGTTTCTGTTTTCTCGTCAAGGGAATTGTAATAATTTCTAAGTAACTCTTTTCCGCTACCGAATCTTTCCTCTCTGTGTTCTTTACTATCATATCCGAGAGGTTCCCAATTTTTTTCATAAAGTTGCAAAAGTTTGTCCAGGGGAACTTCTCCCGCCAACAACCTTTCGTGGAACTCCCTTAGAGTTTTGTGAACAGTGTTTCCGAAACTAAGGGCATGGCTCGGGGGCGTGGGAATGTTTAATATGTATCTGTATTTATACTTAAGCGGGCAGCCTTCGTATGTGGATATTTGAGTGTAACTTACGGACTCGGGTATGCGGTAATTTACTTCTTTGTCAGGACTTTCCTTAAGTTTTGAGCTTTCCCTAAGAAAACTTTTTTGCCGGTTTACATCTTTTTCCATTTCAACTATCAAAGGATCTATTCCGGTTTCTTCGAGGAATCCACTGGGTCTGTTTTGCCTTTTCCCTCCATAGTCTTTTCCGTATACCATATGCAAATATTTTTGGGATCTAGTCATTCCAACATAGAAGAGGCGCCGTTCTTCCTGGATGTGAGCATTTCCTACAGGCAAAGTCTCTTTTATCAGATCATCCGGAACCTCAATCTTATCGCTTCGGTTCATTGAAGGAAATCTTGTAGAGACTAGATTTACCATAAAGACGACAGGAAATTCCAATCCTTTTGATGAATGAACAGTAAGTAGGTTTATGGTGTCAATATCTTCAATTTCCGCTTGTGCCGGATTTTCTCCCGCCTCAAGCATGGCCTCGGTATAGTTCATAAATTCTATTAATGTTGGAAGTTCTTTTTTACTTTGATTAAAGTCGATCTCGAATCTTTTTATTTTTTCCAGAAATAGATCCAAATTCTTTAGGCTGAGCTGATTTTCCAGGTTCTCCTCCCTTACAAATTTTTCAAGGTAATCAATTTCATTTATTAGCTCATAGACCAGCCCCACCGGAGTGGTTTTAGGGATCTTGGATCTATATTTCTCAAGGAGTTGTAGGGTTCTCTTGACCTGTTCATTTTCAGTTTCTTCCATAACGTCCCAGATCTCTTTCTTTTCGTACCTTGATGACGCCATAATTTTGTTTATTATGTCGGAATTTATTTTCATACAATCCAAATTCAATACTCTGTATATGCTTGTTGGATCATAAGGTTCGACCAGTACTTTCAGGAGAGCAAGGATATCTCTTATTTCATTACGGTCGTAAAGACCGCGATTTCCTACAAGTTGATAGGGAAGTTCATATTTTCTAAGGGCCAGAACAAAAGGATCTAAATGGTTGTTCGCTCTGGCAAGAATAGCAAAATCCTTGTAAGTATATTGTGTTTCTTCTCCCAATATATTGATTATCTTTGTTATCACAAAATCCACCTCGTTCTCTAAAGTATCCACTTCAATAATTTTAGGTTTTTGGTCATTATTATTTCCCGTCTTTTGACTGATCAGTTTTTTTGATATCCCAAGCTTTGTTTCCAAAGTATCGGGATCGTTATTCTTAATTAGTCTGTATGCCGCATCCAAAACCGATTGACCTGATCTGTAATTTTTTATTAGTGTGACGGTTTCGGTAGAAGGATAATCTTTTTTAAATTGGAGAATATTGGATATGGCCGCACCGCGGAATTTATAAATGGATTGGGAATCGTCTCCCACCACTGTCAAGCCTCTCTCGTACGTATCCTTTTGCGGAAAAAGCAGTTTTATAAGTTCATATTGTGCGTAATTGGTATCTTGGAATTCATCCACAAGTATGTGTTCGAATTGTTTACGATATTTTTCCAGTATTGAAGGCCGCTCAATAAAAAGTTTTATAGTCCAGGTTATTAGATCGCCAAAATCCAATTTAGATTCGTCCACTTTCACCTCTTGATACGTCTTGTAAGCGTTTGTGATCTCCGCCCATTTTTTTGCTTCATCGTCTTCGAAATTTTTTGCTTCCGTATAAATTTGCAGGTCTTCCGGTGATATATTCTCGTCTTGTAATCTGGAAATGAACTTTAACATTGCCGCCACAAATTTGGTCGGGTTTCCTAGAGGTCTGTAATAATCCAAGCCCATTGAGAACAAATTTTCCTTAAAGAGAAGCCACTGCTCCGGGAAAGGAATGATCTTGTAGGAAGGATCTAAACCTATCTCTAAGGCTTCTTTTCTCAATACTCTTTCGCAGAATCTGTGAAATGTGTAGACCCAGGGTTCTTC
Organism: candidate division WWE3 bacterium; assembly: GCA_003564915.1. Classification (GTDB taxonomy): domain Bacteria; phylum Patescibacteriota; class WWE3; order UBA101185; family UBA10185; genus T3SED10-354. The sequence continues at coordinate 23,619 of PXDX01000075.1, forward strand.
GTAGGCTAACGGCATGGTGTCTTGAACTCTATTAAGCATTTCTTCCGAGGCTTTCTCAGTAAATGTAAGGGCGAGGATCTTCATTGGATCGGTTCCATCCTCGCTAATTAAATGGTTGATCTTTTCAGTTATGACCCGCGTCTTTCCGGTTCCCGCCCCAGCAACCACTAGAAGAGGGCCTCTCTTATGGTCTACGGCTTTCGTTTGGCTTTCGTTGAGCGTGATTTTTTCGGCCATTTGAATTATTATACTATGGAGCTTTGCGCTTTTTAGTGAAACCGGGGGGTGGGAAAATGGCTTTTTGGTGGGTTTTTACGGCTCTCATGGCTCTTTTCGGAGCTCTCGTCGGATACGTTATTGCTCGCGGAGCATTAGCCATTCGAGATGTGATCGACGATGAGAGTGAGTAGTGGGTTCGGGGGGCCGATCAGACAACAAATATGTTTTTAATCTGATCGACCCTCCGCTATTTTTATTCAAACGCTATTCCTCATCATCCGGTGCCTCTATTTGGATTTCGCTTTGTCTTGATTCAATACTTTGCACACGCTCTATTCTTCCAAATAGATCCGAAAAGGAGGATGAAACTCTTTCCATGTTCTTATAGGAATTTGTTATATGTCTGGAAAGTGTATCCAGATCGCTCTCAAATTTTTTAGCTTCAACCTTAATTCCACCAAGAGCTTTTAATATCTCCTTGGCATTTTTTTCGATTTCGTGCTGCTGGTACCCCAAAAGTATTGTTCTTACAAAATAGGAAAACGTGTTAGGTGAGGCCATGAGGACGTTTCGATTTCTTGCATATTCTTCGATCTTTGTAGAATGTACTATCAATTCGTAGAAAATATTCTCTGAAGGAATGTACATAATCGCAAAATCCATTGTCCCCTCTTCAGGAAGAATATATTTATCGGCCACTTCATCTACTCTCTTTTTTACATCCCTTAGGAAAGCCTTCTTTAAACTGGTTCTATCCGAGTCTTGCTTCGCTTCTTTCATGGCACGAAAATTTTCCATTGAGAACTTTGAGTCCACGGAGATCAATCCCTTTTCAATAATAATGACCGCATCGCAGACCGCGCCGTTTTTGAATTTATATTGTGTTTTATAAAGACTTTTAGGTAGGGAGTTTTCCAAAATTTCGTAAAGGAAAAACTCGCCTAATTCTCCTCGGAGTTTAGGCGCTTTTAATATATTGTTTAGCTCCCTCATGTCTTTTCCCAGCTCGCTTATTCCCCCCAAATGTTCTTGTACTTTTCCTATAACATTGGTGGCATTCTCCAGTCTTTCCCAAAGCACCTTTGTTTGTTGGCCCATGGCTTCGCGTTGATTTTTGAGCTGTTCATCGAGAGTTTTTCTCTGATCGTGTAATTGTTTTTCCAAGGTGTCGGTGTTTCGGTCCACACTGGATTTCATCTCCTTAAGCCATTGTGTGAGGACAGCATCTTCTTCTTTTTTAAGATCTTTCTTTAAGTTTTTGATCTGTTTCAGAAGGAGATATGTCATTAGCGCAACGCCTCCCAAGATTATTAGTGCGATAAGAATAAATATTTCTACATTAACCATAGTGGTCTAATTTTAACAGATTTGGAGGGATTGACGGCTCTTGATCAATAGCTGTCAAGATCTTAATTACTCTGAAATAGTCCTAATTATATGAGAGTAGAATTGCGTTGTAATTTCTCAGTTTTGTAACTATCTGTAAAGCTTGATTTTTTTTGGTTTTCCGGGTTTTATTGTGTTTTTCATCCTATATATTTATTAAGTACAAGGAGCAAAATTAAGAATGAATTCTTAATTACTATAATAGAGAGCTCTAATATGATAATATGTCCCACAGCAAGAATTGATCATATGATAAAAATAAAATCAAAGAAAAAAACCCATAGATTTTTGAGCAAACGTCAGCGAGGTACTGAAGAAGAAACTAAAGCTCTCCCATATATACACGAATCTCCTTCTGTTAGAAATATCGCCTGGAGCAGATTTTCCATTGTTCTGACTATATTTTTTTGGTCTATGTACTTGACTTTGGTAATAGTTAGACAGCTAATGGAGGGTCCCAACACTTATAATTTTACTTTGGAGGTATTCTTTTATTTGTTGGTAGTAACATTTTTAACTTTCTCGGCTTTAATGTATCTTGTAGCAAGACACGGGGCTCTACAGAGATTCAGCACACACATACGTACTCCGAAAGCCTTGTTAGATAGTTATTTTTCGTCAAATCAACCCGCGATTACGGTTTTGGTTCCTTCTTATAACGAAGAGCCCGGCGTAGTTAGGAATACACTTTTATCCGCCGCTTTACAAGAATATCCAAAAAAACGCATAGTGCTTCTAATTGATGACGATCACAAAAAAATTCACCCTAAGGATATGTCTAAATATGAAGAAACAAAAGACTTAAGCAAAGATATAGCCGAGATTTTAGAAGAACCATCTATTCGTTTTCGTAAAGCTACAGCGCGAGCAAAAAAAAGAAATTACTCAAAAATTTCTGATATTGATGAGGCCATAGTCGAGGTAATAGATCATTACGAATGGGCTGAAAAATGGTTAAAGAATTTCTCAAAAGGACAAACCTTAGAAGATCATGTAGACATCTTTTTTATTGAGGAGGTCATTGGCGGACTAGAGAAAGATTTAAGGCTTGTTAAAGAAGCTTTACTAATTTCTCGTAAAGAGAACGCTAGATTGACAAAAGATGTTATTTTACATTTATACTGTAGACTTTCATGGATTTTTAATGCGGAACTTGAGGTTTTTGAAAGAAAGAAGTATATCTCTCTTTCACATGAGCCAAATAAGGCCATGAACCTTAACTCATACATAAGTCTTATGGGAGGTGCTTATAGTCAGGTAGAAACTCCAGTAGGTGTGGAGCTGGTTCCTACAGAAAAAAAGGATGAAACATCAATTGATATACCGGACAGCGACTATTTACTTACACTTGATGCAGATTCCATATTGCTACGTGAGTATTGTCTCCGCTTGGTTTATCTTTTGGAACAGCCCGATAATAGTGATGTTGCGGTTGCCCAGACCCCATACTCATCTTTTAGAGGAGCACCTACACGAATTGAAAGGCTCGCTGGAGCTACGACGGATGTTCAGCATATATTACATCAGGGTATGACTTATTATAATGCTACTTTTTGGGTGGGCGCTAACGCAATAATTAGGAAAAAAGCATTGGAAGATATTGTTGAGAAGGAGTGGATTGGTGGTTATGAAATAAAACGATATATACAGGATCATACTGTCATAGAAGACACTGAGTCTAGTATTGATATAGCTATGAATGGATGGCGTTTGATTAATTATCCAGAACGCCTAAGTTATAGTGCGACTCCTCCAGATTTTGGCTCTCTTGTAGTGCAAAGAAGACGTTGGGCTAACGGCGGTCTCATTATCTTACCTAAATTAATGACACATGTACGTGGTCAAAAAAGCAAAGGGGAAAGTATTTCCAAGACGGAATTTTTACTTAGATTGAATTATATGGCTTCTATTGCATGGTCTAACATTGGCTTGGTTTTTCTTTTAGCGTACCCCTACGATGGCCGCCTTTTAAGTCCTCTGGTACTGCTTTCCGCCTTGCCATATTTTATTTCTATGTCTATAGATTTGAAATATTGCCGATACAGGTATACCGACGTTATTCGTATATATGGTTTTAATTTGATTTTACTTCCTGTAAATATTGCTGGAGTTTTTAAGTCACTGCAGCAAGCCTTGACGGCAAAGAAAATTCCTTTTGCCCGAACCCCAAAGATTAAGAATAGAACCGCTGCGGGCTTAATATATGTTTTATCCCCCCTCTTTATAGTAGGATTTTCTGTATTTACATTGATGCGTAACTTGGAAAGTCAAAGCTGGGGAAATGCTGTGTTTGCTGGATTTAATGCTTTAGCCGCTTTATGGGCTATAGTAGCATATATAGGAATAGGTAATTTACTTGTAGATCTGTGGTTAGGCTTTAAGGACTTATTTTATGTGGAGGTAAAGAATAAAAAATCTTCAACCGATGCAGAACGATTGCAAAAATTGGATTGGAAAGCAATTCTTTATTATGGCAGAAATAGCGGGAATTTGCCTTACAAAAGTGTCAATAAACTTACCGTTGGACATGAAAGGAGCTAGCTTTAATGAAAAAAGAGAAAGTGGACACTACATTGAAAATACCTGAAAGACCTCAAAAAAAGCTTTCCATTTTTAGGATTATATTAGTGTTATTTATTTTAGCCTTGGTAATTTATAGAGTAGATTTAAAAAGACGCACAAATACTGAGATAGCCTCTATTATCGATTTTGACCCATGGTTTGCCTCCTACGTTGATGTTACAGCAATCCCGTTATACGGCTTTGAGCAACTCGGTACGGATAAAGAGTCCAACGTTGTTCTCTCGTTTATAGTTTCTTCTGAGTCAGATGCGTGCTCCCCTACATGGGGGACTTACTATACACTTGATGAGGCGGCTGTATCTTTGGATATGGATCGCCGAATCGCTCGACTAAGACAGCAAGGAGGGGAGATTGCCGTTTCTTTTGGAGGAGCTAAGAATGATGAAATAGCACTTGGGTGTACTGATCCAGAGAGACTGTTGGAAGCGTATTTATCTGTTATTTCCAGATATAACATAGACACTATAGATCTCGATCTTGAGGGGGAGGGATTAAATAACTTAGAAGCAGGGGAAAGACGTGCAGAGGCAATCGCTCAACTGCAGCAGCAAATGAGAACTGAAGGCGGTAACTTAGCTGTCTGGTTAACTTTGCCGGTTGTACCTCAAGGTTTAACAAAAGAAGGTACAGATGCAATATCTATAATGTTAGACAAAGGCGTAGATATCTCGGGAGTCAATGTGATGACAATGAATTACGGTAATAGTAAAGATAAAAATGATTCAATGCTCGAAGCTTCAATAAGCGCCTTAAGAGAGGTTCATAGACAATTAGGAATCTTGTATACGCAAAAGGATATCAATTTAAGTAGCAGAACTTTGTGGAGAAAGATTGGTGCTACTCCAATGATTGGTCAAAACGATTTTGTAAACGAAGTTTTTACTTTGGAAGATGCGGAGGGCCTGAATGAATTTGCTCTAGATCAGAGAATTGGAAGAATATCTATGTGGTCGGCAAATAGGGATACTCCTTGCGGTGAAAATTATGTGGATGTAAAAGTGGTCTCTAATTCGTGCAGCGGAGTTAATGCTCCAAAATATAGTTTTACAAAAATTTTAAGTAATGGTTTTGAGGGAGAGATATCTCAAAATGCCTTAATACAAACAGAAAATGATCTAGAAACAGTGGATGTAATAATTGATGATCCGGAAAATAGTCCATATCAAATATGGCAAGAAACGGGGGCTTATCCTAGAGGCGTGAAAGTAGTATGGCGCGGCAATGTTTATGAAGCAAAATGGTGGACAAAAAACGATCTTCCGGATAATCCCGTTTTACAATCATGGGAAACTCCTTGGCAGTTAATCGGGCCAGTTTTACCAGGGGAGAGTCCAGTTAGACAAGCTACACTTCCTGAGGGTACCTATCCTAAATGGTCCGGTACCGTAGAATATGAAGGAGGGGAACTAGTATTATTTGAAGGAATACCTTTTCAAGCAAAGTGGTGGAATCAGGGACAAAGCCCTGCAGCATCTGCCGCTAATATAGATAGCTCTCCATGGTTGCCTCTGTCACAAAAACAAATAATGGAAATTCTCGCAGAATTAGAGAATTAAGTCTATACAAAAACTTCCATTGCAAAAAACCTTAAATTTTAAGGTACGAACAATTATTTAGTGAAACACGCTTAGCTTATTGTCTGCCTTTGAGCCTTCCAGCAAGCAGGATTTATTAAAAAGTCAGTTGGTGAACCCACGGGGAATCGAACCCCGGCTTTTAAAATAGGTATTCCACAGTGTCTGAAAGTCGATCATGATGTTGCTATTCTATCAAATTCTCAATAAGCACAGTTCAATTTAAAAAGGGATTGTTGATAAGAAAATGATTAATTAGTAAGATTAATTCATGGTAGAAAGCACTGCTGAACAGCCCCCACCAACAACCCAGACTCCAGAATCCCAGAAATATGTGGAAAGCGTCGAAGCCACTCACGAAGGACTTTCCAAGCACTGGAGTAATCTTAATAATGAGAACAAAATTGATTTTGCAAAGACTCTGTTAAAAGAGAATTTTAAAAATAATATTGATGGACATTGGCCAAACGCAATCAGAATCGCCCCTGGTGAAGCACTTCCGGAAATGGACGAAGATAGATTGGGACAACCCGAGATAATTATTACACCGCTTACTACAGAATCGGAGAGAGCGGAAGACAGGGAGGTTCGGATAATTCTAAGAATGAACAACTCTCTTGAACCGGAAAAGAACAGTCTGCTGGTATTTACCTATGGAGTAGATCGGGAAACTTTGACACCCCAAATGGAAGGAATTACGGAGGGACTTTTGGAGAACGAACGTTACAGAGGGGGGCTAATCCAGCTTTCAACGGAACAAGAAATGAACAATTTAAACGAAGAAATTTACCGTTATCACGAAGGTGAACGTGGAAGAAGAGGACTTCCCGAATCACTATCCGGACAAGCATTTAATAAAGAAGAAGTAGAAGAGAAAAATCTAAAATTAAGGCAACTGCTGATTATTGGGGCTCTAACAATGGATCAATATAAGAGTAGGTATGAGCGTTTAAACGGTAAAGCTTTAATTGAATCTTTAAGGGAAAGCGACCGTAAAAGAGAATTTTATGATGAGAGAATTGAAGTAAGGAGAGAGTTTTATGAAGCACAGAAAAATCATCAAGAAATTTTAAAAAACACGTTTATTGAAAGATATGAGAATCTGATAACGGAAAGAGACGAGCAAATAAAGGAAACTCTGGAAGATACAGAGAACGTGTTATCTAACATGGAAGAAAAAGAAGCAGAGGAAACTGGGGTTGAGCCGGAAATAATCGCAAGTTACTATGTTGAGCTTGGAAAGTTACTCACACTTCACAAATTGGAGAGGGATCCGGAAAAAGAAAAAGAGCTTCAAGGTCTGATAATGAAACATATTATGAATTTTCCCCAAGGAGTAGGTAATGAAACTTAAAGAAAAATATATAGAAATTATTAGATCAATGGATCTTGAGGAAAGCCTGGAATCTGTGGTTGTAAATTTTGTCGAAGAATGTGGGCAAGAGAACAATCAATACTTTGATTTATTCATGATAAATCTACTGCCGGTATTAAGAGAACACAAAAGATTAAAGATTAAGGCAGAAGGTTACGATAAAGTCTTAGAGATCAACAAAGATTTTGAGAGAAGTATAGAAAATCTTAAGAAAGAGCATAGTATTATGAAAGATCTTGATAAAGGCGCTCTTAGCGTCAGTTCCGATAATGCCGGAGAAACTGGTTCATAAGCGCCTTTTAAATCTCTGGTTTTAAGTAATTGCAGATTTGGCGTCCGCTGTTTGATGTGATGATGGTGACCCCACGGGGAATCGAACCCCGGTTTCCAGGATGAGAACCTGGTGTCCTGACCGCTAGACGATGGGGCCATAGCTCTGACATTCTAACAAATCCACAAATCCAATTCCATCGATTATAATAAAGTACATGATTAAAACATATTTTAAAAATAAAGATAAAATTCGACGTGAAAAAGGGAATGTTCCCCTCTGGATCGCTCTTTTACTTACAGTGATAGCCGGTTTTACCGCACTTACTTTTTTGGATCTTCCTTCGATTCTTCCTTCTCCGGAGGGAACCCATCCGTCCGATCCAGTTAAAATAGAACCCTCTCCCCCGAGTTCAGCGGAAGTCGATTTTGAAAATTTTCCGGATGATATCCGTTATTGTGAGGTGGATGCCGATTGTGTTTTGGTGAAGGAGAATTGTGGGTGTCTGTGTTCAGGGTGCGGGCCTGACTTTGATACGTCCATAAGCAGAAAGTATTTAACGGCATGGAATGAAGCTTTGGAGTCCAAATGCCCTCCCGGACATGCTGATATATGCCCTATGGTTTGTTGTGATGAAGCAAGACCTATTTGCACTAATAACGTATGTTCTTATGTAAAGGATGACGCCGTAATAGAGATTGAAGTTTATTGATCTAAGAAATTGATGTTTTCTTGAATTCTCTCTATCGTTTCACTAAAAGAGCTGGAAATACCGTGCGGGACAACAATAATTATAAATTTTTCAGAAAAAGGATGTTCTACGTATGTTAGTTCTCCCCACCAAGCGTAGTTTTGTAATTTCAGGGCCTCTTGTCCTCCAACAAAGACTCTACTCTCCCGTAATCCGGTAGGATCTTTTTCCTCCACCACCCTGTATTCCTGAATCAAGGTCTGTTTCTGTTGATTCAGGAATAGATCAAAAGATATTCTGTCTCCGTCGTAACCAAATACGCCGAACTTATCCGATACTTGTCGTGGATCCTGACCTTCAATGAAATTGGCCAGCACAGCGATTTTTGTCAGATTCTCAAGAGATGGTTGAGTTACTTCGCAGCATTCAATATCCAGGAGGGGATGGGTGATCTCTATTCCGTAGCGGGTATTTCGGATAGTACTTTCTGTTTTCTCGAATTCCTTTTCCCTGTACCAGCTTACAGTGTCGATTAGACTCTCTGTCTGGGCTTTATAGCTTTGTTTGAAACCAATATCCCCTCTGTAAACTTGCGTGATCTCAAAAACCCTGCCCCCAAAATTGATCAAATTGACTATATAGTCCTGAGGACAATTGATAACTTCAAAAGAACTTCCGTCAATTCCATCTATTGTGGTTGAATAAGTTTTACCTATAGTTGCCTGAGCGGGACATTCTACCTTGAACTTTTCCTTCTTTCTCTCTATTAGATCCTGTATTTCCCTGTCGATTCCCTCAAAAACAGCTATTTTGAGTAAATATCCCTCTTCAAGATCGGTCTCTTTCTCAAGATTTTCCGGTCTGTTTTGAAGGTATTCGATTCGAGCGATAGAGATTTGGTCGGAAGAAGGTACTCTTTCCCTCAACCTGTGTATATCAGTATCGTACTCAACGGAAAGTCCGTAGACATCATTTTGATAAGTTCTTAATGTTGTAATTTCTTGGGGATCCTTCGTTATTATGATTTCCGGAGGATCCTCATCTATTTGGGTTTCCGGCTGCGGATCTTGAGATAAAATATACAAGGCCGCTGTGATCAAAGCTAAAAGTAGGAAAACTATAATTAAGGCCGGTGTTTTAAGTTCTCCTTTTCTTTTAGGAATTTTGGCAAAACCTTCCCCTATGGATTGGCTCTGAAATCGATTGAAAATGTTCTCTTCCGGGTCTTGGTTCTCTTCAGTTACGTCGTTTGGCCTATCTTCCATACTTAGATTTTGCCAAGGTTTTTTGATAATGTCCATGCCCTCTCCAGCATTTTCTCTTGTTCATTCAACCCTTCCTCCCAGAACCCTCTATTTCTAATATCTATTCCAATATCATTGAAAGCTTCCATCGGCGCTTTAGAATTCCCTATGGAAAGCAGGTGCTTAATGTTATTCATAAAGCTGTGGTCTTGCTCATATTTCTTCTTCAGCGCTGCTGCAATAAGATTTCCGCTGACATAAGAATATACGTAAAAAAAGTTTCTTATATGTGACCAGTAGACCCACCAGTTTTGGGAACCTTCGGATCGTTCAACAAATTCCCCCATATACTGATTCATGTGCTTTCCGAAGATTTTACCTATTTCCTTGTTTGAAAGATATCCTTTATTTTCAAATGATCTATGGAGTTCCTGTTCGAACTTGTAGCACGCTGCCTGTCTTTGAATGGAGGAGACGCTGTCGTTAAGCCTTCTCATTAAAATTTCCAGTTCAATCTCTTGAGGATTCTGCTCCACAAGCTCATCTATTACAAAACTCTCCATAAGTGTGCTGGCTACTTCGGACACTGCAAGAGAGGAGCCGTCGTTCAAACCGCTTTGATTCTCCCTGATAAGTTCAGCATGTATCATATGGCCCATCTCGTGGGCAAGGGTAGTAAGATCTCCCACTTTATCGGTGTGGTTTAGGAGTATGAAGATCGGTTGAGTTTTTAGATTGGATATACAAGCCGCCCCGGATATTTTGCCTTTCTTGGGGAATGCGTCCACCCTACCTTCTCTCAAGCACCTTTTCGCCAACTCCCCAAAATAGGGATCCTTTTTATTAAAAGCTTTTACAATAGTTCTCGCGCTATTTTCAAAATCGAATCCTTTCAATCCCTCTCCGTAAGGAACATTTCTTTCATGGTATTGCAGTTTCTTTAATTCCATCAAGAGAGATTTGAGTTCATAATATTTAATTGAGATGTCATATCTTTCACTGACCGTTTCTAGCAGAGTATCAACTACCTCAGGCTCCATGCCGTCGCTGATGAGCCGGGGATGATCCGGCCTCCCATATCCTCTCAGGCCTCGATCAATTCTTTCATTTTCAAGTATGGAATTTATCTCATGCTCTGCAGTATCGACATGGTTTTCCATTATCTCGTTAAACCATTTTGCCGCCAGATCCCTTGTCTTTTTGTCCCGGTCATTTAAGAGATTCATTATTTCCGGGAAGCTTTTTCCGTTGCGTTCTTCCTTTGAGAGTTTTGTCTGCGTCATTTCAACCCAATTCGAATGAGAAGTTTTGCTTTTTAAATTCATTATTTTTTCTTCGGGCTCGGATAGAAGATACTTTGCGAGTGCAAAAAGTCTGCTTAAAAAGTATCTGTATTGCTGAAGTTGACTTGCCTTCAAAAATTTTTCTTGCGTGTTTGAAGAAATTTTTGATATTTTGAGTGTGAAAAATTCCAGATCATTGCTTATTCTTATAGCCCTCTCATGAAGTTGGCTGTATCTGGCTTTGATTTTGGTATCCGTCTGATCCAGTGAACTTTCAAGTCCTAGTTTGTACATCTCATTCCCACCCACTCCATACATTTCCGTTAACTTCTCATACTCTCTCAAAGCCCGCAATAAAATCTCAGGGTCTTTTAAATAATCATCTCTGGACTTCCACTTCTCAATGAATTTATAGTTTTCCTTCTCAACCTTATCCATATCGGATATCTCTAGACCCTCTAGAGCCCATTTGGCTTTATAGCTCATGCAGCAATGTTAACACGTATTGCTTCAATGAGCGTAAATTGACAACTCCTTACCCCTTTGATAAACTTCTTTTGCTTATAGTTACCCTATGGGCATGTGAAAGGCAATTTTCTCATATGATACCCAGCTAGGACGATGTTTCTAACTATAATTTAATAAGTTAAACAAAATAATATGTCAAAAACGGTTTATATAACAAAAAAAGGACTAGAGAAGCTCAGAGAAGAGCTCAAAGAATTAACTGAAGAAAAAAGACCCGCGGTAGCAAGAAGAATTAAAGAAGCGAGGGAGATGGGTGATATTTCGGAAAATGCTGAGTATGATGCCGCCCGTCAAGAGCAAGCCTTTGTCGAAGGGCGCATCTCCGAACTGGAGGAAGTAATAAAGAACGCAAAAGTTGTAGAGGAGAATAAAGAGAAAAACATCGTTCATGTAGGGGCTAAAGTTACCGTTCACATTGAAGGAGATGAAGAGACTTTTGAGATAGTTGGTGCACAGGAAGCAGATCCGACGGAGAACAGAATTTCCCATGAGTCGCCGTTAGGCTCGTCTATGGTAGGAAAGAAAGTAGGAGAAACTTTTGAAGTAGAGGCTCCTATAGGTAAATTGACCTACAAAATTTTAAAGATCCATTAATTTTAATTTCCCTTGAATAGAGCAGGAATTTGTGGTTTTATATCCTCATGTCTACGCTTGAGGATCTTAGAAACATTCGCCTGGAAAAACTCGATAAATTGATCTCTCTGGGTATAAATCCCTATCCCGCAACATCCTATAAGGATATATCAAATTTTAGGATCACTTCCAATTTCGATTCTTTAGAGGGAAAGTCGGTTATAGTTGCTGGGCGTATCATATCGATCCGTAAGCATGGCAAACTGATCTTTATAGATATTCGTGATGTGTCCGGAACCATACAGCTTTACATAAGAGAAGAAGATTACTCAGGCGCTGATTATTCCGAAAACGAACTTAAGTTTGCGGATCTGGATCTGCTTGACGTTGGGGATTTTGTGGAGGCATCGGGCGTTGTCTCCAAGACCAGAAGAGGTGAAATTTCCGTTTTTACCCATAAAATAAGACTGCTTACAAAAGCTTTACGTCCCATTCCAATAACCTGGGATGGACTTCAGGATAAAGAAACAAGACTTAGGCGTCGCTATTTGGATACAAATGTAAACAGAGAGGTATTTGAAAGATTTATTAGAAGGTCAAAATTTTGGCAGGCGCATAGGGATTTCTTAAATAAGAACGGTTTCATAGAGATGGACATTCCTGTATTGGAAAATATTCCGGGAGGTGCTGACGCAAAACCTTTTGTTACTCACATGGAGGCTTTGGATCAGGATTTCTATCTTAGAATTTCCCATGAACTGTATCTAAAGCGTTTGATCGGAGGAGGTTATGAGAAGGTTTATTCCATTGGAGAGCGTTTTAGAAATGAAGGTCTTTCCGAAGAGCATCTACCGGAACATGTTGCCATGGAATTTTATTGGGCTTACGCTGATTGGGAGAGAGGGATGGCGTTTGTCCAAGAGCTGTTTTCTTATATTTTGGATATGGTATACGACGGAAAGACCGTGTTCAATATTCGCGGGTTTGAAGTTGACTTTTCCAAGGGATGGGATCGGGTTGATTTCACCGATCTAATGAAGGAGAGGTACGGCATAGATGTCAAAAAAGTATCGCTCAAGAAAATAAGGGATCTTCTGACGGAAGAAGGTATTACATTTGAAGATGATGTGAATTTGGCTCGGGGATTGGATATGCTCTGGAAAGAGGTAAGAAAGACTTTATCCGGACCTATATTTTTAATCAATCACCCTAAATATATATCTCCTTTGGCTAAAGCACATCCCAATGACCCGTCCATTACCCAGAGATTTCAGCCGATAATAGCGGGATCGGAATTAGGCAATGGTTGGTCGGAGTTGAACGATCCCTTGGATCAATTTGAAAGATTCAAGAAGCAGCAAGCTTTAAGAGATGCCGGCGATGAGGAAGCTCAGTTTATGGATATAGATTTTGTTGAAATGTTGGAATATGGAATGCCTCCTACTTTTGGTTATGGTCATTCGGAAAGGGTCTTCTGGTTTTTGGAAGATGTAACGGCAAGAGAAGGAGTGCCTTTTCCTCAAATGAAATATGAAATAGATAGGACAACCAAAAATATATATGATTTGGATAACGGCAAGGAATAAAATTGGATTTTTATGGTGAGGATAGGAAATAGAAAGATCTTTAGGATCTCTCAAAATCTGCGCGGCGTCGTTTTTTCCGGAGGCAGGGAATTGGGTCGAGCAGTAGATGATGTCTCGGAGGAAAACGGACCTTTACTTTGTATACGCAACAAAATTAAAAAACTATTGATTTTCTCTAACGGAGACAATGATCGATAGAGAAACCGCATCCTTATTACTAGATCAACATGTTAGGAATGAGTATCAAAAATTACATGCACTGATGGTAGCAGAGGCGTTGGAATCCTACGCCCGCAATTTAGGGGAGGATGTTGAATTGTGGTACGTAACAGGACTTTTACATGATTTGGATTTTGAGGAATTTCCTGAACAGCACCCTGCAATGTCCATAGAATGGCTTACCGCAGAGGACGTCCCAGATGAAATGATCCATGCAATTGCGGCACACGCTTATTCCTTAACAGGAGAAGAACCGGAAACCAAGCTCGCATCATACTTATTGGCTGTAGATGAACTTTCGGGATTCATGTACGCATATTCCTTAATGAGACCGAAAGGTTTTTCGGGCATGAGATCCTCCAAAGTGGTCAAAAAACTTAAGGACAAAACCTTTGCATCCAAGATCTCCCGTGAAGATATTTTTTATGGCATTGAGAGGGCGGAATTGGATTTGCACGAACATATCCAATTTTTAATAGGTGTATTTGATTCCGAAACAAAAATAGGTTTAGATTGTAGTTAGGTATGTTGGATTTGGATTTCATTAGAAAAAACCCCGATGAGGTACAAAAAGCTTTGGATAATAGGGGCGTCGAAGGGGTGGATCTTAAGAGGTTCCTGAACCTGGATAGTCGGAGAAGAGATGTTTTGCGGCTTTTGGAAACTAAAAGAGCGTTAAGGAATTCTCTTTCAAAGGCCGTAGCCGAAACTTCCGGGAGTGATCGGGAAAGGATTATAGAAGAAGCCACGGAGGTAAAAAAAGACGTTCAGGATCTGGAGACAAAGTTCAGAAAGTTGGACGAAGAAGTAATGCAGCTTTGGGTACTGATACCAAACATTCCGTCAGATGACATGCCTTTAGGAGAGGAGGAAAAAGATAATGTTGTGATAAAGGTTTGGACTCCTGAAAAAGGATTTTTGGAAGGTCCTTTTCCTTATTCCCAACATAATTATATGCCGAAAACAGAATTTCCCTTTAAGGATCACGTGGATCTAGGAGAAGAACTTGATTTAATAGATGTCAGGCAGAGTGCTTTGGTTTCCGGGAGCCGCTTTTATTATCTAAAGAATGAGGCAGTTTTACTACAGGAGGCAGTCTTTTCCTTATTGAAAGATCGTTTGCTAAAAAAGGGATATATGCCCATGATTCCGCCCCTTCTAGTTAAAGAAAAAGCTCTTTTTGGGACCAGTCATTTCCCCGAGGGTAGAGATGATATCTATAAGATCGAAAGCCATAATGTGGAGGAGCAGAACGAGCTTTATCTTGTAGGATCCTCAGAGTCATCTAATTTTTCCTATTACATGGATAAAACCATAGATGTTAATGATCTCCCCATAAAAATATATGCCGAGACTACTTGTTTCCGAAGTGAGGTCGGATCTTGGGGGAAGGACGTCAGAGGAATAAAAAGGGTCCATCAGTTCGATAAGGTTGAGATGAACGCTATTTGTAATCCCGATGAATCCAGGCAGATCTTCGATGAATTCATGGAGAACAACGAATGGATGCTCCAACAGCTCCGTCTCCCGTATCGGATAGTGAATAAATGTACCGGAGATGCGGGGTACAATGCCTCACATCTGCAATATGATTTCGACTTTTGGAGACCGGGAGAAAGAGAATTCATGGAAGGAGGTACAAACACTCTAACCACGGATTATCAAGCTCGTAGATTAAACATCAAGTATAGAAAAGATAGAGAAACAGGTTATGTACATACGGTAAATGATACCGGAGCCACAACTCGCATTATTATTGCAATCCTTGAGAACTATCAGCAGGAGGACGGTTCGGTTATTGTGCCCGACATTCTCCGTCCTTATATGCATGGACGTGATAAGATTGAGAGAAAGGAAACGTTCTAATCATGTCGGTATTTGCTGGTATAAGTTTACCCGAAGTTATATACGAGACTTCTTCTAAATATAATGAGAATATAAAGGTTTTACAGGTTGGGGATGTTTTTAAGTTAAGCGTTAATAATTTTGTACAATCCTTGAGTAAAAATTCTAAATCCGCTTCTCGGCTTTGCTGGGGTGCTATGGCAGAAGTATTGAAAGAAGAGCTTGAAGATCCCCAGAGTATATTAATCCTTGGTCTTGGAGGAGGAACCACGCAACATCTTATTAGGAACTATTTTCCGGAAGTGGGTTTGGTTAGTGTAGAAATAGATCCGGAGATAGTTGATATTGCCAAGAAATATTTCGATATTGAGTCGTTGGAGGATCACAAGATCTTGTTGGACGATGCCTTTCGTGTTGTAGTGGAACCTGAAAAGCACGGATTAGAAAAGAACAGTTTTGATGCCGTTGTAGTGGATCTGGTATTGGGAGATACATTTTCAAATTTAGGTACATCAGGTAACTTTTTAAGTGCGGTCAAGAAGCTTATGGCTCCGGGCGGATTGGTGCTTTTCAACAGAATATATTTAGATGATTATCAGGAAGATGCCAATAATTTCAAAGTACTCTTAGAAGATTTTTTCTCTGACTTGAGTACTCGTGTAGTTGCAGGCTATACCAACTCCGATAATCTTTTGATTTACGGAAGATCCTAATGTTCATTTATAGAGCTCTGATTTTAGGTTTGATCCAAGGGGCCACCGAGTTCTTACCAATTTCTTCATCGGCTCATCTGATAATTTTACCTGAGACGGTTGGATGGGCAGTTCAACCTTTATTTTTTGATGTGATGATCCATTTTGGATCCGCGTTGGCAATATTAGCTTACTTTCATAAAGAGCTGATAATTATAATAAAAGAGTGGAGAGATTGGTGGCTCAAGATCCTCGTGGGAATAGCACCGGCAGGGGTAGTAGGTTTTTTGCTTAGGCAATGGATTGAATCTACATTACGCACTTCCTCCCTTATTATCATATTTCTTTTCCTAGGAAGTTTATTAATGCTTTTTGCGGAGCTATATTCATCCCGTAAGTTTTTTGACTCCTCAAGACCCGCATCTAAAAAAGACTCTGACTCTGAAAGTATTTCCGTTTCACTAAAACAGGCTCTTGCAGTAGGTATATTTCAGATCTTGGCTTTATTTTCCGGTTTCTCCCGTTCCGGTACCACAATTTCCGGGGGACTGATTTTTGGCCTAAGTAGAGAAAAAGCCGCTAAGTTCTCATTTTTACTTTCCATTCCTTTGCTTTTAGGCGCAAGTTTCTATGAACTGTCCACGGTCTTTAAAAGCGATCTATCGTTTCCTCCCTTTTCTTTTGTTTTTGCCGGCTCTATTTCAAGCTTTTTCTTTAGTTTGATTTCTATAAGTTTTTTAATTAGATTTTTAAAAAGAAACTCCCTTATACCGTTTGTTTTGTATAGGATCGTTTTAGTGCTTTTCTTGTTGTTTTATATTGTTTAAGTTATAAATATATTATGGAAAGAATGGAAGGAAGGTCACACGAGATCATTCTGGAAGAGATAGATAGAATCGCCCCTTTTATAGAGGACAATACTAATTCCGAACTGCAAGAGGAGGGATGGGTTGAGATCTTCTCCTATAGGAAAGGAGATGTTGCACATTTTTCTCCGGTCTTGGATTGTCTTAGAGATCATGAATTTATGGATGAAAGCGAGGAAAGTACAATCGAGTTCTGTCGGGTCAGATGTGATGATATGCCGGATATTCCTGACAGGGAAAAAATAATCATTGTGATGAAAAGGACCGGCGAGAATCCTGATCAGGAAAATTCCAATCTCTCCCTCTAATACCCTTTCCGCGGATGATATAATCTCTTTGCTATGTTTTCTAATGTTTTCGGATCGATATTTGATACCAACGAGAAACAACTGAATAAACTCCACCCTTTTGTTAAGAAGGTTAATGACTTTGAAGAGGCGGTATCTTCTTGGAGGGAAGATGACTTTAAAAATAAAACACGGGAGTGGCAGGAAACTTTGAGAGACATGGTTCCGACAGAGCAGCAGAAATTTTTGGATCGTATTCTGCCGGAAGCTTTCGCTATGGTTCGTGAGGCAGCTTCTAGAACTGTGGGTATGCGCCACTACGATGTTCAGGTGATGGCCGCTTTAACTCTCCATTGGGGTAAGATAGCAGAACAGAAAACGGGAGAAGGAAAAACTTTAACTGCTACAATGCCATTGTATTTAAACTCCTTAACGGGAGATGGCTGTCATCTTGTAACTCCCAACGACTATCTTTCTCGCCACGGTGCCGGTTGGATGGGCGATGTATATAAATACCTGGGTTTGAACGTTGGCGTTATCATGCAAGAGAAAGCTTTTGTGTACGATCCTGATTATGAGAATACATTTTTTCAGGATGATTATGCAAGGCATCTAAAAGAAGTAGAACGGCAGGAGGCCTATCAATGTGACGTGACCTATGGAACGAACCATGAATTTGGATTTGATTATCTTCGCGATAATATGACGTACAAGCTTGAGGATATGGTCCAAACCTGCCCGTCCGGTAGCTATGGGATCCATAATTACGCTATTGTTGATGAGGTGGACTCGATCTTAATCGATGTTGCAAGAACTCCATTAATAATATCCACTGCACACGCACAACCAACAGACCGCTATCACGAAGCTAACAAAATAGTTAAAGGATTGATAAAAGATATTGATTTTGAAGTTGATGAGAAATTTAGGAATTCCACTCTGACCGAACTCGGTATTAGAAAAGTTGAGAAGCTTTTAAATATCGATAATTTGTATGAACAGGATTTTGAAATGGTCCATTTGATCGAAGAGGCTCTTATAGCAAACACTCTTTACGAGCGTGATCGGGATTATGTTGTCAAAGACGATCAGGTTATCATTGTAGATCAGTTCACGGGACGTCTATTGATGAGTAATAGATACTCTCATGGGCTGCATCAAGCAATAGAAGCAAAAGAAGGAGTTACTATTCAAGAGGAATCCCGTACCCTAGCGGAAATTTCTTATCAAAATTACTTCCGCATGTATAAGAAGCTCGCAGGTATGACCGGTACTGCTGCTACTGAAGCTGAGGAATTCAATAAAATTTACGATCTGGATGTAATTGTTATCCCTACCCATCGTCCCTTGGCCCGTATAGATCACAATGATCTGGTCTACAAAACCGAATCGGGTAAATTCAAAGCGGTAGCCGATGATATTGAGGAGAGGTACAAAAATGGGCAACCGGTTCTGGTAGGTACTACTTCCGTGGAGAAAAGCCAGCTTTTACATAATTATTTGGATCGTAAAAAAATTCCTCATGAAATACTAAATGCAAAGAATCACGAAAGGGAAGCGTTGATCATAGCTCAAGCAGGAAAGAAAGGATCCGTCACAATTTCAACGAACATGGCCGGACGTGGAGTTGATATTATCTTGGGAGGAGATCCTCCGGAGGAAGGTACACAAGAAGAAGTCAAAGAGATCGGAGGGCTTCATGTTATAGGAACTGAAAGACACGAATCTCGTAGAATCGACAATCAGCTACGAGGTAGATCGGGTAGGCAAGGAGATCCCGGTTCCTCTAGGTTCTTTGTTTCTTTACAGGATGATTTGATGCGTATTTTTGGAGGCGCACGTGTGGAGAAATTAATGGATAAGTTCGGGTTGGACGATAACACACCTTTGGAGGCCGGAATGGTCAGTAAATCAATTGAAAATGCTCAGAAAAAAGTGGAGGGATTCAACTTTGATCGTCGTAAATCTTTGGTTGAGATGGATGATGTAATGAATGTTCATAGGGAAGTTGTCTATAAATTAAGACGTCGGGTTTTAGAAGCTGCCGAAGGAATTGAAGAACATGAGGATTGGTTGATAGCTCAACTTGAGGAGAAGACAGGTTTTGATTCCTCTATTTGGGAGGAGAACAAAGGAAAATTAGGAAAAGATCGGTGGTTACGTGTGGTTGGTTCGTTGGGTTTACCGGTGGTTGATCTTTTCTGGATGGAGCATTTGGTGGACATGGATCAATTAAAGGAGGGTATAGGATTAAGGGGTTATGCACAGAGAGATCCTATGGTTGAATACAAAAAGGAGGGACATGCACGTTTTGATGTTTTAGTACAACGGATCTACTCCACTATAGCTGATCGCCTGTCCAAAACTCGGGTTGAGGAATCTTCTGTCGGTGCCGGTCCCCAAAGGGTGCTGCAGACTTCGGCTGCACAAGCCCGTTATCAAGGAGACCTTGAACTGGGTGTATCTGAAGAAGCGTCTTTGGTTAGTCAAGCCAGTGGGAACCCCGGCTCACCAGGAAGTTCCGCACCTCTAACCGATTCCATTGGAAGGAATTTGAATGTTAAGAAAGTCGGATCTTCGGATGAGAAGGTTGGAAGAAACGATCCCTGTCCGTGTGGAAGCGGGAAGAAATATAAGTATTGCCATGGTAGATCATAAAATACTTTGTAATATGAATTCTTTATGTCTATGAAAAAAGTTGTGGTTATAGGTGGAGGTACAGGATCGTTTGTAGTGCTCTCCGGCCTTAAGAAATTTCCCGTGGATTTGACCGCTGTGGTAACTGTAGCGGATAGTGGAGGGAGTACCGGCAGACTTAGAGACGAGTTCGGTTATTTACCGCCCGGAGATTTTCGTATGGCACTTGTGGCTTTGGGTTCGGATGAAGATGAGGATCAGATACTTCGAAAGCTTTTTTTGTACCGCTTTTCCCAGGGAGAGGATGGTTTAAGAGGGCATAATTTTGGAAATTTGTTTCTGACTGCTTTGACCGATATATTAGGTACGGAAGAGAGAGCCTTGGCGTATGCTTCTAAGATTCTCAGGGTCAAGGGACGTGTTCTACCCGTAACGAACGAGTTAGTGACCTTAGTAGCATCCTATGAGGATGGATCTGTTCTGAGAGGAGAAACTTATATTGATGAGCCTCCCGAAGATCATGATTGCGAACAGAGGATAGAGGATTTGTGGATAGAACCCGAGGCCGTATGTGTACCCTCTGTTACAAGAGCCATTTTAGAGGCTGACATGATAGTTATTGGACCGGGAGATCTCTATACCAGTCTTTTGGCTAATTTAGCGGTTAAGGGTGTTTCCGAGGCAATTCGAAAATCCTCGGCTCATTTAGTCTATATTATCAATCTTATGACCAAACATGGGCAGACTACCGGATTTAAAGCCTCCGATCACATAGAAGCAATAAAAAGTTTTCTAAAACAATACCCTGATTTGGTTTTGATAGATGATAAAACGTTTCCGAAAGAGATTCTCGATCTTTATATTGAAGAAAAAGGATTTAGGGTGGATGACGACCTGCCCGAAAAGGACACAAGATTCAGTATTATTCGTCAGGATTTATCTTCTGATGTTGTGTTTCGCAATTCCCCGGGAGATGATCTAAAAAGAAGTCTGATACGGCACGATGCCGATAAAGTTGCATGGGAATTGATGAAGATCCTTAAGCCTTTTTGATATTTCCTTTTCCAAAGCTTACAAGTTAGGTTATAATGTGTCTAATGAGTTACACAAAAAAGCTAGGTATTATCTATACTTCCCTTATTGTTGTAGCATTTTTTGCCTATTTTGCTTTTGCATACTACCCGTACCCGGTATCAAAAGGATCCGCGGATGTAAAGGGATCGGCATTTTCAGGACCTTTTTCTTTCCTAGTCCCTCCTATTGATTCCAAAGATGCAAATGTTGTCCATTCTCCCGGAAGTATCGCTATATCATATTCATTGGATGGGGAATGTAATAAAGAGAGCCATTTCTATTATGAAACTATTTTACTTGATAAAGGCTGGGAGTTAGATTCCAGCAGTTTGGGGGATGCTATCGATACTAGGATTTACACTAAGGAGGATATGAAAATACAAGTTTCGGTTTCAGACAAGATGGTGAGCGATGCCGGGGTCGTACTCGAGATCGATAATTGTTTGGTTAATCTAGTCGGCAGTTCCAACTAAATATACTGCCCTCCAAGGACTATACACACTTTGATACGTTTCCTCGAAGAGTATTTCTCCGTCTCTGGTTACTTTTCTGGTAAAAGTGGAGGTTGTTCCCCATATAGCATATTGCACCTGC
>PXDX01000072.1 GCA_003564915.1 candidate division WWE3 bacterium
GCAAGCAAAAGCCTCCAAAACTTGTATTCCAAATCCTTCGTATAATGAAGGGATAACTGCAACAGAAGCTGAAGAATACAGCGAAGGGAGATCTTCATCCTCTATAAAGCCCGGAAAGAATATTCTACTTACTAGATGGGGATATTTTAACTCGGTCTCTCTTTCCAAACGGGAATAAAAGAACTCCTTTTTTCCCCCCAAAACCAGGTTGAGACTATCGTGTTTTTCTGACATTATGTTAAAAGCAGAAACCAAGCTCTCCAGATTTTTATGGGGATGAGCATTTCCGACGTAAAAAATATATTTTTCTTCCAACGGGATATCGTATTTTCCAACAATCTCACGTGCTTTCTCATTTGGTACGGGAGTAAAATTATCGGAGGCCGCGCATGGAACGATTTTAATCTTTTGTACAGATCTCTTAAGTTTAAAAGTATCTATCAAATCCTTTCTAACAAAATCTGAAACCGTAAATATTGCTTTCCCTCTATGTAAAGTATTAAAAACGTTAAATTTGAAGGCGATCCTCTTGATCAAATAAAGAGGATAAGGAAGCGTCGTGGCACGCCCGGTTTTTATCTTCAAGATAGTAAGATCATGAATGGCGGCAACATACTTTCCGGGATATAGGATCGGGACGTTAAAATGAGGTACAAAAAGCAAATCAAGGTCATATTTTTTAAATAAAAAAGGGAGTGTCAATTGTTCTTTTAAAGTGTGCCATCTCACATCGGCTTTTACTTTAATAAAATTTTCCGGCAGATCAACAAAACCCAGATCCTTCTCCAAAAGAAACAGATAATATTGATTGGTATTGTCATATTCGGATATCTTACGAACAATATTCCTTACATAACGGCCTACTCCGGTCTCCCGCCACATTCTGCAATCCACACCTATCTTATACGGTTGGTACGTTTTCTCTTCCAACTGCCCTAAATTTTCTTGATTTTCGTTTTTATTCACAATTCGATCGCCCTTACCAAAGAACCTCCCATGTATAGAACTCTTCTGAGGGAGGTAAAGGTAAAAGAGGGGGAGGGGGCGGCTCCTTTGCAAAACGTCCTAGAACCCACTCCCTGTTCCTACCGACAAATCTTACTCTGGAAAATTCTTCTTCAAGCGAACTGTAACGGCTGGATTTTGTTAAGAAGGCAAATTCCGCATCATCAGAAGCAGACTTGAATACTCTGACCATGTCACTGTGGGAAATAATTTCGTAGGGGCCATCCGTATAAAACATGACAAGCGGCTTCTCGATCTGATTATAGACATAGACTTTTTTCTCAACGCCAAACTCCCTATCCTTAAGTTTAAGCATTTCGGCGGGAGGTCCGGTCAGATCCGATGTATAGACCATATCTTTGTGATAATAAAAATAAACCATAATCGTAAGGGTCATCAAAAAATATATTAAAAATCTAGAAACGGTATTATCAAAAAACCGACTCTTCTTGAGAACAAAATTAACAGCATCTCTAACAAACGCACCAACAACTATAGCGGCAATTGGGTAGATAGGTGTTATATACCAAACAAGCTTGGATGAGGCAGCTGAAAAGAAAAACAAAATAAACAGACCCGATAAGAGCAAAAATACGTATTTACGTTTGTTCTTGAATACCTTTGCTACAAAATATAGAAAAGCAGGGATCAATAATACGAACCATAAACGCATACTTACTCTCATAACCACTAAATACCAGAGAAAAGGTTGCCCCTTATCCTCTATAGCGGTAAAGCCTCTTTGCAGTACATGATAACCAATATAATTATCCATAAAATCGGTACCAAATCGCGAAAACATTGCAAGATGCCAAGGAAGAAAAACTACCGCACTGTACAAAAGCGTGATGAAATATTTTTTGAGTAGATCTTTTGATAGGTTGTCTTGCTTAGTGAGCAAAAGATAAATTTCATAAAGAGCAATTATCGGGAGGGGCAAAAATCCTACAGCACCTTTTACCATAACGGCAAAACCTATGGAGAGGCCCGATAGTGCCCAATACAAAGAGGTTTTTCTATCGCGTCCGATATAATAAAGATAAAGACTTAGAATAACAAAAAAAGACATGGTCACGTCCATCATGGCGGCACGCGAATAGTACAGAAAATGCATTGTTGTCAACAAAGCCAGAGAAGAAATAAATGCAGTCACTTTTCCAAAGAGCTTCAGAGAAAAGAAATAAACAACAACAACGGTTAAAAGACCAAAGATAGCTGAAGGCATGCGTGCCGCCAACTCTCCGATCCCAACCAAACGCATGAAAGATGCGGCAAGCCAATTGTATAGAGGGGGTTTTTCATACCAGGCTGTGCCGGGAACCCATTCCTGAACAACATACTCACCCGTATTCACCATATTTTTAGCAACTTTCGAGTAGATAGCCTCATCCCAAGGAATAAGATGATTCCTTCCCAAAGATACAAAAAATAGGAAAGTTCCCAGAAAAAGTATCAAAGTTAAAACTACCGGCGTGTCTTTAAAGAGGTGGGAAATTACCTTGTTATAATTGATTTTACCTTTAAGTAAAGATACGGCATACATGAAATACAGGAATAAAACGATAAAGAAAAACTCACTATTATATGAATAAAATAACCCCGCAACTAACCATCCAAAAAGAGCCGAGAACATGGCAGCGGTCAGGATAAATTCCTCGGATTTCTTCGCTTTTAATGCCGAGTAGGCCAAGACGCTTAATATTGCCAGAACAAAGAGTAAAAATACCGTAAATCCCACGATGCCGGTTTCAGCTATTACTTCTCCCCAGATCGTATGTGCAGGCACTCTCATCGTAAAAGCTGCGGGATCCGTCACAAAATAATCGGGAGCTACCGAAGTCTTGATAAAGTGCTCAAAAAATCCACCGTAACCTCCTCCTAATACCGGAAGCCGGTCAAATATCTCGATAGAACCTTCTAACAACATGAAGTGGGCGTTGAAAGAATCCATTCTATGGTGCGAAAAAACTTCCACTTCAGAGCGTAAAGGACTCTCAGGGGCATAATATATTCTCCCCAAAAAGACTAACAATATAACGGCTATCAAAGCAATAAAAGACAGACCTTTCAGCTTGAACCTCCTGTAGACAAGAGTAACAATGAATAATCCCAACGATACTCCTGCTGCAAGCCACGCGGTTCTAGAGTTGGTCAAGACCAAAACCGCGGTCATGGCCAAAAACATCGCTCCGTATAGTATTTTCTTAGGAATACCCTTTCCTACAAGAACCAATCCGCCCAAAACAGGAAGAACGGCCGCTAATAAACCTCCAAAATGATTTACATCCCAAAAAAGAGATCCTATTCGAGGAATCTGATTAGGAACATCCCACAAAGCCCCAATGATCTCTCCGTAATTAAAAAAGTGAAATAACTGGTAAAAACCGAAAAGACTTAGTCCAAAGAGTATAAAAATATAAAACTTAATATATCTAAGTGTTAGATCAGGTTTATCCCTTAAATAAAGGAATAAGAAAATCCCTAAGGCAACCATGGTTGTAAAAAAAGCGAACAAGCTAAAGCTGGC
>PXDX01000126.1 GCA_003564915.1 candidate division WWE3 bacterium
ACCACAATATCGCAAAACTAACTGAGCCGCAGTCTCCTCGGAACTCCGCACGAGTTGCTCCGGAGACATCCCTCCATTCGAAGGGCAGGCGTCAGCGAAATCCTCTTGGTGAGTTTGTCTTCTCATTAAACGACGTGCCTTACTATTTCAATCGCCGGTGCATATCGATCGTTCCTGGTGTCGTACAGCGCTACTTTGGGAATAAGACCCTGTATCGCGTTACCACCCTCGAGCAAACACTGATCGACACGCTTCAGTCTCCACGTTCCTGCGGTGGACCAGCCGTTGTCTTCGAAGCCTGGGAGCGCTCGGTCTCGCGTATCAATTCAAAGCGCCTGCTCGACTATCTACTAGTCTTGAAGAGTGATGTCATCTCGCGGCGGGTGTTTTCGATGATTGAACTGATTGGCCAGGGTTTGCCCTCCGTCATGGTCTCCTTTCGTTCTGCGCTGGCTCAGCGGGTGGCCTCCGAGAATCCGCCACCCATTCCGCTGCTGGCTGGCATGAACTATCGCGCTCTCGACAGCACTTGGCTGACCATGAGGCCCTGACGTGAGACCCGCTGATCGAAACCGCTGGAAAAACGAAGCCTTGGATGCAGTCTTCGAGGCGTTGGTTTCTAGTTCCGATCTATCCGAGGTTCTGATCTTCAAAGGTGCCCGAGTTCTCGGTCTTCTACTCAACTCCTGTCAACGGCAGTCGCTCGATATTGATGCCAACAGGGTAGAGGGGCAGCCGCCAGGTGCAACCCGGGAAGAGCAGGCGGCTTGGTTGGAAACAGCGATCGGGGAAGCGTTGACGTGCTTCTTTGAGGACAGTTCTCCGCAGCGATACGAGTTGAGCAAGGTCGACGTCATGTGTCGTCCTCAGCAGGGTGTCCACAGGCAGGGCTGGGATGCCTTCCTCGTGAAGGTCGTGCTGATTGACCTCCGCCGTGAAGGGCAAAAGGGATTACCCTTTTTGACGATTGATATCGCGGCTCCAGAGACCCTCCTTGGCGATTCACTCACCGAATGCCGTATTGGCAGAGGGGTTGCCAAGATCTATACCCTCAAGAAAATTGTTGGCGAGAAGCTGCGTGCTTTTCTCAGCAGCCTGCCGGCGTATGCCACAAAGCTTGCCATGCGCCCGAAGAGTGTCCGCGTAAAAGACCTCTATGACGTTGCGCGTGTAGAGCGGCTTCATTCTCTCTCTGATGAAGCTTTCTGGCGAGCGGTAGGGGCCGAATTCAGGGCCTCGAGCACCAGCCGTTTCGTTGACTGCGATGGCCTGTCTGCTTTCGCTGAGAACTTCGATGTCACACGCGAGAGCTATCTCAAGGATGCGACCATCCCGGATGACATAAGCTTTGACGATGCCTGGGGGGTGCTCGAGCGAATCGTGATCTTCTTCGAGAGCGAAGCCATCATACCTTTTGCAACGGCGCTCGATGAGTTTCCTGTCCAATGACGTACCGGCGGAGACCCGACACTACTGTGCCCATGCCGTACCAAGGGTCGGTCTTCTCTGCTCTGTGCCTACGTACCACCTATCCTCTGGTAAAGAACGTCATCGTAAGTGGATTCGCCTCTGGTGATCGTCTCCGGGGTAGATCCGTCCGTACGGAAGTGGGGAAAATACTGGCGATGCTGCTTGATTTTACTCAATACGTTGAGTAAAAATACTCAATATGATGAGTAAATCGAACATGCACTTCCAGCGTCCGCAGGCAGCCACCCTGACAGCACGACTCGCCGAGCCGCGCCGCTTCATGCAGGTGGTGGCCGGGCCGCGCCAGGTGGGCAAGACCACGCTGGTGCAGCAGGTCATCGAGACCCTCTCGCTGCCGGTTCGACACGCCAGTGCCGATGAACCAGGTTTGCGGGGGCCTGACTGGATCGCTCAGCAATGGGAGGCGGCGCGCCTCGCCATCGAAGGTAAGAACGGCGCGGTGCTGGTAATTGACGAAATCCAGAAGATCCCCCAGTGGTCGGAAACGGTCAAACGCCTGTGGGATGAGGACAGCCGGAACAAGCACCCGCTACATGTGGTGTTGCTCGTCTCTGCCCCCCTGTTGATCACCCAGGGTCTCAGCGAGAGCTTGGCCGGGCGCTTCGAGGTGATTCCTTTGTCGCACTGGTCGTACGCGGAAATGCAGACCGCCTTCGGCTGGTCGCTCGAGGAATTCCTGTTCTACGGTGGCTACCCCGGTGCGGCTCCGCTGATCGACGAACCAGCTCGTTGGATGCGTTATGTTGCCGACAGCCTCATCGAGACTTCGATCTCGCGCGATGTGCTCCTGCTTACACGCGTCGACAAACCCGCTCTCCTGCGCCGGCTGTTCGACCTTGCTTGCCGATACTCCGGGCAGATACTGTCATACACCAAGATGCTCGGTCAGTTGCATGATGCTGGCAACACCACGACCCTGGCGCATTATCTGGAGTTGCTGGCCGGAGCGGGCATGGTCTGCGGTCTCCCCAAGTTCGCCGGTGACGTCGCGCGCAGCCGCGCTTCCAGCCCCAAGTTGCAGGTGCTGAACACGGCGTTGATGACTGTCGCCGCCGGTGTCACGATGGATGAAGCCCGCAAGGATCGCACGTTCTGGGGTCGGCTGGTCGAGTCCGCTGTCGGCGCCCATGTGGCCAATGCAGCCTTGCGCGGCGAATGCCGCCTGTACTACTGGCGTGAGCGCAGCCGCGAGGTAGACTTCGTGGTACAGGTTGGCCGACGGCTCGTGGCGATCGAGGTGAAGAGCGGTCCTGCGTCCCGGGTTCATGCAGGCACTGCTGCATTCGTCGAGGCTTTCAAGCCGCAGCGCACGCTCCTGGTTGGCGGCGACGGTATTGCGCTGCAAGACTTCCTGACTCAGCCGGTCAGCCATTGGACACAGCCATGAGTGACGTCCTCTACGATTCGAACAGCTGACGCCATCTGAACGGACATCGTGTCCAGATATCTGGACACGATACAGTGTCCAACTATCTGTACACTGTGCAGATTCTTGGTGCCTGTGAAACACAGCATGAGGCGTCAAATCGCTCCTGCCGTGAA
This sequence comes from candidate division WWE3 bacterium, assembly GCA_003564915.1. Lineage (GTDB taxonomy): Bacteria > Patescibacteriota > WWE3 > UBA101185 > UBA10185 > T3SED10-354. The sequence continues at coordinate 3,034 of PXDX01000126.1, forward strand.
AAAACGAAAAATGGCACTGTGGTTGCTTGGGTTTGGACGTACCAAACGGTTATAGCAGGTGCCAAGGGAGGCAGTGCGATGAGTAAGCGTATCAGGTCTGGTCTTTCGTGTTTCGTCATCATGGTCGTTGTCGCAAGTTTTGGTGTCGTCGGTTCCGTATTCGCGCAACCGAGCTTCGACGGATTGGAGTTGGGAAGTCCTGCTGTCGGCGACGGGTTCGAGCTCGGAAGTCCTGTCAGCAGTGACCAAGAAGCTGAAAGGGTCGAGATAATGGCTATGCTGGTCGAGCTCGGCGAACTCTCGCGGGATATTGACAGGCTCGAGGCAGAAGCGCGTTCAATCGACGAAGAAGCAGTGGCGCTTGTTCTGGCGGCCGAAAAACGGGCCAACCAGCGTGCAGCCGCAGGGCAGCTTTTCGCGCTTGCTGTTGGTCTTGCAGGATCTGCGGTCCCTGAA
>PXDX01000004.1 GCA_003564915.1 candidate division WWE3 bacterium
CCCCCCCCCCCCCCCCCCCCCCCGCGGACGAGGGGTCACGATCAGGGCTCCCCGCGCTCCGATTAGCCCGTGCAGATTCTCCACCACAACGGCCCACAGATCCCCTGCCTCTGCAGCCAGCGCCCTCAACCCCTTCACGGCCCCCCAGGGGTACTCCCACAGGCCCATCTGGTAGCCGAACGCACCGCTGCCTCCGTACCGCTCCGCGACCTCGAGCACCCCCCCCGAACGAGCCTCTTTCATCCACTCTGGAACCTCGGCAGCGCCTGACCCGGCGTCCAGATCACCACTCCAGGCAAAGCGCACCTGGGGATTCTGGACCTCCACTCTGGGGACGGCCACGGAGCGTCGCGCGGCACGGTAAATCTCGGCCCCGCGCTCTGTGTGACTCATGACGCTCTCTATCACCAACGCCCCGTCTACCACGGACATCAGATCCGCCACGTCCTCGAACTCCCGAGCTTCAGGGCTCTCCATCAGCAGGACATTCGCCGCGTGATAGAGCTCCAGCCGGGCCACCTCATCCCTCAATGACGCCCGCGAATCCAGGAGGGTCAGTGGCAGCCCCTGCACAATCGACAGGGTCGCAAGCTCCGACATCGTCTCCGCTCTTCGATAGACCGTCCATGGGGCCTGGCTGCCTTCAAAGGCCTGGCCCGCCGGGCTCTCCCAGTCCAAAAAGTCTTCGCCTCGCTCCTCGGAGCGAGTCCACTCCGGTGGCGCGAGCTCCTCGGGCCACCCGAAGTCAAAGAGCTCCAGGTCCACCAACACGAATCCCCCGTTCCAGCTCACCTCATCGACGGTCACACAGTCACGGACGTCCCCTCTGCCCTGACAGTAGGACTGCAGCTCCCCCGCCAGGCTCTCCGGCCTCTCACTGCGCAGGAACACCCGCACCTGCCAGGGGTACATCCTGGCCTCGTCAAATCCCATGAACACGCCATAACGCAGGTTGTCGATGAACCTCTGATTGCCCCCCCAGGAGAGCGCCACATACGACGGCTCCTCCAGACTCAACCCTTCCAGCCCCGGCTTCCCCGGAGCTTTCCAACGATCTCCCGCAAAGAGCTTACCCAGGAGCACCGACATCACCTCCCGGGCATCTTCCCCTCGGGCCACGATGCCTCCGAATTCCCAGTATTGCAGAGCCTCAAAGAGCCCCTCGGGGTGCACCTTCAACACGGCACGGGTCCCCTCCAAGAGCTCCAGATCCCGCCGCAGGTCCATCTCCGCTGCGATCTCCTGCTCCACGGGCGCCTCATCGTCGGCGGTCCGCCCCTTGCATCCCACGCCAACAAACGAGCTCGCCACGACCGCGACCACCAGCACCACCGACCACAGGCCCTTCATGTTCCACCTCATGTCACTTCCATCGTAAAAGTCCTCTGAATTCCCTTCACCTTCCGTGAAAACCTATCACAAAACACCACTTCACTGAAAAACATTCACCACCACCCCGACCGACCGCCCTGGTCACTCGCCGACACCCAGACCCAGACCTTGCTATTCAACCCGCACTCCTCGTATATTCGCCCTGCTTTCCGAAACCAGACAATTCGCCCGCGATACCTTACCTTCACGGGGTCTACCACGCTGTGACACACGACGACTCCCGCGAGGCCATCGCCACACAAAAAACACCCCGATCGTCGTTTACCATCGTCGGCATCGGGGCCTCCGCTGGTGGCCTCGATGCCCTCAAGGGGTTCTTCCAGCACGTCCCCTCCGATAGCGGCCTCGCCTTCGTCGTGGTCGTCCACCTCTCGCCAGAGCACGAGAGCCACCTCGCCGAGATCCTCCAGCCCCACGTGCCCATACCCGTGCGGCAGGTGACCAAGACCACCAAGATCGAGCCGAACCACGTCTATGTGATCCCTCCCAACGCAAACCTCGAGGCCATCGACACGCACCTGAGGCTCTGCGAGCTCGAGGAGAAGCGCCGCGAGCGCGCCCCCATCGACCACTTCTTTCGCACCCTCGCCAACACACACGACCGATCCGTCGCCGTGATCCTCACCGGCACGGGCTCCGAAGGCACCCTCGGGCTCCGCGACATCAAGCAGGCCAACGGCCTGACCGTGGTGCAGGACCCCCACCAGGCCGAGTACGACGGGATGCCCCGCAGCGCCCTCGCCACGGAGATGGTGGACCTCGTCCTCCCCCTCGCCGAGATCCCCGCGGCCGTGCTGCGCTTCGCCCTCACCGAGCCTCACGTGACCCTCGCCAACGATGGCGAGGACGTGCACGACCGAAGCCTCTTCCACAAGATCTTGGTCCAGATCCGCGCCCGGACCGGCCGCGACTTCACCCGCTACAAACGCTCGACCATCCTGCGGCGGATCGCCCGACGGATGCAGCTCTGCCACGTCGAGGAGATGGAAGAGTACCTGCAATACCTCCGGGCCACCCCCCAGGAGGTGCGCGATCTCGCCGACGACCTCCTGATCACGGTCACCAAGTTCTTCCGCGACCCCGAGGTCTTCCAGGTCCTGGAGACCGACGTGATCCCCAGCCTCTTCGAAGATAAAGCCCCCGACGAGAGCGTGCGGGTCTGGAGCGTCGGCTGCGCCACCGGCGAGGAACCCTACTCCGTCGCCATGCTCCTCCTCGAGGAGGCGACCCGTCGGGAAGCCCGCGGCGAAGCGCCCCTGCGCCTTCAGATCTTCGCCACCGACCTCCACGAGCGCTCTCTCCAGATGGCCCGCGAGGGCTACTTCGCCGGCGAGATCACCGCCGACGTCAGCGCCGACAGGTTGCAACGCTTCTTCCAGAGAGAGGACGACGGCGGCTACCGCGTGCGCAAAGAAGTCCGCGAGCTCGTCGTCTTCGCCCCCCACAACCTCCTCGGTGATCCGCCGTTCTCGAAGCTCGACCTCATCATCTGTCGAAACCTGTTGATCTACCTCAAGCGCGACGTCCAACAAGCCGTCACCGACCTCTTCCACTACGCCCTCCGACCCGGGGGCCGCCTGGTCCTCGGCGCCTCCGAGAACATCAGCGGGACCGACCTCTTCCAGGTCGTGAACAAGAAGCGCTCCATCTCCCGCAAGCGGAACCTCCCCGCCCACGAGCCGCGGCTGCCCGTGTTCCCCGTCGTCCAAACTCCGAACTCCGAGGACGCCGAACGGGCTGAACGCTTCGCCAGGTCCCTCCCCCAGGCCTACGGCTCGCTCCACCAACGACTCGTCGAATGCTACGCCCCGCCGAGCCTCCTCGTCAGCGCCGACGACCAGGTGGCCCACCTCTCCGAGCGCGCCGGCCGCTTCCTCGTCCACCCCGGCGGCGTGCCCACGACCCTCGTCCACAAGCTCATCCGCGACGAGCTCCGCGGCGAACTTCGCTCCGCTCTCCACCAGGCCCGGCGCCGCGGCGAGCCCCTGCGCACAAAACCCGTCCCCATCCGCTTCGGTGACGACACCCGTCACGTCGTCCTCGACGTGCGGCCCGTGCCCGGCGGCGAGGCGAAGGGGTTCGTCCTCGTCATC
>PXDX01000005.1 GCA_003564915.1 candidate division WWE3 bacterium
CCCACACTGGACCCCAGAACAAGGTTCGCCTCCAATGTTACGCTCCCGGACACTTTATCGACCGCCCACATGCCCTGATCGATGGTCCCCGCGCCATGCGTAACGGTCTGCTCTCCGGCGCCGCTGAAGACAAGATTCGCCCGCATATAAGCGTCCGGATCACTTATGGTGAAGTCGCCCATCAAGTCTATCGTGAAGTTATTTGAAGAGCTCCCGAAGTATATGATCCTTGAAGAGCCCGATGTCTCGGGGAAGACCACATCCCCCAGGACGGTTATCACGGGAGAGCTGCTGCCATTGACGGAGAATGTGTACCCCACACTATGGGTGTTTTCGTTTTTCGCGGTCAGGTCCCCCTCCACGATAAAACTGTCCTTTAGGGTAAGCGTTCTGCTTGCGCTTACGGACCCGGTCTTGTTGAATACGACATTATTGAATACAGCACCGCCGGTGGTGATCTCGTACCCGGTGCTGTTCCCCATAAAGTGCACCGTGCCGGAATTATGTGTAAAAGCGCCGCCGGTACGGGCAAAGGTGTTATAGATATACAACCCTCCGGACGGCGCCCGGAACGTACCCCCGGACTGTGTGAACGTACCTGATATAGTTACGTCATCGGTGCCGTACAAAAAGTCGCCACCCAGCTGTAAAAGATCACCCGAGACAGCTATATCACCCGTGACGGATGCAAGCTGTCCGGAAAACTGTCTGTACCCGGTCACCTCAAGATCGAACGTATCCAGGTCGAGTTCCCCCGAGGTCAGGGTCAGTTGCATATTAGAAGCGACCACATCGCTCGTCAAAAGGACCTTGCCGGACCCTTTTGCGACCTCCCAGGTTCCCGCACTTATATGCCCGGCGGTCTGGCTTACCGTTTGTTCCAGTTCTCCTTGAAAAATAAGCTCGGCACGCATATGAGCGTTAGCGTCGGCTATGATAAGATCTCCATACAATTCTATAATAAGGTTGTTAGATGAATTGCCGAAATAAACTATTGTTGTTGCCGAAGGGGTCTCCGGAAGAACAATATCCCCCGAGACGGTCACGACAGGCTTTCCCGCGCCCTGTATGGTATATGGGTTGGAAGAACTCTCGTTCTTTACTCTCAGTTCACCTTCTACGGTAAAACTATCGGCAAGAGTGATCGTCCTGCTCCCGGCAGTGGTCTTATTAAAAACAACATCGTTGAACACCGCATTACCAGCGACTATGTCATACGAGTTACTGTCCGCCATGAAATGGACCGTACCGCTGTTATGGCTAAAAGTGCCTCCCGTACGGATGAACGTGTCATATATGAACAGCTCATCAGATGGTGCCGTGAACGAACCACCCGACTGGGTGAACTCGCCCGAGACCGACATGTTCGCATCCCCCGCATCAAAGAGTCCATCTTTCAATACAAAATCCCCGAAACTCAACGTTGCGTCCTCAGCCGCTATGAAACCAACCGATGAATTGCTCTGGGTATAAGTACCGCTTACCGTGAGATCCCCGGTCGTGTTGAACATGGGAAACCCCTCTGGATAGGTGAGGTCCTCTCCCACTATCAGATCGAACCCCGCCCAGTCCAATCCCCCCGCGCGAAGGACCAGACTGTCGCTTATCGCCAGGTCCGTACCCAAAACAACATTTTCCTCGAACTTATCGATCGTCCATGTCCCGGCCGTGATCTCTCCGTCAAACTGTTCCACGACCTGTTCTGCACCACCGGTGAATATTACATTCGCGCGCATTCGACCCTGTTCGTCCGTTACGCTCAGATCCCCGGACAGTTCGATCGTAAAATTATTCATCGCGTTACCGAAATATGCCGATCCCGCGCTCTCCGGGGTCGCAGGGAACAACAAGCTTCCTGCAACGGGTATCACAGGCCCGTTCGAAGCGTTCACGTATAAAGCCTGGGCAGTCTCATTCTTTACGATAAGGTCCCCCAAGATACTGAACCCATCCTTCAGGGTCAGAGTAGAACTGGAGAACCCATCGGTCCTGTTGAAAATAACGTTGTTGAACTCAGCGCCACCGGCGACAATATCGTAAGAATAATCGTCTCCCAAGAAATGGACCGTCCCGGAGTTATGGTGAAAATCACCCCCGCTACGGGTAAAAGTGTTGTAAACGTAAAGGTCGGTAGAGGGCGCGCTGAAAACACCGCCCGACTGGGTAAACGATCCGGAAACCGTAAATGTCGCACTTGAAGCATCGAAAGTCCCGTTCAGCAAGTACAGGTCCCAGACCGTCAGTTCCCCGCTCAAAGTGACCGCTTCGGACGGCTTGTCCACCGTCCAGGACGCGTATTCGATCGTACCCGCCGAAATGGTCACTGTCTGCGCAGCGCTTCCCGTAAATATGATCTTTGCGTACATACTAGCCTGTTCGTCCGCGACCAGCATATCTCCCGCGAGATCTACGGTGAGATTGCTCCAGGGGTCCCATAAGTAACCTAAGGAAACCGCGCCGGTAAAATCAGAGGTCTCCGGCAACAACAGATCGCCCAGGACCGTTATTGTCGGGAAATTCGCTCCGGATATCTCATATCCGGCGGCACTGCTCTCGTTCTTTACCGTAAGGATCCCTTCCACAACAAGGTCATCCCTGATCGTCAAATATCTTGTCGAACCGCCGGTCTTGTTGAAGGTTACATTGTTGAATACGGCTCCGCCAGACGTTATATCGTATGAATTGTCGTCGGCGATGAAATACAAGGTCCCGTCGTTATGCTGAAAATCGCCCCCGCTGCGGGTGAAAGTGTTGTGTACGTTAAATGTTCCTGACGGTGCCGTGAACACGCCACCCGTCTGTGTGAATTTCCACGTCACGGTCATATCGCCGCTGCTCCCTGTCAGCACGCCCCCCGACTGCCTGTACCCAGCGATATCCAGACTGTACCCGTTCAGGTCCAGTTCCCCTCGGAGCAGATCAACGTTGACATCCGACCACCACATGTTATTTAACGTCAGGTCGCTCAACAAAAGTACCGTACCGGACGGCTTATCTATGGTCCATACGCCACCGTCAATATCTCCCGCGGAATGGGTCACCGTCTGCACTCCATCCCCGCTAAACAGAAGATCGGCGTGCATTTCGGCATCCTCATCCGCTATTTCGAAGTCTCCCGCGAGATCCACGGTGAACTTCTCCCACTCCCCTTCCATTCCCGCGTAACCGAAGTAAACAGCACCGGTAAAATCAGAGGTCTCCGGGAACAACAGGTCGCCCAAGATAGTTATTGTCGGGAAATTCGCTCCGGATATCCCATATCCGCCGGAATTGCTCTCGTTCTTTACTTCAAGAGCCCCTTCAACGGTGATATCGTCCTCTATTATCACGCTGCGCCAGCTGCCTGCGGTCTTAGTGAAAGTTACGTTGTTAAAAATAGTCCCACCTGCCTTTATGCTGTATGAATTGTCGTTGGCTGTGAAGTAAACCGTGCCGTCGTTATGAACAA
>PXDX01000112.1 GCA_003564915.1 candidate division WWE3 bacterium
GGTTTGCTGCGACATTTGTAGGTGCTATGATACCGTTTCTGTATTTTAATATTCATCCGGCCCGGGTTTTCATGGGAAATGTAGGTTCGCATGTTTTAGGAGCGGTTTTGGTGATGTTGGGTATTGTTATGCATCGCGAGTTCGCACTGATCATTTTATTGGCGGTTTTCATTATTGACGGAATTTCCAGCCCCCTTCAGTCTTGGTCAGCAAAACTTACCGGGAAGCGTATTTTTAGAATGGCTCCCCTTCACCATCATTTTGAACTTTTGGGTTGGCCTGAAACCAAGGTAACGATGCGATTCTGGCTCTTCGGGATATTTTTTACCTTTTTAGGTGTGTTAGTAGCGTTACTATAGCTTTTTTGATCTTATGAAAATTCGACGGAATGTTTCGTACAAAAAAAACAAAAGGTCGACGGCGGCTCTAATTCTCACTGCAGGAACATTGCTGTTAATAGGCATCATGCTTGTATATAACTCCACCGTTTTTTATTCCCAAAACGTGTATGGTAATCCTTATCAAATAGCCTTACTTCATTCCGGATGGGTTATCTTAGGTATCATCGGCTTCGTAATATTTTATTCCATACACTACAAAAGATGGATCAAGCTTAGCACCTTTATTTTTGGATTTTCACTTTTGTTTTTGATCTTATTAGCCGTGTTCGGTTTTTTAACCTTCCAAGTCGGCTTGATAAATTGTGTAATGGATCGTTCCTTTGTTCCTTGTATTAACGGAGCTTATAGGTGGTTTTATCTCAACCCTAAGCCATTACCTTCGATCCCGATGTTGGGTGCTGCAAGTTTTCAACCTGCGGAACTTACTAAGCTAGGGTTAATTCTTTATACATCAGCTCTGCTTAACAAAAATCTAAAATTAAAGAAGGATCCCTATCGTGTGTTCGGAATTTTTATGATCCCTGTTATTTTGTCATCGGTTTTGATAATCCTTCAACCAAACATGTCTACTGCCTTTTTGATCTTTTCTATAGCTTTGATAATATATTTCGGCTCAGGAGCACCCGTTAAACCATTTCTTTTATCACTTCCCGTTGTCGCAGTAATACTTTTCTCATTCGCGATGATATCTCCTTACAGAAGGCAGCGTTTTATGACTTTGTTTCGGGTTGAAAGTTCGCAGGAAGTCAGATTTTCGACTGATTATCACACCAGGCAGATTTTGATCTCTTTAGGTTCGGGAGGACTTTGGGGTTTGGGGGTGGGTCAGTCTCGTCAAAAGTACGATTATCTTCCTGAGGTTGCATCGGATTCTATTTTTGCTGTTTTAGGTGAGGAGTTAGGATTTGTGGGCACAACTTTACTTGTTGGTATCTTTACTTATTTGATCTTTTTGGGATATCACATAGCTGCCAGAGCTCCTGATATGTTTTCCCGATGTTTGGCTTTGGGAGTCACTTCTTGGATAGGATTGCAATTTTTTATTAATGTTGCGGCCATGGTTAGAGTAATTCCCTTAACGGGAATACCCATCCCTTTGATCTCCTATGGAGGTTCTTCGTTGTTCTTTGTTCTATGCGGACTGGGTATTTTGGCCGGAATAAGTAAATACACCGAATAAGAGAAGATAGTTTTCACCAAAGACTCTATGAATTTATTTAATTAGATGCTTACTTATCTGAAAAAACTGGTGAATTAAGATAAAATGGTCATATGAAAATTGCTGTTACGGGAGGACATCACACGAGCGCGCTTCCGGTTATAAAGCGTTTCAGAGAAGAGAATCCGAACGTTGAACTTATTTGGTTTGGTCACAAGCACAGTCTTAAGGGCGATAAAAACACTACCCTTGAGTATAGAGACATTACAGATTTGGGAATACGTTTTATCGATCTTCCGGCCGGTAAATTCTACAGAACCTATGATCCTGTTAGATTGTTAAAAATTCCTTTGGGATTTATTGTTGCTACCTACCATCTATTGAAGAATAGGCCTAACGCAATACTATCTTTCGGAGGGTATATAGCAGTACCGGTGGTCATTTCAGGTTGGTTTTTAGGTATTCCTTCTATTACACATGAACAAACTGTAGTAGTTGGATACGCGAACAAGTTAATTTCTAAATTTGCAAAGAAGATCCTTATCTCCCATGAAGAATCTTCCAAGTACTTTCCCCCGGAAAAAACCGTACTCTCAGGTCTTCCTTTAAGAAAAGAGCTTTTTGAAGTTAGATCTGACGAATTCGGCCTTGAAAACGATCTTCCCGTTCTTTATATAACTGCGGGTAAGACAGGGTCTCATAAAATTAATTCCGTTGTGGCGGATTGTTTATCCGATCTGCTCCAAAGATTCAATGTCATTCATCAATGTGGGGATTATTCCCGCTATGATGATTATTCCAATCTTAAGAAAACGTATGAATTGTTGTTGCACGAGGATAAAAAAGAAAACAATCAATCCGAATATCCTAGAGGAAAGTATTTTGTAAGAAAATTCATTGGCAAAGATATTATCGGAGAAGTTTTTTCCAAGTCCGATATTCTATTATCTCGAGCGGGTGCTCATATTACAGCTGAGATCAAAGCTTTCGGAAAAGCTGCTGTATTGGTACCTATTCCTTGGGTCTCACATAATGAGCAGTATCTAAATGCTTCTTTACTTGAGGATATGGGTTTAGCAGTTATATTAAATGAAAATGAACTGAGCTGTGAAAACTTATTAGAAAAATTGGATGAGGTGTATTACTCCATTGAAGTAGGTCATGAGAACATTAAATATGATCACGGGCCGGCGGATGTAATATGCCGCGAAGTCCTTTCATTGATGTAATTAATGAGAAAAAGAAAAAGAAATAGTTCCAAAAAGTTATTAAGCGCCAGGAAAAGGAGGGAAATTCTTGCAGCAATTCAAAAGTATCTTAAACCCCTACTCTTAGTAAGTCTTTTTATTTTTCTTATAGGTATTTCATATTACACTGTGATGATTTCGGATGTGTTTTTGATTTCTGATATAGATTTAATTGGGGGTGGGGAATTTGTCAACAGAACTGATCTGTGGAACTTCGTCAATTCAAGTTATAAGAATGAGAACCTTGTATTTTTAAGGGCTCCAGATATTTCCGAGCAAATTGAGGATAGATTTTTAGCTGCTAAACATGCTCATGTAACCAAAATCTACCCAGATAAACTAACAATAAATATCGAAGAGAGAGTCCCTTTAGCTCTTCTTTCGAATGATTACGTGGATGATATATTTATGGTGGATATCGAAGGATATGTTTTAGGGGCAGTAAGTCCCGACTTTGAGGATCTTCCCAAGATAGACTATATGGGGGATTTGAGAATTGGGGAGTTTGTAATTCAGGACTTGGTCTTGATATATCACGATCTTATAGAAGCTACGGATAGGTCGAACATTACAGCGACCGAAATGGTTTTTTATAGTGATTACGCTGTTTTGTACACTTCCAAGGGTATAAGAGTTTTGGTTTCTTACTATAAAGACAGGGAAATGAGTGTAAAAACCGCCTCTCGTTTGATTCATAACTTGACTTTGGAGGGGAAAAATCCGGTTTCCATAGATTTGCGTTATGATAAAGTGGTAGTATCATATTAGATATATTTTTATGCCTAAAGAGAAAATAATTACAGGAATAGATATTGGTTCTCAAAAAATCAGCACAGCAATTGCAACAGTCCATGAAAATAAGGTTTCGATTATAGGTGTTTCTGGAGCAGTTCCTTCGAAAGGTATCAAAAGAGGCTGTGTTGTAGATATTGACAGCGCTGTTGAATCCATATCGGTTAGTCTAGAAAGAGCTGAGAGAATGGCAGGAGTATCGGTGACCGGAGCTTTTGTTACCGTGAATGGTAGCCACATACAAACAGAAAATTCCCATGGAGTAGTTGCTGTTAACCCTCAGATCGAAGAAATCTCGCGTGAAGATGTGATCAGAGTGACCGAAGCGGCTCAGGCAGTTACCCTTCCCTCGTCTAGAAGGATTATCCATGTTATCCCCCGCGATTTTATTGTTGACTCTCAAGAAGGAATTAAAGATCCGGTGGGCATGGCAGGCGTCAGACTCGAGGTTGAGACAAATATTATCCACGGATCATCCACAGCGATAAAGAACTTGATCAAATGTATAGATCAAGTAGGAGTAGAAGTAAAAGAGCTTATTTTCACCGGACTTGCATCTTCGGAAGCAGTGTTGACAGACACCGAAAGAGAATTAGGCACTGTGCTGGTGGATATAGGAGGGGGAACGACCTCACTTATGGCTTTTATGGAAGGAAGTCCCGTGCACTCTTCGGTTTTGGGCATAGGAGCTAAACACATAACGAGCGATTTAGCCATAGGATTGAGGACCAGGTTAGACGATGCGGAAAAAATAAAATTAAAACTCGGTACTTTGGTTTCCGATGATCAACAAAAAGTTACAACGGTCAAGGACGAAATGTTCAATGTTTCCGAATTTGGCTTGGACACGGATGAAGTTCCCGTTAAATTTTTAAATGAAATAATTAATGCTCGCTCAAAGGAGATTTTCAATATGGTAGCTTTGGAATTGAGCAAGGCGGATCTTTTAGGGAAATTACCGGCAGGAGCTGTTTTGACCGGGGGAGGATCACAAACTTTGGGAGTATCAAACGTAGCAAAATCCATTCTTAAAACTCCGGTCAGGATAGGAACGCCCAGTGGTGTAACCGGTCTTCTGGATGAAATACAAAGTCCTGCTTTTTCCGCTACCGTAGGGTCGATCCTTTACGGGGTAAATATGTCCCGAAGCAGCTCAATCTTGTATTCCGGTAAGAGTCAGGGTAATATAGGTAAGAATATTTTTGGACTCTTTGATAAAATCAAATCATTCCTGCCCTAGTTAGTTCAGTTATAATACATTGGTTATGCAAATAAAACCGGAGATAGAACGTTTTGCCAAAATTAGAGTCGTAGGTGTTGGAGGTGCGGGGGGAAACGTTATCAATACAATGATAGAAGCTCAACAGATAGACGGCGTTGAGTTCATTGCTATAAATACAGACTCACAAGCCCTATCCATTAATAATGCCTTTATCAAGGTGCCTATAGGACAGGATATAACCAATGGACTTGGTGCCGGCTCCAACCCTGAAGTTGGAAGAGAAGCTGCTGAGGAATCTGAAGATATCATAAGATCGAATTTGGAAGAATCGGATATGGTTTTTGTAACCGCGGGAATGGGTGGCGGTACCGGTACCGGAGCTTCGCCTATTGTGGCTCGTATTGCCAGAGAAGTTGGTGCCTTAACCATTGGAGTTGTCACAAAACCCTTCGATTTTGAGGGAAGCCAGAGACAAAGAAATGCGGAGAAGGGAATTGAAGATCTAAAGCAAGAAGTGGATGCACTTATAGTTATACCCAACCAAAAGCTTTTAGAAATCTCGGATGACGATACCACGGTCGTAGAGGCATTCCGTGTTTCCGACAGTATACTTAATCAGGGCGTGCAGGGAATCTCGGATCTGATTGTTAAGCCCGGATTGATTAACGTGGATTTTGCAGACGTGCAGACAGTTATGAAAGACGCGGGATCGGCACTTATGGGTATAGGTATAGGAACCGGAGAAAACAGAGCCGAAACTGCCGCCCAGGGAGCTATTTCTTCACCTTTATTGGAAGTTTCAATTGAAGGTGCAATGGGTATCTTGTTTAATATCGTAGGAGGTCATGACCTTACGATGAAAGAGGTCGATCGGGCTGCCAGATTGGTTAGTGAGAAAGCAAATCCCGACGCCAATATCATATATGGTACAACAATAGATCCTGATATGTCAGAACAACTTAAAATAACCGTAATTGCGACCGGATTTGATTCCGCCTTCCCTAGCGGATTTGACATGCCCTCAAGAGTATCCAGACCCGAAAAAGTTATTGAGAAACCCGAAGATGAAGACGATGAAGATGATTGGGTGAAGGATCTTGACGACAAGGACTCGCAATTCGATATTCCCGCTTTCTTGCGCGGAAGATAGAAGTATAAATGTGATATATTAGTATTTGTATGAAAGATCTGCTCATCTCATTAGACTCAAAATTTTTAAAGGCCACTTTCATTACTAAAGAGGGTGCGGCATCTACTTGTGTGGAAATTCCGAAAGATCTGTATTCCGGGGAATCTCCCTCCGAGGGTTTTCAGGAATTAACGGGATTTATTATTGATTCCTGTTCCTCCATTGTTAACAAGAATCAAAAACCGAGCGGTCTCCATTTTTTATTATCTCCGGAAGAAGTTGTACTGGCTTTTCTTACGGTAAATAAAAACGGACTTGATCCGGAAGAGCAATTAATTTCGGCTGCAGAAGAAAAGGTAAAAGCTCCCCTAGAGGAACATTATTATTCTTTTAATAAGATCGCACCTTTTACATATCAGTTCATCGCGGTAAAGAAGGAGATTATCCACTTGTTGATGGAAATATCAAATTTATGGGGAGTTCCGCTGCAAAGTATTGTTCCTTGGCCCATGCTGCTCCCCAAAACTTTAAAGAATCTTGAACCCGCTATCTTTGTAAACCGTATAGAGAATGAGGATTTCGTTATCCTTTCAGAGTTGAACGGAGTCTACCACGCCTCCATATATGAAAATATTGTAAGCGCATCAGATCTAAAAAAACTGGTCAAAAAACTATCCTTGTATAAGAGACAAAAGCCCATTGATCAGATTTATTTTCTAGCAGGAGAGTCCGATGATTATAAAGGGTATAAAAAACTGCCTATATTGACAGGAGATGCAATGGAAGGCTATGAGAGGGGTATGGAAACGCATTCAATATTCGAGAAGATGTTAAGAGAAGATGATACGTTTTTGGGTTCATGCGTAAATCTTTTGTCAATGCTTCCTCTTCCTGAACCATTTTTGCAAAGGGTTCCCGCAGTTCCGGTAGCCGTGACCATTTTATTGATCAGTATCTTGGTTGGAGGTTATTTTCTTTTTTCACCGGACGAAAGCTCAGGCGTGGTATCACCTTCAAACGATATTTTGAGTGAACAGACGCCTCTTGAAGGGATGCCGGAAGATTTCCGTGGAGATCAAGTATCCGAAACGACTCCCGGAGGCAATGTCGGTGGAGAATCCTCCGTTCTATTGACCAAAGAAGATCTTCTGATAAGAATAGAAAACGCATCCGGGGTCAACGGCGCAGCGGGAAGAACCCAAGCTCTGCTGGAGGACTTGGATTATGAGGTACAAAGCATTGGCACGGCTAATAACATGATGGAAGATACACAGATCTATATCGATGAAGAGCTTTACGATCTTAAAGAAGACCTTAAAGAAGACTTAGAGGATGTTGTAGATGAAATCATAGTGGACTTTTTTGAAGGTTTGACCGAGGAAGACTTAGAAGAAGGATTTAACCATAATGTTCTGATAATTTTGGGGAGAAACTCTCGAATTTAACCAACTAATGGAATATTTTATTTGCGCTAATTGCGGAAAGAAAGTTCCGTTTAGATCTTTTGGTACTCGAAATAGAAATCATTGTCCGCATTGTTTACATTCATTACATGTTGATAGATCTAGTGGCGATAGGAGTTCCAAATGTAAGGGTTTGATGGCGCCTTACGGACGTTTCAATAAGGACGATGGGGAGCACATGCTGGTGCATAAATGTACTAAATGCGGATTTATCCGTTGGAACAGGATAGCCGGGGATGATGATTTTGAACTTTTTAAAGGGTTGAATACAGTTAAAGATCCTCGATAGGGTTGCCCATACGTTTACTTTAATCTAATTAACATTTTTTACTACTTGAAAATTCCTTTTAAGCAGCCATAACTTGCGGTTGTACTATATTTGTTGTAAGATTCTCCTGTTATGAAATACGCGGTAATTGGCCTTGATGGCAAGCAATTTATGGTAGAGGAGGGAATGACTCTGGATACAAACCGTTTGGAGGATCCTTCACCCAAAGTTCTGCTGTATAAAGAGAACGGTAAGACCATGGTGGGGACCCCCGAAGTGCCGGGAGTGAAAGTAAAACTATCCAAGAAGAATGACTACATAGAAAAGACCACAATAGGAAGATTCAAGTCAAAATCCCGATATAGAAGGAAAAAAGGACACAAGCAGCCAATGAGCACTTTTTTGGTGGAAAAAATCACTTATAGTAAGAAAAAAGACCAAAAGGAGGAGAAATAAATGGCGCATAAGAAGGCCGGAGGAGCAAAAGCTAGACAAGGTGGAAACGTTGTCGGTAAAAGATTAGGCATTAAGTTATCCCACGGAAGTAGGGTATCTCCCGGGCAAATAATTGTCAGGCAGAGAGGTAAAACTTTTTATCCGGGAAAAAATGTTCGTATGGGGCGAGATTTTACCATTTATTCACTTGCAGATGGTGTTGTGAGCTTTAGAAATAAAACCCGTCGAAAGAAAGTCGTGTCCGTTACGGAAGAGTAATCTATTTATTTACTCTCCTAAAATTTTCAATAGGATAATAAACCAATAAGGCACGCGCTCTAATGTTCTCCATCGGTAGAAATCCCCAATACCTACTATCCAGACTATTGTCTCTATTATCGCCCATAACGACATATGAATTGTTAGGAACGATGTGTTCCACACTCTCTTTTAGCTTTGGTCCCCCTGATGTTCTGTCTATTTTCAGATAGGGTTCGTGAAGCGGGGTTCCGTCAATATGAACCGAGCCCCCCTCTATTTTGATTGTTTCACCGGGAAGTGCAATAACTCTTTTTATTATTAGACCTTCTTCTTCAGGATGGTCGAATATGATTATTTCCCCCCGATCAATATCTTTAAAATTTATTGAAGCTTTCTCTCCAATTATCTGTTCGCGGTCCTCTAGAGTGGGGGCCATAGAATCTCCCGTTATAACAAGTAATTGTCCTAAAAAAATGTTTAGTCCGATGAAGATCAGTATCAAGATTAGGACAGATTCCAGAAGGTTAGCAAATATATTTCCAATGCTGAGACCCTTTTGATACACAATGAAATCTTAACCCTCCACGATGGTTTAAGCAAGTGTACGGAGAGTCGCTATCTGTTATAATTTTGATTGTTTCTAGGGGTTCGTAGCTCAGTTGGTTAGAGCGCTGCATTCACATTGCAGAGGCCCCCCGTTCGAGTCGGGGCGAACCCACCATCTAATCCAGAACTAAAGGAAATTCTTCTTCAATTAACTCCCATAGTTCCGGGCGGGCGCCGTCATATCCCAACGCCCAGATACCTATACCGTCTAAATTGAATTCCTTGGCTATCTTATACTTTATTTCTAAAGATTTGGTATTTTCAAAATAGACTTTTCTTGGTTCTTCGGAATTAGGGTCAGGATATTCATAGAAGGGAACCTGCCCTAGCTCGTCCCACGAAGGCTCTATATCAAGAGATTCTAAGTTTGACATGATTTGAGCGTAGGTCTGTGTGATCGAGCTGCTAAAAGAGATACTTTCGTCTTCGTTTTCCTCTTCGTTCTCATCTCCATCATCAACAAGACTTTCCTCCGGCAAATCGACGGTCTCTTTTTCAGGATCCGTGTCTTCTAATTCGTGTATTTGTCTAGTCCAATCAAATCCGTAGTAAGGAACGCCCAAGATGAGTCTTTGTGGAGGTATATACGATAAATAGTCCTTTATCATGGTCCTTATATCATATTGAGCATGGATCCCCGCTCCTCCTAAAGGTGATATTGGAGAGGCTTTATCTTCCGGAGTTATATGGAAATCATATGCCATGATAAAGATCTTGTCTGGTATGTCAGCGATGGACGGAATATCCGTCATTCTTTGATTGATGATCGAGTCTGCAAAAGCTGTCACTACAAGCTGCCCTTCAGGAATATCTCTTTTGATCCGGTTTTTCAGAAAAGCAATAAATTCTGCAAAGAGATTAGATACTTCTTCAGGTACGGGTCTATAGTTCTCAAAATTGATGTTGATGTTCTTTGTGTTTCTGTAGGCCAACTCAACTTGTAATTCTTGATAAAAATTTTCCCAGCAATATCTGCATCTTAGAAAATCTTCGGATACTTCATCATTATGCGAAATTACAGTTAGAGCTGTTTTGACTCCTCTTTCTTCAGCCACCCTAAAGGCTTCCGTCAGTCTGGGATCGTTTCTCCAAGCATAATAGCCCGCGTGAGGCATTAAATTATCTTCTTCGTCAACTTTTTCTTTAACTATAGAACCTGTTGAATCTATTTCTACCCCAAAATATGCAATGTCGGAAAGAAGATCAAACCTGATGTTTTCTATTTCAGAGAGCATCCAGTAAGGTAGGTACCCGTATATTGAGTATTGGTCTCTTTTTTGAGCCGACCCCAAAGTTTCAACCTTGAAAGATCTTCCTTCAGGTCTGATCATTTGTTGTTCTTGAGGTTCCTCTCTTCTCATTGTGTTATATACCAACGCTGCTGAAGCAGCTATAACAGCGCCCGTTAGTATGATAGCCACCCTTTTCATATAGGAGTATTCTAACATTAGTTTGTTTTGTGTTTTTTGTTTATTTTTGTGCCTATGTATAAGGTTCCAACGAAAAATTGCATCTAAATGTTAAAATACTGCTGTGATTAAATTTCCTTTGTTAACGAACAAAAAATTTATTTTACCCCTAATATTGCTGATTTCGACGGTTTTTGTAGGTGGAATATACCTTTTTTATGAGGGTTTACGAGTAGAATATCCAAGGTCCGAATCTTTACCGAGACCTTTGCCGCCATCAAGGGATTTTGATTTTTGTAAAGATGGAGGTAGGTTGGAGTATTTCACTTACGATACAGTAGATCCTGAGGATTTTCAAAATAATAAATTCGGATTGTATATTTATGCGGAAGTATCAGCCTTTATGGATTTGGCCGAGGAGCTTGTGAACTCGAACGGCGGTGAATGGGGGTATGTACTCATTCCATACAATGTAAAGGACTATGATCGCGGAAAGTGGGGGAGAGTGTTCAGAGATCTAAGGAATAAAAATTTAATACCGATCATTCAACTTTACGATCTGGATGTTTCCGATTACGAAAAACAGACAAGACGAGCAGCCTCTTTTCTTGATTCTTTTGTATGGCCCATCAGGCAACGATACATTAGTGTTTATAACGAGCCTAACGATTCCAGGTTTTGGAAAGGTTATACAGATCCGGTTGAATACGCAGAAATTTTGGATTTTACTATAGACACTTTTAAAGATACTTCTCCTCATTTTTTTATGTTGAACGGTGCCTTGAATGTTAGCGCGACTTCCGGATTCGGTTATATTGATGCTTTTGATTTTATGATCCAAATGGACGAAGCTGTTCCGGGAATCTTCGATAAACTTGACGGATGGGCTTCACACTCTTATCCGCAACCCAACTTTAGCGGTAGTCCCCATTCGACCGGAAGAAATAGTATTCGGGCTTATGAGGCGGAATTAGAGTTTTTATCTACCAGGTTAAACGTATCAAAGGATCTGCCGGTATTTATTACGGAAACGGGTTGGGCCCATGCGGAAGGTAAAAATTATAATAGATCCTTCCCAACAGCTGAAAAAGTAAGCGAGTATATGGTAATCGCATATGAACAGTATTGGCTTCCGGATGATCGAGTATTGGCGGTAACTCCCTTTACTATTTGGTACGAACCTCCGTACGATCACTTTTCTTGGATAGATAGTGAGGGAAAACCCTACCCTCACTTTGAGGCAGTAAGAGAAATGGAAAAAACAGCAGGAACTCCTGACGAATTAATTCTAAGAGAAATTCAAATAGGGGATTGTGAATAAATGTCCGAATCAAACAAAGAAATTGTAGCTAAGAATACCCTTTTCCAGCTTATCGGTAAGGTTTTTACAATGGGTGTCACTGTTTTTATCACCCTAATGATCACCCGAATATACGGTAGAGAGTTATACGGGGATTATAGTCTAATGCAAGGTTTTCCAGCCTTATTCTTTATCATTACTGACTTTGGATTAAACGCAATCTCGGTAAAGCACGCTTCAAAGGATAGGGCCAGGCTTTTTCATTATTTTCTAAATGTACTGATATTTAGAGTGATATTTTCTGCTGTGATCATTGCGGTAATTATTGTGGCTTTAGGTTTTTTTCCTTATGCTGAGGAGCTCAAATTCGGCATAAGATTAAGTTTACTTCTGATATTAACCTTTGGCCTTTACTCCAGTACTAACATTATTTTTCAGACCAAACTAAGATACGACCTTTCGGTCATAGGACAAATCACAGGTTACCTTTTGATCCTTTTTGCTGTCATTTTTTTGGTTCAGGAAAGAGCTTCTGTTGTCTGGATCAGCTTTTCGTATGTTCTAGGAGGCCTTTTAACATTCGGAGTCAATCTGCTTTTGATATACAGGTTAGATATAAAAAAGACATTCTTTTTTGACTTGCCTTTGATAAAAAGATTATTTAAGGAAGCGCTGCCTTTGGGAATAACATTTATATTTACTCAAATGAATTTCAAAGAAGATGCGTTGTTCATCTCGGTTCTAAGGATGCCGGAGTGGCTTGAAATGAACCATTCCGAGGCTGTAGGAGTATATTCCCTTCCTTACAAAATATTTGAGGTCAGTTTGGTCTTCCCAACGTTTTTCATGAACGCTGTATATCCAATATTGGTTAATAATATGGAAGAAGGTCCCGAGAAACTGCTCAGGAATTTTAAGAAGGCCTTGGTATTTTTGGCTTTTACCGGTTTCATTGGAGGTGTGGTGGGAGTGATCCTCTCTCCATTAATTGTAGGTATCTTTGGTGCAGAAGAATTTAGGTATTCAATATATGTTTTACGAATTTTAATGGGAGGAGTAGTACTATTCTATCTAACGCAGCCCTTATCTTGGTTTCTTGTAACTTTAGGTAGGCAACGTTATTTACCCTACATATACTTTGTTAGCGTGGTTTTTAATGTGATTTTTAATATCATTTTCATACCTCGCTACTCCTTTTTTGCTGCTGCTACGATAACGATAATATCCGAATTTATGATCTTGATCTTGTTGGGATATTTTTGCTTAAAATCTTGGAAGGAGGTTTATCATGCTGTATAAGATCTTGCTTTTTATATGGATTTTGTCTTTGAGTTTTGGTCAGTTATCGCTTATTCGAAGGGATATTTTCGGAGGAGTGTATATTTTCGATATTCTGGCTCTATTTTGGGTTTTCGTAGTATCATTTGGTCTCTTAGTATCCGAGAAAACACGTCTTTATGTTCCACGTCTATATTTTTGGTTTATCACGTTCCTATTTATTGCTCTGATCTCTTTTGTCATGATTATCCCTCGATATTCAACAACCGAGATTCTTTACTCAGGTTTCTACTTTGT
Source organism: candidate division WWE3 bacterium (assembly GCA_003564915.1). Classification (GTDB taxonomy): domain Bacteria; phylum Patescibacteriota; class WWE3; order UBA101185; family UBA10185; genus T3SED10-354. Next base: position 13,268 of record PXDX01000112.1, read on the forward strand.
AAGGTTGTTGGTATATGTGTATGGGGGTATTCTTGTGTGGAACCTTCTTCATGAAAATATGATATCCGAAGGCTATATTCTCAAACTTATTATGTTTTCTGGTATCTTTTTGGTATTTGGCGGCTTGATCCAAATGATTTTCCTACCGGATCTTGGAGTTTTAGATCAGGCTTTAGGCTGGGATCCCCATCAAAACAGGCTTGTTTCCACTTTTCTTGATCCAAACTTTTTAGGAGCCTATTTGGTTATTTGTTTTAATTTTGTTATTGCTTTCCGCAAAGATTTGGAGAGGTATTTTTACCCTCTGCTGCTGGTTTTCTCGGGAGCAGTTATGCTGACATTTTCCCGTAGCGCTTGGATGGCAGCCGGTATCAGTGTATTTATTTGGGGAATATTAAAGTATCGTCTTCTGCTTTTAATAGCCCTCTTAATAGGTTTTGGCGCTTATTATACGGTTCCGCGAGTTCAGACCAGAATTGCGGGTCTCACGGATCCCGATGATTCTGCTCATTTCCGACTAATCTCTTGGAGGAAAACATTGGCAATTTTTTCTGACCATCCTGTGTTGGGCGTTGGCTACAATACTTTTCGTTTTGTGCAAAGGGATTACGGTTACTTTGACCTTGATTGGGGAGGAAAGTCGGGTGCCGGATCGGATTCCAGTCTTTTGTTGATTCTAGCAACAACAGGGGTTGCAGGAGCTATCCCCTTCGCAATTTTTCTAACTTTACCTGTTTTAGGCGCAATTATAGTAAAAGATAGATCCAATTGGGACCTTCTTGCGTTGGCTTCCATACCCGCCCTTCTAGCAGGATCTTTCTTCATTAACTCACTCTTTTATCCGCAGATAATGTTTTTGTGGAATATTGTGCTTACAGGTCTTATCTTTTCACGTACTCAACGGTAATGGTTTTTGCCGAGGTGTTTCCTGCAAGATCGGTAGCTACAACATTTATCTCTGTCTCTCCCTCTTCCACGCCCAGAAGGAAATAAAACGAGTTGTCGGGTTTCTGGATCGCAATCTTACCATTAATCCTTATTTCGGCTTTCTCATTAATCGTTCCTTCTATCTCGATTCTTTCGTTTAGATTAGAGATTCTTTCCCCGTCCTCAGGGCTGGTTATCTCAATTTTTGGAGGATTATTGTCGTACTGAATGGTTATGGTATCTGATTTCGTATCACCGGCTTTAACGAATATCGTATTCTTTCCCTTTATGAGTTCCACATCTACAAACAAAAATTCTCCCGTCATGTCTGTCAATACGTTCGAGACTCTGGGTCCGTTTAAGTATAATTCAACATTA
>PXDX01000042.1 GCA_003564915.1 candidate division WWE3 bacterium
AACTTCTTCCTTTCCCTGCCTGATCTCCGGCGGAATAAGAGGAAGGTCAATAAACCCGTAAAAGCTTTCTTCATCAGCAAATTCATGTAATTTATTATCTTTTTTAATTCCGTATTCCGACAAGGAATATCCTTTCTCTAAGGCGTAAGTGCGTAATACAATATTGTGATACTTTGACCCTGTAAAATACTGAATCATCGAACCATATCTTGAGGGTAAAGATGTTCTAAAATCCACCTGAAGATCGGTGCCCAAGACCACACTGACCTTCTTCTCTCCTTCCGCTAAAACCTCCCGGATCTCTCCAAAGTTCAAAAAATACTCCATAACCGATTTTTCCTCTAATGTGGATGCTGCAATATCAAGATCTCCAATGGTTTCCTTTCCTCTGCGGTAAGAGCCTAGAGCGACAATATCTTTCAAATCCTTGCAAGTCCTCATATAAGAGTAGACTCTTTGAACAACGGCGTCGGCATGTACCCACAAAATGCGATCTTTTTCGCTTTTTGTTTTCTTAGCTTCCTGGATCGCTTGGAGGATAGACGCCTCTGATTTTTCTCCAAAGCCCGAAATATCCCGTATCTCACCTTTTTCCGCCGCCTCAGCCAATTCTTCCAAAGCCGTTTCTCTATTTTCCAACCCAAGCTCTTGAGATAGTTTATAAGCTCTTTTTGGCCCAATCCCCTGAATACCTATCAAAGAGAACATTCCTTCCGGAAGATCCCTTTTTAGAACCTCAAACTCCTCTACACGACCTTTTTCGAATAGATCGCTTATGTGTTGTGCGAGGCTGGGACCTATACCTTCTATCTCTTGCAGACGATCTTTTTTCCAAAGATCATATACCGAATAAGTGGAAGTTTCGATAGAGGAGATAGCATTCTCATAAGCCATAATCCTGAATCTGTTAGCTTCACGAATTTTCATGGCCGCTAAAACCTCTTTGAGTTCCTGCACAAGGTCAGAGTTTGAAAGTATATTTGCCATTCATCTATATGATAACGTACTTTGGGTTTTTTTAAATGAATAATGTTGACAAAAAAAATACTCTAACTGTATAATGAACTAACGCAAGCGGGATGTTTGCTGTTATTTCCCGCTACGCCCAGGGAGAGGGGTTTATACCTAGTCTAGACTTAGCGTACCCCTCTCCCTCTTTATTTTAGATTGACTTTCAATTTGAAATCTCATAACATTACAACTATCAAAATCCTATGGGGTCGTAGCTCAGTTGGTTAGAGCGCTTCCCTGTCACGGAAGAGGCCGCGGGTTCGAGTCCCGTCGATCCCGCCATACGTTTTGATAACATTAATAACACTGCCCGTTAAAAATTAAGTTTATTTAAGGAGGTGTATTAAATGGCACAAGAAGCCACAAAAAAGGGTTCAGTGGGTAAAAACGATACTTTAGCTTTCATAATAGGGGGGCTATTCATACTCGGGCTTGTTTTCGCAACCTATAATTATTTCAGCAATCAGATTGGTATTGATCCTAATGGAGATCAATCGGAACAATCATTAACTCTTGAAAGATTAAGGGAAACTCTGTCTTCAAGAACTAGTGAAGAAGATGATCCTGAAAACATGGATAGAAATATGACCGAAGACACTCCCGATGTGGAAACTCCTTTTGTAGAAGTTGGTGCATGGGTACCAAATGACTATCAAGAGGGTGACATAGAAACGGGAAACTATTCTGTTGTTGAGGGAGATACTTTATGGGAAATCGCGGAGGGGGCATACGGTGACGGAAGTATGTGGACACAGATTAGAGATGCAAACGCCGAAAACATTGATTTTCTTCCTAATGGGCAACAGGCCCTGATCTATGCGGGACAAACCTTAGTAATACCTAGTATCACAGGTTGAACGTCCGAAACGCATATATAAATCAAATAAAGGAAGTCAATTTTAAAGCATAACGCGCGTAATAAAGATTTTTATTCCGAGCGCGGTTGTTATTTCAATTAAATCAAATTATAATTTCTTTGGAACCGGTTTGCGGGTGTGGCGTAGTTGGTAGCGCGTCTCCTTCCCAAGGAGAAGGTCGCGGGTTCAATCCCCGTCACCCGCTCCATAATTAGCCAGTCAGAACCCAAGCCGATGTAGCTCAGTCGGTAGAGCAATCCCTTCGTAAGGGATGGGTCGTCGGTTCGATTCCGACCATCGGCTCCAATAAGTTAATCCTGAAATAAATCAGGTGAAATGATAAAATATCTTAGTTATGAAAAATCATTCCCAGATCACTAAAGCTGTTATTGCGGTAGCGGGTTACGGTACAAGATTTTTGCCCGCAACCAAAAACCAACCCAAGGAAATGTTGCCAATAATAGATAAGCCGATAATTCATTATTTGGTAGAGGAAGCCGTGAACTCAGGTATAAGAGATATCATTTTGGTTACCAGATTCGGACAACATATAATGGAGGATTATTTTGACTCAAATCTGGAATTGGAATACATGCTGGAAGAGTCGGGGAAGATCGATCTGCTCAACGAAATAAGAGATATCAGTAACTTAGCCAATTTTATTTATGTAAGACAGAAAAAGGATTATCCTTACGGGAACGGTACGCCCCTATTATGTGTTAAAGATCTTATAGATTCTAATGAAAGCTTTGTTTATATGTTCGGAGACGATCTTACAATTTCCGAGAAACCCGTTATTACGCAATTGATCGAACAACATCAAAATCAAAACGCTAAAGCTACTCTCGCGGTACAGGAAGTGCCTTCTGAAGAGATTTCCCGTTATGGGAGTATTGAATACAAAAACATTGAAGACTACCCCTATGAAATGAAGAAAGGGCACGAAAAATTACCGGCTGAAAAAGCACCCTCGAATATGGCTCAGTTCGGAAGGTTTGTTTTCACATACGATGTAATTGAAGCTGCCACCAAAGCTTCTACAGGTAAGGACGGAGAGTTGTGGATGATCGATATATTAAATTCACTCGTTGAATCAGGTAACAAGGTTATTGCACCTCCTATTGAAGGTGAATGGCTTACCACAGGAGATCCCTTAAGATATTTGAAGGCAACGTTTAGATTTGCACTTCAAAGAGAGGATATAAACGGAAAATTAACAGATTATTTGAGCGACTATATTTAACAAAAGATGAGAAATAAAAAAAACTTACGAAGAAGACTTTTCATTCGATTGGCCGCGATAATTCTACTGACTACTTTTTCAGTAGGAAGTCTCATAATGTTCGGTCCCCTGATCGGTAATATATTCGGATTGATCTCGGTTAATAGAAATGAGCTTGTCCGCCCACCTG
>PXDX01000087.1 GCA_003564915.1 candidate division WWE3 bacterium
ATGATTTATTAGCAGAGGTTGCCGAAGTAGAAGAAGAATACCTAACCTATGTAGAAGAATGTCTAGAAGAAAGCAAAGGGTCTATGACCCCGGATATTGCTAGAGGAAAAGAAAAAAGAACGGTTACAAGACAGTTCAAGAGATATGGGAACACTTTCAAAAGGCAATTTAGATGCATGTCAGGGCCGAGAAAGGGTAGATTGGTAGTCAATCCTATGAAATGCGGAATGAGAAAAAACCCTAAACAGGTTCGGGCAGGTAAAAAGTCATCTAGAGTTAGAAAAGGTGAAAGAGTTAGAAAAACTAAACTCGCAAAGAGAAGAACACCCTCTAAAATGGTTCAAAGACTTAACAAGAGGTTGAGAGGCGAACTATGAAACTAGATTCACTAGATCAATTAGTTGAGTTCTTAAACTATAAGGGTTTAAAGGTTTCAGATTTGACCTTCTCAGTTAACGAGGATTCTTCTATTAAAGAATCCCAGAAAATTACAACAGAGTCAAAAATTTCTACCGATGAACCTACGCAACTGAGGGAGTACTCTACTAATAAAGCGCGTATTACCAGTTTGCAAGGAAGCCCAGAAGTAACAATACGAGAAAGCGATACAGACGTAATTTATGTTAAAGATTTTGAATCTATTCCAAACTCATGTCATATGGGAAAAATCAACATGTTAGACCGTGAGTTGTATGCAGGAATATGTACGGAGGGTGACGATAGTAAAATATCTTTATCCGTATCATATTATAAAGGTGAGACTCTTGTGGAAACGATTCGCCAGTTTAAAATGGTTAAAATTCAGGAAAATCAGGAAGAAGAAATACTACTAAATATATCTTGAAATATTTAAACTTTTAAATACATGACAGATACGTTTATGGGAATTCCCCAACCATTATCAACATACAGATTTAAAATAAACTTTTTTAATCCGGTAATAAATGAATCTTTATGTCCGGTAATAACGGGGTATAATTTAGATATCCTAAACGGGACTTTTGAATTGCTGGTAGACGCTTCAGATTATACTAATTTAGCTTACTATATAAACGAAATTTCACAACAAGCGCTAAAAAATAACAGTAAAAATATTTTTTTAACAAGCAATATGAAAAACTCTATAGGGATAGAGTTTTTAACTGCTTCCGGGTCTTCGAATTCAATATGCGCTATTGTTTTAGATCAAGTAGAAATTGATGACCTCGTTATTTCTGGAGATTACCACGACACTAGTAAAACTTTAAAAGTTAAAATAAAATGTAAATATTCTAACCTGAAAATGTATTCTTCAGAAATGGCTAGAAACGCAAAATACGGAGAGTCATTATACGATGAATAAGATACCCTTTTTTATAGTAAAAAACTTTATCTCCCCTTTGGCATGTGAACAAATAATAAATGATTTAAGAGTTTTAAAAACTCGCCCCAATATAGGGCAAAATGGAATGCCAAAGAAAATGGTATTGATGAATAAAATAAATTCATTAAGATTAACTCATACGTTTGAACCTTATATTGAAAGCCTAGAAGATCACTTCGGATTTGAATACAAGGGGACACACGATATATTTTTTGAATGGTTCCCAGAGAACTATAAGACGGAATCACCGAAATCCGATGGCTACGAACTTACTAAAAGGGGCTGGCAGCGATATAAGGAAGTGGATTTTACAGGAATACTATGGCTCAACGACTATAATGAAGAAGCGCCCTTCGATGCTACGTATGAGACGTATGGAGGAAAGCTTGAATTCCCTAATTTTGATTTTTCTTTTAACCCTAAGAGGGGAACTCTCGTGGTATTCCCATCTGCTCCCAATTTTGTTAATACGGTTTCCTCAGTACAGATGGGGTCTCTTACGCAGACTAAATTTGTAATCAGATCAGAAGTACCGTATGAATATGACAAGAATAGCTTTGATTCTAACCCCAAATCATGGATACTGGATTGACAAATTAAAACCTTTCCTTCAAGATATGAGAATCTGAAGTAACGCTAATCCATGGGAACATACATATCAACTAGCATATCTAAAGATAGAAAGAAAGTTATAGTCTGGGAACGGGATACCAACGGGAGATACCCCGTTGAGTATGATGCGCCGTATTACTTCTTTTTAGAAAGTCTAGAGGGTAAATATCACTCAGTTAAAGGAAGGAAGCTTGAAAGAGTCTCTTTTGACAATCCCTATGAGTTCTATGAGGCTAAGAAAAAATATAAAGACAACAACCTCAAGCTATACGAATCCGATATCAGCCCAGAACTAAAAATCTTATCTGACAAATATTACAAAAAAGAAATAGTTCATGACCTTCATATAACTTTTTATGATATCGAGGTGGACTATGACCCACAGAAGGGGCATTCAGGAACATCAAACCCATATGCGCCAATTAGCTCTATAGCGCTTTATCATATGCACAATGATAGGGCTATTGTATTAGCCGTGCCACCCAAGAAGGGCGATTGGAAAAACGCCACGCTGGATGATTTGCCGTCAGAACTAAGTGAAAAGAGTGAAATCGTTATATGTAAGGACGAAAAAGAGCTTCTAATCAAATTCTTTGAAGAGATAAACGATTCAGATGTTGTGTCGGGGTGGAACTGCTTGCCCGTAGGAAGCTCAGTATGGAAGGAAAACGAGATAATATCACTACAAGACGCGGAACGAAATATTGTACTTTATGACAGTAGTGTCAAAAACATATCGCCCGTCAGCAATAAAGTCCCGCATACTATTAAATTGGCAAATGGGTTGGAAATAGTATCATCCTCAGAGCACAGGTTCCCGGTAGTAACCTGTGAGCCTACGACATATACCAAATTTTCTTCTGATAAAAGGTCAAAACATAAGTCAGAAATATTGACTGCACAAGAAATAGGCGATACATCTAATTCGGTCTTCATGAGGGTAGTGACTAGAGACAATAACAATCCTGCGGTTAAGGAATTGTCGTTAGACGATTGTTACTTGGCTGGACTACTTTATAGTGATGGTAGCATAAAGGATAAAAACAATCTTTATGGCTATAGTTTTTATCAAAGTGATTTAGATTTTATCCGGGAAATTGCAGAGAGTCAATTTATATCTGGAAACCGGACCAAAGGCTACTCCAGTTATATTAGACCAAAGTCTAAGCAGTTCCACGATTTGATATATAATTCGGACAACACTAAACGCCTAAACCTTGCCGCATTGTCTCGGTTATCTAAAGAACAATTTTATCATTTCTTATCGGGAATACTAGACGGTGACGG
>PXDX01000076.1 GCA_003564915.1 candidate division WWE3 bacterium
GACCGACGCTCAACGCATGCGTGTGGGACGCCTGCCCATGTGGGGATTTATCGTCATCTTCTCCTTCATCGGCCTGCTCCTCGGCCTGCGCACCTACTTCATCCTGGTAAGACCCCGCCTCTACGAGTGACCGCAGACGGTCCTTGCGAGCGTTTTCCCCTCACGTCATTGCGAATCCCGACGTGTCGGGATGAAGCAATCCCGTTGCCCAGGCAGACTCAACACGTCTTTGCGAGCGCAGCGAAGCAATCCCGTTGCCGAGGCAGCCTCAACACGTCTTTGCGAGCGGAGCGAAGCAATCCCGTTGCGCGGCATCCAACGACATGATTCCCCCCTCTTAGGATAAGAGGGGCCAGGGGAGTTACGTATTGATAACCCCCACCTCAGCAATCCTCCCTCATATTCATAACCCCTGCCGATTCATCGAGCATCTCCGACAGGAGTCGCGAGTCATCGGACCCCGACTTCAGTCGGGACTGTAGTCCCCCTTATCTCAAGGGGGGACCCTCAGCCACGCGTCATTGCGAGCGTAGCGAAGCAATCCGGTTGTCATGGGACCAAGTGGCATGATCCTCAGCCACCAGATTGCCGCGTCCCGACACAGTCGGGACTCGCAATGACAGAATGGGCGTCGCACCGGGAATCGGAATGACGCCGTCCCCACGTCTTTGCGAGGAGCCCCGATCAATCGGGGCGACGAAACAATCCGGTTGCCGAGGCAGCCTCACCGCGTCATCCGAGCGCAGCGAAGCAATCCCGTTGTATAGCCCCCCCCCAATGACACGACACTTACTTTTCATGCCTATCTTCGTTTATAATATGGAGTCATGAAAACTTCGGGAGCATTGAGCAGGATCAGTCATATGAAACTGCTGACGACACTGGCACTTGTGCTTGTGCTCTGCCTCATGGCCGTCGTCCTGCCCGTCGCGGCACAGGCCGAGAATGATGAGGAGTCGATTCCTTATATCGGGCTCTCGCCCTCAACCGGGGTTCCCGGCACTGATGTCAGAGTCACCGGCGGCAATTTCACGCCTGACGAGTGGGTAGCCATCTACTACTATCTGAACGGCGGCAGAATCCGGGTGGCCGAAGTGCAAGCCAACGTCGATGATGGAGCCATATCGGTTACCTTCGAAGTCCCCGACAGCTTCAGGGGAAGCCACACGATCCTCGCCGAGGAAAGCGCCGCCGTCTTTGCCCATGCGACCTTCGGCGTCCGGAGCGGATTGACGGTCAGCCCCGAAGAGGGGCGGGTGGGCGATACCGTCACCGTCATAGGCCGGGGATACGGCCAGAACGAGACGGGCATCAGGCTCTACTTCGGCGGGCAGCGCGTGCTGGAAGAAGTGATTATCGAAGCAGATGCAGACGGCTCGTGGAGCGAGATATTTCAGATTCCGCGATCGACAAGTGGGATACGCACCATTGATACAGTACCGCCGGCGAACGTGCCTACCGTCTTCACGGTAGTCCCCGGGATAAGAATAGACAGGTCCTCCGGCAGCCCGGGCGAAAGCATAGTCATGATGGGGGGAGGTTTCACCGCCAACGAGCGCAATATCAGCATACTCTTTGACGGAGAGGCAGTGGTCACCGGCTTCAGGTCCGACGACAGGGGCTACTGGGAGGAAGCATTCGAGGTGCCGGAGATGGCCGCCGGGGCTTACGATATGACTGCGGAGGGAGACCGGACATCGCAGGCAGAGGTGGGCGAACTCACCTTCGAGATAAGGCCAAGCATCGTCCTTTCTCCCGACGAAGGGCACGTGGGCATGAACGTGACCGCCACCGGCCGGGGCTTTGCCGCCAATGCACAGATCACTATCTTCTACGAGGACGAGGTGTCGGCCAACGTAACCACGGATGAAAAGGGCACCTTCGAGTTGACGTTTGCCGTTCCCGAAAGCAGACATGGCGACCGCGAGGTGACCGCCAAGGACGCCGAGGACAACGAGACCGAGGTTCCCGCCATCTTCGCCATGGAAGAAGACCCCCCGCCCATACCGGAGCTCATTTCCCCCACGGACGAGGACAGGGTGGGATTCGCACGCAAGGTGCGGCCGGCGTTCGAGTGGGAGGAAGTGTTCGACCTCAGCGGAGTCTACTATAGCCTGCAGATATCGACCAGCGCCAACGTCACCGATGAAGGATTCGACGATCCCTATCTCACCCTGGAGGGCCTGACCGGAAACTACACGCTTGCCAGAGACGAGGCCCTGCCGCATGGCACCTACTACTGGATCGTGCAGGCAGTGGACGGAGCCGAAAACAAGAGCGAATGGAGCGATCCGGAGTCCTTCCGTGCCGGACGCTTGCCCCTGTGGGCGTTCATTGTTATTATAGTCTTCGCAGTACTGGGAGCCGGCGGCGCATTCTATTTCTACCATTATAGGAGAACGCTGTATGACTAGGGTGAGGATCAGGAAGAGGAGACGCGCAAGGCACGAACTATAAGGAGGAACGTAATGAAGCTAACAGTTATCGGGCTGGGACAATGCGGAAGTCGGATTGCCGACCACTTCGCAAGGCTGAACATGAAAGCGCGCACGCAGCGCAAGGCGACCATCGCCCCCACTGTTATCGCAGTGAATACCGACCAGGCGGACCTGACCGGGCTGAAGTACATTAAGAACGACTTCTCACACCGGATCCTCCTCGGACTGCGTCAGACGCTGGGGCACGGGGTAGGCAAGATCAACGAACTGGGCGCCCAGCTGGCCAAGGAGGACGGGGACAAGGTGCTGGATGCCGTGAAGTCCAGTCCTCATTTCTACGAGACGCACGCCTTTCTCATCATCGCCGGCACGGCCGGCGGCACGGGTTCGGGAGCCCTGCCCATCATATGCAAGGCGATCAAGGAACGGTACATCAGCAAGCCCGTCTATGCCCTGGCGGTTCTGCCTTTCGACCATGAGCAGACTACCGAGTCAAGAAGCGTGTACAACACCGCCACCTGCCTGAAGTCCACCTACGATATCGTCGACGCCGTCTTCCTGGCCGATAACCAGAGGTACGTGAAGAAGGACTCCAGCCTCATCAGTAACGTCGACAGCATAAACAGGATGATCGTCGAACCCTTCTACGACCTGATGTGCGCCGGCGAGGTGACCAAATCGAAACACGTCGGTGCTCGGACCATAGACGCGGGCGACATAATCGCCAGCCTGGAGGGATGGACCACCATCGGCCTGGGCAGACACGAGCTTCCCTCGTTCCGCTTCCCGTGGGAGATACGGAAGAGGACCTTCCGCGAGAA
>PXDX01000129.1 GCA_003564915.1 candidate division WWE3 bacterium
CGTGTAAAGTTGCCGTGTAAAGTTGGCTAATCGAGTTGCGGAGTCGAGCCGGTGCGTCGAGTCCTGCCGGAGTCTCCGGCGCCCCCGTCGAAGCCTCTTCCTGCCGGTCCCCGGGCTCTGCCCGGGTCTCCTCAAAATTCCGCCCCGAATCACAAATACCGGTCCCTGTCGCAGGCGAGGCAATCGTGGGAGCCTGAGCGGCAATGACGATTCCAACCAGCGACAATCTGATGCCGCATATCGAACAGATCGACGACCGCCGCGTACTGTTCGTCGACGGGGTGCCGTCCACAGTCCTGACCGTAGAGATTCCGTGGAAACAGAGTGTTTTCGGGCGCTACGGCGAAACGATGTCCGGGTACGATTACCTCTATCCGGCCGCTCGTGCGTTGGAGCTGAATGCACTGAAGGTGCCGGTAAAATGGTCGCAGGTGGAGCCGGAGGAAGGTAGATACGACTTCTCCTACGTCGACCACGCAATCAACACGGCGCGGGCCAACGAACTTCGACTCGTCCTCGGCTGGTTCGGCCACTACGCCTCGGGCGACGGATCGATATACCGAAACCTGACCACCGAGCTGTTCGCTCCGATGTATATCGTCGAGGATGCGGAGCGCTATCCGCGTGCAGAGGACGCAACGGGTGTCGTGCATCACAACGCAGCGTCCTACGCCGAATCTCCGATTGTAGACCGGGAGTGTGCGGCGTTTGCCGCATTCATGCGACACATCCGCGACCGCGACGAGGGCGAGTTTACGGTGCTCATGATCCAGGTCGAGAACGAAATCGCCACCTTCGGGTTGCTGCGTCAGGAGCGGTCGATGTGGCGCGACCACTGCGAGGCGGCGAATGCGCTCTTCGGCGAATGGGGTGAAGATGAATTGTCGTTCAGCGCGCGGCTTATGGCGCGAAGATGGATCCGACCGCTCACCGATACCGGTAAGGCGGTCTATCCGTTGCCGTTCTTCTGCAATTTCGTCGGGGGAAAACTCGCCGATCATATTGTCGGTGGGTCGCCGGGAGAGGATGTCTCAATCTACCTGCAGGAGTGTCCGAGTCTCGACTTCATCGGGCTCAACCTCTACGTCGAGAACGATGTAACGGTATCGGACTTCCGACAGGACCTCGACCGATACCGGATCGGTCGCAATATGGTGTCGGTGACCGAGACGAACAGCGACGCCGGACCGGTACTCCCGCGGCTGTGCTTCGATGCGATCGCACGCTACGCATCTCCGATTATCGCACCGTGGGCACTGAATATCTCCTACCCGACTCCTCACAAGCCGTATGTCCTCTCCGACGGCACACCGGCGAACGGCGCCGAGGCACTGCGCGAGACGTACGGGGCAATCGCGCCGGCGGCCGCCCCGATAGCAGCTTTTGCAGCTACCGACCGGCTTGTGGCAATCGTACCGCCACGTCCCGGCAAACCGCATTCGGGCGTACTCGACCTCGCGGGGTCAGAGGTCCGCTTCAGCGTCGCGGCCGACGGCCGGCTCATAGTAATCCGCCCTTCCGCCGGGGAGTTTCTCGTCGTCGGATGCCGGGCCGGCATTACCGTGCCGACACCGGCTGCGAGATGGCCGGCCTGCCGGGAGGTATCAGCTGAGCGCGGACGCTACGATGGGACGGAGTTTGTGCCGACCGGAGAGCCGGAGTGGTTTGCGCTCGACCAGACCGCCTCGACGGTCTCGGTAAGTCTTTCCGACCCGGCGGTCGTCAGGCTGCGGCTCTACTCCGCGTCGGATTCGGAGCGTCCCTCTAGCTGACCGCGACGGTACTGGTCCGGCGTCACGCCGACATGCTCCTTGAACACACGTGCGAAGCGCTTCGGGTTGCGATACCCGACCGCCTGGGAGACGTCGATTATCCTGCGCCACGGATCGTGCAGCAGGCGACGTGCAAAGCGCATCCGAAGCTGATGCACGTAGCGGTTGAACCCCTCTCCCATATGCTGCTTGAATGCACGGCTGAAATGCGAGTAGCTCATCTGGACCGCCTCAGCCACGTGCCCCATGTCGATGTCCTCGTGCAGGTGGGCCTCGATGTACCTGACCGCGCGCTCCATCGGCTGCCCGCCCGAGGCGGCCATGGTCGCTGTGCGCGCCACATCGACGTTACCGGCGATCTGCCGGAACTGCGCCCGGACACTCGCCATCGAGTCAAACTCTTCTATCTTCGAGTGCACACCGCGTGCCCCAACGCCGGTTTGCTCACAATAGCGCAGCGCTGCGTAGACGATGGACTCATACGCGGTTGCAATCGCGGTCCCGTGAGTAACGGGTGTATCGGCGAAGAGTCGCTCGGTCAAGTCGACCAGCCGCTCGAAATCGCCCTCGGCGGCGGCCTGCTCGGCGCGCACCGTATCGGGAACAGCGGGCACGCCGAACGATTCTTTGATCTCTTCGAACGCGAGGATGCGACCGGTTCCGGGTTGAAGGCGGTAGAGCATCACCTCGGCTGTTTGCCGGTAAAGGTCGAGCATGGAGTCATCGGCGGTGGCCGGTGGACCAATCGCGCAGAGCGCCGGACCGATGCGGTGTCTCAGCTCTGCCGTCGCGGATTCGGCGAACGATCGCACCTCATCTGCATCGTGACGCTGTTTCAGATTCCACAGAACGCCGAGATCGGACTCCGGCGTCCAGAAGAAGAACGCGTTCGTCCGTTCGACAATTGGTGCAACGATCTTCCGTGCGCTGAGCCGCTTCTCGCCGAGCGAACGATCGAGTCTGATGATGCTCGTTCGATACCATTTGTGCGGCGCCTCCATCCCCGCAGCCTCGAACGCCGAGGCTACACTCATGCTGTCGTCGCGCTCGAGGCTTCGTTCAATCTGAAGCTCGAGTCGAAGACGCCTGGCTTCTCCGTGAGAATCGCTTCGCTCGAAATCCGCGTGCAGCCGGGACCGGGCAAGCTCGACCAGGTCACGCAGGTCGTCAAGATTCGCCGGCTTCAGCAGATAGTCGAGAGCGCCCAGCTTAAATGCCTCACGAACGAAGCCGAACTCATCGTGACCGCTTAGGACGAAAAACGCCGCTCGCGAGCCGGCCTCGCGAGCCGATTCGATAACCGTTAGACCGGAGAGGTCGGGCATCCGCACGTCGACCACCACGACGTCGGGATCGTCACGGCCGATGGCATCGATCGCTTCGCCTCCGGAATAGGCCACATCGATCTCACCGACGGCGGGGTGTGAAAGGCGGCCGAGCATCGACCGAATCCCGCGACAGATCATCGGCTCGTCGTCGACAAC
>PXDX01000097.1 GCA_003564915.1 candidate division WWE3 bacterium
GCTGGTATTTGATTTGAGAGACAAAGATATTTGTGAGAAATACGATTACTTGCATCGAGGTAAGAAATCATTGGGTTTCAGGGTTCCAGACGATGAAAAGTTAATTACACTATTAAAAGCAGCAGGACCGATTGTTTCTACCAGTGCAAATATTTCTCGCATTAAAAACGTTACCACAGCTGAGAAAGCTCAAGAAATCTTTGGGAGTAAATTAGATTTTTATCTTGATGTAGGAGAGTTGAAGGGAAAGCCTTCGAGCGTTTATAAAATCAATTCTGATTCCGTAGTTGTTCTTAGAAAGTAGTTTTCTCCTTTGGACCAGATTGATTACCTACTTTTGCGCCGTAAAAGCTCTTGGTCGGGGTGGCCGGACTTGAACCGGCGGCCTCACGGATCCAAACCGTGCACTCTAGCCAACTGAGCTACACCCCGTCTTTTAAGCTGATTTTAGCACTAATTAGTATTCTATTCTAATCGCGATGCCTAGATTTGAGTACTCTCCCGCCTCATACGGGTTTGTCTATCTGAGATCAAAAAATCTTTATTTAGAATTCTTCCGGCAAGTCTTCCTGTAAAGGTGCATCCGGAAATAAAAGTGACTTGTCTAATATTGGCAAGTTTATTCCAGGCCCTTCGTAAAGACTTCTTTTATTGTTATGCAGTTCCACCAGATGAATTTTGACGGTGTAATTACAAACGTTTCTTTCTAAAGAGCAATCTTCTTGAGTATTTTCAACGGTAAGCTCGTGGATTACAAATGTATCTTCGTTGATAAAATATCCAGTATCAAAAAAACATCTGTTCGGCATTGTGCAATCCAGGATACGGGCATCTATCAATATAGATTCCCTCTGCCCATAGAGATTTACTTGATTCCTATTTAACTCTCTCCTAAAGATATTTCTATAGTCGATGAATATTTTCCCGTTAGGAGAAAAAGTAACTCCATCAAGGCCCGAATAGGTTTCCCATAGAGCATCCTTTTCTTCCAAAAACTCTTCGTCGTCCAAAGTGCTTAAGTTCAACCGATCCCAAAAATAAATTTCTCTTTCGTCTTTGCGATCGAACCTATCGGGGCTAAGATCTATCTGGGCATCTGCTGATCTAACGGCAATTTCATCTACCCATGCAGTAAAATTTTCATTTTTCGTTATTTTGGCCGGTAATGTGGATCCGTTTTCGGATTCCTGATCAGCGATGTTCTGATAAACAGCCCATCCAATACTACCAAACAGTATTATTATCACTATGGCTTTTTTCATGTTCGCTATATTATATCTGATTGGCAACTTCTTGATAGAAAATTTCATTAATCAAAAGATCTTTCTTGTTTCAAACCGGGGTTATCTCCACTTATGAAAAGCTCTTCTTCCGCTCTTGTCACTCCTGTATAAAGCCATCTTTTCCAACTTTCCTCGTCCATTCTTTTAAACCTCTCTTCTATTAGGATCACTCTTTTTGCTTGACTTCCTTGTGCTTTATGAACGGTCATAGCATATCCAAAGTCAAATAAATCCCCTTTCATAAATTCCTTACGCTTTTTAGAAAAGTTTATTGCTCGCGGCTCATTGAACTGCTCTCTGGCAATAAGATCCTCAAAGGGAAAACCGTCCTCCATATCTATTTTGGCGAAGTACCAGTCGTCGTCATAAGGTTCTATTCTTACTATTTGACCGAGCATCCCGTTATAAATCTTTTTCATGTGATTGTTTCTTAAACAGATGACCCTGTCCCCCGGTTCCGGATAAGGCGTGTCATAACCCAGGAATTGCCTTATTTGGGAATTTATTCTTACTCGGGTATTGTTATATCCGCAAAGAATAATTGTATTATCATCGTATTCTTCCAGCAATTGGTTGAATTTTTCCTGAGTTTCCCATGAGGTTCGATCCATTTTAATAACATTCTCACCAAATTGAGTGACGGGTATTTTTCCCGTTTCCCGAGCGATTTGCGCTACTCTTATAATGGGATTTCCTTTTACTTGGCGGTGGATCTTAGTCAAAGTGAGATCTGGTTTCTCCATTAAGTTGAATTTTCCTTCTATAGGAGGGAGCTGTCCGTGGTCGCCGGCGGCCAATATAGGTATTCCGTAACTGATCAAATCTTTCCATATCTCTTTGTTGATCATTGAGGATTCATCGATTATCAAAAGATCTCTGTCGATTTTTTCCTTTCTCTCCCACCCTACTATTTCTTTTTTATTGTTGATAATTGGAGAGTATATAAGTGAATGGATCGTTGATATGGAATCCCCGGAACTTATAACTTTTGAATTACAAAGCTTGTTTTGAAGCACTCTAGTTGCTTTCCCCGTGTAGCTGATAAATCCTACTCTTGCACCCGGATTTATATTTTCAATTGCAGATCTGAAAATGCTTATTAATGTCGTTTTTCCCGTACCTGCATAACCTCCCAAAGTGATGTATTGGCGTTTTTGGCTGTCTTTGTACCATTGGATGAGTTTTTCCAGTATTTCTGTTTTATCTGCGGATACTTTCATATTGGTTGAATATAATTTCAATTTACAGAAGTATTATAGCCGAGGTTTGCGGGATTTATTCAAAGAGAACCCTAAAACATTAGACTGTTCTGTGAAAGTGTTTGGTGGGCGAGGAGGGACTCGAACCCTCACGAGATCAAATCTCAACAGATTTTAAGTCTGTCGCGTATGCCAATTCCGCCACTCGCCCTTAAAAAGATTTGTAGAACCTTGACACCCAACAAGCTAGCTTAAACCTGCAAGATTCTTAAGCTTAGAAGCGTTGCTGCTGTACAACAAGCTCTTTTAGAGTTTGCTGGATTCTTAAAATCATCTCTCTAACGATATTTTCAAGTTTCTTTTTGGATTATACCTTACTCAGTAATCTTTTTAGCAATTTTGGCCAGTTCTTCCTGTGGGACAGGTTCTTCAGGCGCTTTTTCAGCGACTCCCGGGTATATGGGCCATAGCTTGGCGTGAAGATGTGATACTTCCAAGCCCTCAAATATCAGTTTAGTCTGTATATTATTTTCCAATTTTTTATCTAGAAGACCCATTACTTCTTGACAGGCCTCCATTAGCTCACTTACAACATCAAGATCTACTTCTTTAACATAACTGTCGTAGTGCTTTTTGGGAATGACAACCGTAGCACCCGGAACAACAGGGAATATATCCAAAATGGCCATGAAATCGTCATTCTCCCA
Organism: candidate division WWE3 bacterium; assembly: GCA_003564915.1. Taxonomy (GTDB): domain Bacteria; phylum Patescibacteriota; class WWE3; order UBA101185; family UBA10185; genus T3SED10-354. The sequence goes on from PXDX01000097.1 coordinate 3,190, forward strand.
AATTACTTCGGCCTGAGCCTCTCCTTTAGCTATTTGGCAAAAGATACAATCGTTCATAAGCGTATTA
>PXDX01000011.1 GCA_003564915.1 candidate division WWE3 bacterium
AATGATGGATATTTTGTATCCAGATTTGTTAAATCTGCGTTACAACCCGTTCGGATTCGCATCAATCAATAGAAAAACGCCCATGAAGTAGAAGGATTTAGCTTTTTTTCCCAGACACTAGGTAATTCGTGGGCGACGGCGAACAAGGAATGAAGAAGCGCTTAGCATAGCAAGCAGAGCAACCGAGGGCTCTGGAATTACTGTTATATTAGATAAAGTTACGGAAAAATCAGCGCTTTGGGGAACAATTCGAAATGTGACTGCGCTTGGATTCACAGTATTGACTGCATTCATATTTTCAAATGGGATTACTAGGTCTCCACTTCCATTGAATGCGACGGAAACCACGCCCGATAATGTGCTACTCACTCCTTCAAATGCGTAAACAATACCAATCCCCGAGACCTCACTAACATTAAGAACGAACGCATTGTAACCGAATAAATTGAGGTTTTCTGATGTACTGCTATAAGTAATATCTAATAAGGTGCTTGGACTAGGAGCATCTCCTCTCGGAAGGGTTAACGTGTATGATAGCGACCCCAAAGCCGCATCGACTGAAGATGACCAATTAATAGATCCAGCTCCGCGAACCCATCGATTGTTGGAAAGTGGTGACACAATTGTAGAGTTATCTGAAATTGGTGTGGCATTTGAAATCGAAAATGCTCCAGATGTATAGTCATCAAGCACAATTGATGCACCATTACATAAATCGCATAAATGTAATGACAAAGCATAAATTAATAATGATTTTTTGGTATTCATGGGTAGTTATGGGTAGTTATGGTTGAGGATTGATTGTCTTGATACTGTCTCTTGCGATGAAAATTGCTGAATCTAGAAATTCATCCTGAGCGTCAGCAATTACTATGCGGAACTTGTAACTTCTTCCCGCTTCAAGTAGGACATGGCCTCGTAGCTTGATGGTCATTCCATTATATTCGACACGATTATTTAAGTCTTCGGGGGAAACAGTAGGAACTATATCGTCGTTATTGTCCAAGTAAAGATGATCGCGATTCGCGTCTATCTCCATTCCCTTATCGTGAACAAGCGGTGACACGTAGGCATGAACGGAATCAACTGAGGCAATATCCTCGCCATCCGGAACCAATGAAACAATAACATCATCTACGGTGACTAAAAAACCATCATTGAAAAGTTGAACATATTTTAGATATTCCTCGGAGCCAAACTGAAACTCAAATTCCAACTGACCGTTTTCACAAAAAAGATCAAATTCTAATGCGGCAGCATCATGGGTCGAGTAATTGGGGTTTCCACCTGAAAGTCTATCGCGAAGTCGGTCATCTCCTGGGGTGTACCATGGATACCCAGCATCACTAAATTGATTACCATTGTTCCAAAGTGAAAATAATCCTGTTGTCAAGACAATCCCTTCGTCCATTTGGAGTCCAAAACGAATACCTTCCTCAATGATACCTGATGATTCCTCAACCCCATCGAATGTCTCACCAGATGGCGCAACTGTGATTCCATCGACAATATTCGCAACGAGTTGTTCAGCGAATGTTGGCCCCGCTGCTGTCTGGACGAAGACGGTGAATGTCGCCGGGTAGCTGAAAGCACCTGAGTTGTCAAATGCGCGAACAACAATCGTATGGCTTCCCGGCTGCCAGTCGGTGGTATCCATTGTCAAGCCGGAGAACGGAGTTGATGAGTCAGTCACAGTCGATCCGCCCCCTTCTTGTAGGCTCTTGGCTTCGACACGTGCGAGGTCATTTGCTCCGTCTGCGTCAGATACTGAGTATGAAACAGCAAATGTCTGGCCTTGCTGAACGATAAGGCTTCCGATTGGTGACGTGATCTCATCTACGGAAGGACGGGCGTTGCCACCTGTAATCTCGACTACAAATGGTACTGCAGTATCACCGATTGCTCCCCTTGCGTTGAATGCTCTGGCTGTAATGTTGTGGACGCCCCTCAACAGGCTGTATCTCTCGCCATCGAGATCAACAATGTCGGCACCGAATGGATCAGAGCGATCTGAGCCAATTAACACCCCATTGTCGTAAAATTCCACACGAGTTAATGGTTCATTATCGGGAAGAACGAATGATGTCTCGAATACTGCCGCCTGAGCCGTCGCCGAAGGCGACGGCGGGCCATCTGTAATGGTAATTTCGGGTGGCAAGTTCTCGCCAACTATCACACGCCGGGTCTCACTTGCTACCGCATTGTCTTGGTTGTCGATTGCCACTGCGAGAACTTCATACTCGCCTTCGGTGGTTGGAATCCACACCACACTGCCCCGAACGAACTTCACGTCCTTGCGCTCGGCGAACTCGGTGATGAGTCCGATCTGCTCCCATGGATCACCGCTGTCATACTCCCGTTGATAAATTCGGATTCGATCAGGAAAATCCGGCAACACATGGAGGTCGAATGAGAAGCAAACGCCATCGATCATCGCAACTTCCTGATTGTGAAAGGGAAGAATCAGGAAAGCTCCGTTGTATGGATCTTCGGTCTCCTTGATCCTGTAAAACCACTTCGGAGCGTTGCTGATGAAGCCGTAGGTGATCGGCCCGCCCGTTCCCGGTTCCGCAATTCCCGTATCGATCCAATTTTCAAGGTCGGGGCTTGCCTCGACCTGATAATTGAAATTCTGGGTTGTCGTCCACGTCAGGTGATGATTGTCGGCATCGCCGACAATCTCAACCTCAATCGGCTGTTGGGCTGCCGCATGAAATGCGAAGGCCAGCGAAAGGAATAATGTCGAAAGAGTTTTCATGGCTGCCCCTCCTCCTTTCTGTCGTAACCCCGGCGCGGCCGCTCCGGCTGCACCTTCCAATAGTGAAGCACTACGTCTTGCGGAACAGGCGGATTCGCCTTCAATTCGGCTTCCCGCTCAATTCGGCGGCGTTCGCGCAGATCATAGGCCGCCTCGAGTCGTGCATAATCGTTCCGATAAATCTCATGGAGCGCAGCAATACCGGATATCGCCCCATGATTGGTTTGGTCGCCCTGAGTGATGATAAATGTCCCCGGATGTTCGGGCAAATTCTCTGGAATCCGGTATGACGATTCGGGCGGCAGAGCCGCCGAATTGATTCTTCCAGCCATGAGAAGCGCCGTGTAATAATGATCTCCCTTCTCAAAATTGGCTCTTCAGCAAAATTCGTGGGTGAACTTTGGCTCTGGTAGTCTTCCAAGAGTATGAAATAGAGAGACTTGCAGCAATTCAAAGCTTCGATAACCGTAGGCTTTTCTCATGCACAGAT
>PXDX01000071.1 GCA_003564915.1 candidate division WWE3 bacterium
CACGCACCGGCATGTGCCGGTGTTGGAACAATCTTGGGGCACCGGAAAAGCAAAAGAGGCTGAAGATTTTTCAACGCTTGCACAGCGCATTGACCTGGAATGATTTTCGGTTGGCGATGGAGGAGGTGACGGGAGCCTTGTCAACTATTCATTCCCTGTCATGGATAGTCGAGCCATCTCATTTCGACCCTCATCTTCCCCATTTTCATTTTGGACCCTTGGAGGCGTTTCAAGGGTTGGGCGAATCCGATTGGCGCAAACGGTTGGCGAAATGTCCATTTTTGCACTTCTTTGAAAACAATCCCCAGGCTTGTTGTATTGGAACGAAAACCTTTTGGCCTGACGCGGCAACGCTGGAATCCACCGATTTTTATCATTCAGCCATGGTCCCGGACGGATGGCGCCATGCGTTGGGAATGACGTTTCGTTCGGAATATCACCATCTCAAGTATTTGATGGTGATTCGCCGAACCGCGGAACAAGGGGATTTCACACCTGACGAAAAATTGTTTTTCGATCAAATCTTTCATCCCCATGTGGAAGCCGCCGTGCAGCGGGTCGAAGATTGGGAGAGGGAGCACTCCCGGAGGCATGCCCTACAAAGTTTGCTGTCGCGGTCCGAAATGCCTGTTATTTTACTTAGTTGGCAACTTAAAGTGCTTTACATCAACCGAAAAGGAATGGACGCCAGCGCCGTTTGGAATTTCGGGGAGAAAGAGGCTAAGGCGTTGAACAGTTCCCAGGTTTTTAAAATTCCACGGGAAGTGCAAAGAGCTTGCGCCAAAATCAAACAAGCCTGGGCATCCGGTGGATTTCAAAACGTGACCTCGGATCCCTTTTGCGAGGTTAAAGTGGTATCACCTGATGGCGGGGGATTGTCCATCGCGGTCAAGGCTTTCCGGGTGCAAAGAAACTTGGGCGGAGTTCCGTTTTTTCAAGTCAGCTTTCAATCCGAGTCGGGAAAATCGGGAGCCAATCCCCTTGAAATGCAGTTTTTTAGCCTGTCACCTTCCGAGCGGGAAGTTGTCGATTTGATCTGCGGCGGGTTCACCAATCAGGAGATAGCGCAAAAGTTGAACAAAAGCGTGGATACTGTGAAAAAACAATTGGGCGCGGTTTACAAAAAAACCGGGGTATCGGGCAGGGGACGGCTGATAGCGCTGTTGAGATGAAGGGAAGCCAATTCCTCTTTTGGATAAGAGTGCAACAGGTAGTTACCTTGAATTTGCTTCAGACTTATATAGCAGTAAGTAAGAATAGAATCAATTGATTATTTATTGAAAAATATAAACATAATTTGGCAGGCGTGCTTCAGGCTAAATTAATTGTCGTTGCTATCTAATAATCCCTTTGGGGGATTCCAACGAATTACCTTTTACATTATAATCATGGAGTTAAAACAACTGTTTCGGAAAGTTGTTAACACCATGGTTTCTAAAGACATACTTCGGTTACACACCACGGATTCCGTTGAAGGATTGTGGAAAACTTTGTTCAAGGTGGTAAACCATGCGATGCCAATTCAAGGGTTTTGTGGCCTTGTTGAGCCCTTTCAGCTGTTGCCGGATCATTCCGGTTATTTTCACTATTCGGTCGGTTCCCGTTCAGAACAAAAACAACGAACCATCGACTCTTTGCGGGAAGGCTGCCTGTTTTTGAAGTGGTTTGACGAACGACCGGGTTCCTTGACCGTTTGGTTGTCCGACCTTCGCCAAATGAAAGGCATGGATCTCCGGGCTTTTGAGGAAGACCACCTGAAACCCAACGGCTGGCGGCATGGGGTTGCCTTGGCCGTGCGGCAACGGAAAGAGGTAACCGGGTTTTTGGCCGTGTTCCGAACCGAGGAGAATCATGATTTCTCCCAATGGGAACGCTATTTCCTCGAACATGTTATCCAACCGCACTTCAAAACGGCTCTATCAAGGATTATAAGTCTCCATGACCGATTGATGAAACGGCAGGCTTTGGAGCGCGGTCTGGCCGAATGGGACACCCCCGTGATGATCCTTGACTGGAAATTGGGCGTCCTCCATGAAAACGCGGCCGCCAAGCGTTGCTGCGCCCGATGGCTCGCGAGTGATCATCATCAGGAAAGCAATCTTTTTCCCGGCCTGCCCGAGGCTTTGGCCAATTCCTGTCTCCACCTGAAACACGACTACGAAACCTCGGTCAGAGACGGTCAACCGGTTACCCGGTCCGCGGAATTGGAGGTGGTTTGTGACGTTTCCCTCTCGGCCAAGGTTCGGTGGATCTGGCCCCGAAGAAATTACCGGGGGAAACCGCTCTTTGAAATCATTTTCCTGGCCTGCGGGGAAAAAGTCGGTGGCGGGGACATCTGTTGGGAAAGCTCTCCGCTGCAGGAATACCGGCTTTCAGCCGCCGAGCGGCATGTGGCTGAATTGGTTTGCCAGGGGATGACCAATCAGGAAATCGCTCAAAAATTGGACAAACAGACGGATACCGTAAAAAAGCAGCTCCAGTCGATTTTTCGGAAAATGGACATTTGCTCCCGCGGAAAATTGATCAGCCTGCTGACCCGCCCCGGCTCCTGAATCCATAAAAAGGATACGAGTTGTTGGCGTCTCAAAATGAGGGGGAGAATTTTCCCTTGCTTTGAAAAATCAACCGAAGGGTGTGCTCCCGTGAACCGCATTTTCACCGAAAGGGGTAAAGACCTGAGCCCGTTCGACCGACCGCGGCGGCTTGATTGTAAAATTGTGATAAACAACATGCTGAGATGGTATCTGCACGCCAGGTGGCAAATCTTAGGTAAACCGGGAGGCGGCCAAGGGCAAGGGAACTCTCCACGGGAAAGGATGCGTTCAATTCTTCTTATGGGGAATTCACCTTAGGAACAATTTCCTATAGTCTGGTGGAGTGTTTTCGCAGATAAACCAATCCACCCGCGGTTTTGCCGCAAATGCCCTCCCCGCCGGCGCGGTTCACGGCTTGATTTCGGTTAACCCCGGATTCGGAAATTTTTTTCATAACCAAGCATCAACGCTAACCAAAGAAAAACCATGATCAGAACCATCCTCACCTCAACCGTGCTCCTGCTCTTCGCGGGAAGCTTGTGGGCGCAAACGATAAACGTCCCGGGCGACCACACCACCATCCAGGCCGCCATCGACGCGGCCAATCCCGGCGACACCATTCAAGTGGCGGCGGGGACCTACGTCGAGAACCTGCTCGTCGGCAAATCACTGACTATCACCGGACCCAACAGCGCCTTGGCAG
>PXDX01000008.1 GCA_003564915.1 candidate division WWE3 bacterium
ACCCTCTCTAAATCTGGAATAAAGGCGAATTTCCCCTCTTTTATGCCTTGCCAGAAACGCTCAAGCTCAAAGAGGATTCCCTTACGATCACCACTTTCCCTCTCTGCTTTAACAATCTCATTGGCGGATAGCCCCCTGTACTCCATCTGATTGGTAATAATCTTTAACAGGGCAAATTGGCGTGAGGCCTCCCCCGCCGCAGGCAGGAATTGAATAAGATTAGCTCCCTTCCTAATGCTCTCCTGGCAGCCCTCCACCCCCCTTTTAAACTCCTCCCTGCTCGGGGCGATAATTGTTCCATCCTCAATAGCTGCCGCACCCACCAGTTTTGGCCTGCGGGGCACACCCGCCAACATAGTCAGTTGCGCCTCTATCTCTTTTAGCTCTATGCCCCGCTCCCTAAAAAACAGAAGATCCTCGGCTGAAACACCGAACTTTGCTAATACTGGTGGTATATCTGACTCTTTACTCATTCGAAATTGCTCTCCTTAAATTTAATCCCCCAAACACGTCCCCACGTGACGGGCGCTACGAATCCAGGGGTGCTCGAGGGGCACCGACTTCCTCTCTCCCACAACCTCCCCTAGGGGAATTGGCTCGTAGCCCGCGCCCCGTGCGGCTACCATCACGCCATACCTCTCTTGGGCTATTAACTCAGCACAAGCTGTACCTAGTTGAGTGGCTAGTAATCTATCTCTAGCAGAGGGGGTTCCTCCCCTCTGCAGATGGCCCAAAATCGTTACCCTTGACTCCAGGCCTGTCATCTCCTCTAGCCTTTTTGCCAAAGTATATGTTCCCTGTTCAACCCGTGTCTTTATCTGAGAGATCTCTTCGCTGACCAATTTTTTTTCTATCTCACAAGCGGTCTTTTTTTTACGCAGGCGCGCCTCTTCCAGTTGCTGCCCATCATCATCAGACAAAGCCCCTTCGGCAACACAAACAATACTAAAACTCTTTCCCTCTCTACTCCTAAAGCGAATGGCAGAGGCAACCCGTTCTACGTTGTAAGGTATCTCTGGGATAAGAATCACATCTGCCCCTCCTGCCACACCAGCACCCAGGGCCAACCACCCCACTCGATGCCCCATCACCTCCACCACTACGATACGGTGATGGCTGTGCGCAGTGCTATGCAACCTATCTATCGCTTCAGTGGCGATGCTGAGTGCTGTATCAAAGCCAAAGGAGACATCCGTGTTGGGAATATCGTTATCAATGGTTTTGGGCAGAGTAATAACATTTAGCCCCTGTTTGGCTAGGTGCAAGGCGCTCCTCTGAGTTCCCCCGCCACCCATACAAACCAGCACATCAAGGTTGTGTTTGCGGTAATTATCTACCATCGCCGAGGTCATATCGAGCGCCTTTCCCCCGACGGTAACAGCCTGTGGCTTCTCTCGGCTTGTACCGAGGATAGTTCCCCCCACTGTAAGCAGGCCAGAGGTTTTGCCACGATCCAGGGGCTCTGCGCGGTTCTCCATAAGTCCCCTAAACCCATCACGAAAACCTATGATGTGCATATTAAATACACCCTGAGCTGCCTTGGTAAGCCCTCGAATAGCGGCATTTAGCCCTGGACTATCCCCCCCTGCAGTTAGTACACCAACAACCTTGTTCATTACCCTATCTCTCCAAGCAGATGGGGGAAAATGTTCCCCCAAGGCACCATTGGTAAAACAGCCAGGGGTAGGAAGGCAACACCTTTAAGGAAGTTTCTAAAGAGCCCCCCCCGTTTTTTGAGCAATTACGAATAATTTTAATTTATTATGGTGCTCTCTTGCGGTTTTTCTTAAAGTAAGGCGAAATAGGCGAAGGCATTATTTTGCGCTGCCATAAGGGCATGCGCCTTAGTAGTTCGCAAGGGGGTAGGATGGAGTTTTTTGATATGCTGGCCCGAGGGGGCCCGCTGATATACGTCTTGATGGTCTTATCGGTCACCACGGTGGCAATGATTATCGCTAAGTTCTTCCAATTACGTAAGGCGGGAGCTTATCGGGCTTCGCGTGCTAAGGCTGCGGTGGACTCAATAATGGCTGGCAAGTACCAGGAGGCCTGGGCTAAGTTGGCTGAGAGCGAGACACCACTCTGCCGTATCTGTCGTGCAGCGCTGCAATGCTGTATCGATGAGAACGTGGCGGCCGGCGAGGCTGAGGCAGAGATTTTGCGTATCGGTAACCGCGAGGCGCGCGTTTTGGAGGGGGGACAACGAGTTCTCTTTGCCATAGCCAATATAAGCCCACTAATCGGTCTTTTGGGAACAGTCCTGGGTATGATTCAAGCCTTTGCCGTGTTGCAGGACGCCGGCGCGCAGGTCAGTCCAGCCTTGTTAGCGGGAGGCATCTGGGAGGCACTCTTAACGACCGCTTTTGGTCTGGGCATCGCCATCTATACCCTGATAGCCTATCACTATTTTGAGGGTAAGGGCGATGCTATTTTAGCGGATGCCAAGGATCTCGTTACCCGCATTCAGATTCATTTTGGTAAGGCGGGGCCACAGAGTGTAACGCTTGTAACCAAATCTCAGCAGGCAGCAGCAGGAGCTGACTATGGAGTTTAGCACCGGAAAAAATAAGCGGATGGGGGGGCCAAATATTACCCCCCTTATTGACGTGGTTTTTATCCTGCTTATCTTTTTTATGTTGACCAGCACCTTCCGTATTGATCGCGGTATTGATGTTGCTTTACCCACAGCAGAGCATGCTGCGCAAGCGAGCGAGCCGGAGACCTATACGCTTTCGATTAGTAGAGAGGGAGAGATCTTTGTGGAAAAGATGCAGGTCGATTTAGATGGGGTGGCCAAAAGGGTTAGAGCCTTTTTAGATCAAAATGCGGATGGCCGTGTTATTGTGCGTAGTGATGGGGAAAGCGCTGTTCAGGCCCTTGTCTCTGTAATGGATAAACTGCGTGAAGCAAAGGCCACAAATGTTACGATAGCTACGGATTCGGTGAAGTAGGAGGGGGTGGAGTTAGCCGCTCATTGAACCTGAGATAAGGCCAGCTTACCTCAGCAATTCGGTCTGGGCTTTGTTTTGAAGGAGTTCCTGTGCGGAGGGCGTCAATGGTATCTACCACGGAGCACACGGAGAGCACGGAGAAAAGAGGGAGAGGGGAAATGAAATTTCCCCTCTCCCTCTTTTCTCCGTGTACTCTGTGCTCTCCGTGGTTTTTATTCTTACCTAAATTGAGCGATTCTTTCTGCTGCGCGTCGCGATATGCC
>PXDX01000025.1 GCA_003564915.1 candidate division WWE3 bacterium
AGATCATACGGGTTAAAGGACTCATCTACCTTTTCTTCATTGACTCTCAACGAACCATCTACCAAACGGGAATAGATTCCAACACTTTCTATAATGTCGGTTTCTGCATCACTCTCATCTAGAATTTCTAATGCTTCTTTTACGTCTGAAACGGTTTTGTTCTTTTGCCACATTTTACAACTCCAATAACGGGCTTTCCATTTGGGGCCGGGATCATCACAATTGTGTCTAGCTCGAAAGGATTTTCTTCTTTCATCGCTATCTCGTTTAATGTCCATGTCTGGATCACCAAAATTAACCTTTACCACGTTGCCCTTGTCGTTTTTAACGTATACTGAAAACTTCTTAGGACCGTCTGGAGTTCTGAATGGCTTGTTGAGGGTTACTTTTTTCCCCTGATAGGTATTGCTGTTTTCCACTAAATGATTCAAAAATGACATGTTAGTTCTCTCTTTTTGTATTTCTATTTATTTTATTCGTAACATGATATATAACATTTGAGATTCAGGGATATCACTATGGAAGAGTTTAACGAATTACTAGAAAATGCACTACTCAAAATGGAAAGTCTTATAGAAATGCTCGAAGATGCTAAGGCACATCCACATGCGCACGAAGCATCTTTCGAAGACATACTGTATGAGCTTTCTGAAGTAAAAAGTTCAGTAGAAGATCAACTGGAATCCTAAACGAAACCAAACTTGGCCTTTTCAGGACGCTCAATAATACCTCTCTCAAATTGTTCGCACTTGAAGATTTGGGATAGGGTCATTTCCTTTTTCGGTGGGATTGCATCTTCACCGTAAAGTTTAGCAAACAACGCAGTGGTTTTTTCTTCACTAAGCTCTTTAAACTCATACATTTCCACCAAACGTCCCTCCCTGAGAAGAGCTTTATCAATGTGATCCATGTCCGCATTGAGGGTGCAAATGATTTGTAGAGAAAGAGCATCACCCAAGATTCCATCACTCATATTCAATAGATTGGCTACCGCTTGATTGCCACCAGCCTCACGGGTCTTAAGAACATTTTCGGCATCTTCAATAATAAGAACAGAATCAGAATGATCCATTAGAAACGTAACGAATCCGGGATTGGCCAACTCTGCCGACAATTCTGGAGGCAAGAAAATAATTTTTTTGTTGAGTTTACGAATTAGATGACGCAGATAGTTAGTCTTGCCGGTCCCGTATTTACCCTGCAAAACTACAATACCGTTACTATCTCTCTTTTCCGCAGGGGTCTTAAGAAACTCAATGATTCTTTCGGATTTTGGAAAGAAGTCATCATTGTATAGTTCTTCAAACTCTATCCCCTTCTCTTTAGCGGCGTTCTTCCTGATCGGAAAATTGACCAAACTCAGTCCGTTCTCCTTCCTGTTTATAACATAGATCTTAGAACTGTGATCTTTAAGAGTCTTTCCCAAACGCTTCTCGTACTTTTTGATTAAGCTTGTAAATATAACATTTTCATATTGAGAATAGCTAAGTGCCACAGAGAAAGTAAATACCGATGTGGACTGATATTCGTAACGGCTGAGTTCAATAGCAAAATGATCCCCATAGAAGACACACATGATTTCGCTTTTACCAGAATAGGACTCTTTTATAAAAAAGTCCTCGCCCTCAGTCATACCGGCGTTCTTAAGGTGGTTGCTTATTTTTGTGATTTCTCCTTTCAACACTTGAATATTATCAGTGTCAATATCCTTCACATCGAAGGTCCTGATATAGCGAGGTTCCTCTCTAAACAAAACTCTATAAGTTCCCAATGCATCTAGAACACCGTCAACTGCATCGATATTAAGAATGGTTTTATTAGAACCGACTGTAGAAAATACCATAAATTCTCCTTTACAAATGATGATTGACATTGTAGGCTATATACTTTGATATGTCAACCAAAAAAGGACAATTAACATGATACTTAAAGAAATCAGGGGATTAGGAACTCAAAAGTTTGTAGTGTCTTTAGACATGGACGGCGTTTTAGCAGATTTTGAGGGGAAAGTTTTAGAAATTTTTGGAAAAGTTCCTTCAGAAATACCGAGCAGGGAGCTTTGGCCAAGTATTTCTCGCTATGACAAGGAGGTAGAACCGTTCTTCGAAACCTTGCCAATGCTACCAGATGCTAAAGAGCTAATAAATTTTGTAGATCAAAATTTTGCGGAATGGAACATTCTTACTGCTAGTGGGTATACACCCAAAAACGTGGCAGAACAGAAGAAGAAATGGGCCTCTAAGGTTATTAGTCCGCTTGTCGATGTTATTGTTGTTCGAAAAAGTGATGAAAAGGCCCAACACGCGGGAAAGAACGCGGTGTTAGTGGATGATAGAATAAAATCTATTGGTCCGTGGAGATCCGCTGGAGGTATCGGAATTCTCCACACCTCCGCTAGACAGAGTATCATGGAACTACAGGCACTAATTTCATGAACTATTGACAAGCATAAATAATGCTGCCATAATAAAGAACGCCCACCAGTTTCGGTGGGCGTTCTTGGTCTAAAATAGAGAAAATAACAGGAGAAACTATATATGTTTAAATCTATTCTTTTTGCCGTGCTAGCCGGTTTTGCTGTTAATGCAGTAGCTAGTAACTCCCTTACAGTAGGCGTAGCCTCTGATAATATCCATCGCGGCCAGTCCTTGACCGAAGATAGTCTGAGTGCTTCGGTAGGTCTTCGCTTGGATGACCTTTTCGCTGCCGGTCTTTACCTTCGGGGTGACGCATCTACCACTCAACTAACACCAGTCTCTGACAACGTTCGTTTTCGCTCTGATGTTGGTGTAGGTCTTCGTTTTGATGTTGGTCAACTAACACTTGATGGTTCTGTAAACCGTGTCCTTAACCCTGTTCTACATGACGGAGACTTCAATGAGGCGCGTTTTTCAGTTCGTACCAATATGTCTGCATTGGGATTCCTTGACCTTTACGGTAATGTCAATTACACGCTAAACGAACGCGATGATTGGTATACTGGAGCAGGAGTTCTGGCTGACCTTGGTCGCTTGAACTTGCGTGTAGGTGGAAACTGGTATGTATTTGAAGAAGAAACCGGATTCTCTGCGGGAAACTTTACTCGTAATAATTGGGAAGCGGGTGCAGACTTCAACGTTTGGAGAAACTTTGTCGTAACTGGATTGTTCTCTGACGGTAATGTTGGATTCGGTGGTG
>PXDX01000095.1 GCA_003564915.1 candidate division WWE3 bacterium
ACCTGAACAGAAGGGAGTCCACACGATGGATGAGGCCACCATGGCCAGTAAGATCCTAGCATATGTTCGCGAGGAGATCACACACTTGATTGAGGATGTAGTCAAGAAGCGAGCGGACTGGGATCTGGACCGGCTGGAGAACGCGTCGCAGGAGATCGGTCGTTGTATTGCCCGTGTTTTGCTGGAGACCTGTGTCTCCGTTTCGCCAGACACGATCGAAGCCTCCGTACCTGGCCATTCTGACGTCGGAGATGGCACACATCAGCTGCCTTTTGTGGAGATGCGAGAGAGATGCGTGCTGACTATCCTTGGGCCCATCCGGTACAAGCGGGCCTACTATCACAGCACGTCTCCGAAGGATTCGCGCTTCCCTCGTGACGAAGAACTCGATGTAGCCCCACGGATACGTCGTAGTAATCGTCTTCGTGAGTTGGAAGCATATCTATCCGCAGTCGCAGGTTCATTCGATCAAGCGACCGAGGTTCTCTGGAAGCTCCTGGGGGTCAAATTGGAGTACAAGCAGGCTCAGCGAGATTGCCTCGAGCTTGGGAAGGTTCTGGAAACCGTCGAGTCGAAGGCCCTCGAGGAAGCTTTCGACCACCACAAGCCGCCACCACCTCCAAAGAGTCGAGAAAACGCGCCCGAGTGTCTCATCGTGAGCGTTGACGGTATCACGGTGAAGCACTGCAGTGGAGGCTCGATGGAGATTAAGTGCGGTCGAGTCTTCCGGGCCGGATTGCGAGATCCGGTCAAAGGCAAGCACCGTCCGAAGAGGAAGCGTCCGAAACGTCCATCACGGCGAGGAGAGAAGCCGAGTAAACGACGGCAGCGAGAGTTGCAGAAGCTCAAGGAGTCACAGGAACAACGTGAATATGGCTGTGCCTCGGATGTGGTGTCTGAGGCGCTGAAAGAGGCAGCTCCCGAGCGAGTGATACGACCGATGTATCGTCCATCGACGGAAAAGAGCACGTATCGAGCGACCACGCGATTAGGAACACAAGCTCTGGGTCGCGCCCTATGGCACGCCGCTGAAGAATTGGGTCTGTCGATCTCACCCCTGACCCTCTTTCTGGCCGACGGCAGCGCGTGGTGCTGGAATCTCTGCGAAACTCATTTTTCGGAGGCCATCAACATCTTGGACGTCTTTCATCTTGCCCGTCATCTCGTTGTCGCAGCCAACGCCCTTCACGGTGAACGTTCAGCGAAAGCCACGTCCTGGCGTCACGCGATGATGGTTCGACTCCTTCGGGGGGAAGCTCTCGAAATACTCGATGAGCTGAGTCGTCTGACGTTCACCAGCCCCAAGAAGCGCAAGGCGAAGGAAGCCCTGGCACGCTACATCAAGAACAACATCAGTCGGATGGATTATCCGACCTACATCGCCAATGGCTACCCGATAAGCAGTGCATTGATTGAGGGTGCTTGTCGTCACGTCATCGGGCAACGGATGAAGGGATGTGGTCGGTGTTGGGATGAAGAAGGGGCTGAGGCGATGGCACGACTGCGAGCCATTTTGTGCAGTGGAGTGTGGGATGCCAAGATGCGCCAAAGGAGAGAAGAGCGCAAGAAACTAGCTCTGTTACGAAGGAGAGCGGCATGAGCCATCAGCCAGACCGGGCAGCGTCACATTAGTGACATGCACCCATGACAATTCGCTTCGTTGACTCTCTGCTGGCCTCTGACTATACTTCGACTTTTGATATCATCGCCGATGGCTTTTTTGTCTGACATCGAGGACACCCATGATGATTGGCCGATTGTTGTTGGCTACCAGCCTAGTAATCGTTTTCCTGGTATGTTTCACCCCTCGTACCGGACATTCAGAGGTTCGGCACGACACCCTGACGGATCACCGCCTCCGAAACGGAGTGCGTATCGTCAGTCATCATGGCACCGATCATCCCCTCACATCGGTCCAACTGTGGATCCGTTCGGGCCGGGCCGACGATCCCCCCGGCCACACGGGCATGACCGATCTGCTCTCGGAAATTCTCGGAAAACCCGTTCTTCAACGTCTACTCGATTCATCCATCCCTCCCCTCTGTCAAAGAGGCGTCGTCACTGACACGGCTCGCTATGCCGACGCATTCATGGTTGGTCTCACCGGTCCCTCCGCCAGCACCCCCGAAATGATCCGAGTCCTCGCACGAATGGCTGGAGACACAACAATCAGCAAACATGATTTCTCGACGACACGGCGAATTCTCCGAACCAGACTCATCCGAGATCAGGCAGACCAACATCATCATATGAAGCGGGATCTCTTTCGATTGGCCTTCAGCATTCATCCATATCGCCGCCATTATCTCGATGGTCTTGATTCCCTCGACGACTGGACCCTCGAACTCGTACGCCATGAAGCGAAGCGTCGACTCGAACCGGCCAATCTCCTCGTTGCCATCAGCGGTGGCTTCTCCGAACGGGAAGTTCACGACACGGCTGCTGAGGTGTTCGGTGAACTCGATTCCACTGTCGGCCGAGCGACCCGTCCGGTAATCATCGAGCCAAAGAAAGTTCGTCCCCACAGCCGGATACACCGAGGAACCTATGACCAGAACCACATATCCATGGCGTTCATCATTCCTCCGGCGAAGAGCGAAGACATTTTCCCGCTGCTGATCCTCACCGAACTCCTCGGATCATCCTCACGGTCTGACGTCCGACGAGAACTCATGGCTCAGCTTCCCTCCGGCAGTCAGCTCGACGTCAACCTTTTCCTGAGACGGGAGCCGGGTCTTTTCGTGCTCTCCGCGCGAGGACCTGGTCTCGAACCACAGGAAACACGAGCACGAATCCTGGGAATCCTGGGACGCGCCATCTCGAACACATCACTGATCGATATGGCCCACGCACGACAGCGTTTGCTTCTTCAAGAAGCGGAACGTTCGTCTACCTCATCGGGCAGAACGAAGGCATTGGCTCTGCGAACGATCCTTGCCGGTAATCCCTCTCCACGAAGACCGGCCGAAGAGCTGACGGCAGTCACACGAGAAAGACTGCGCACCGTCATTCGTGACCATCTCTCCGATGAAAGCGCCATCTTGACCGCACATGTGCGACTCGAATTGCCCCCCCGCGATCCCCTCTCCCCGGAGGCACTTCCACCTCCCCCCACCGTCTTGACAGCAGCATCAGGTGCACGCATCGTGCTG
>PXDX01000092.1 GCA_003564915.1 candidate division WWE3 bacterium
CCCCTGCCATGGTATGCGGATCATTTTTTAGTTGGAAGCGGTGTGACGAACCTCGGTGGAAACAGACGAAAATGGGTTTTCCTGAAATTCATAATATACGCATAAATATGTATTATGTTTGGTCAATAAAAATTGTTGTTCGTTCTTTTCTACCTTTTTAGAATGATTGAATTGCATTCTTGATCGCACGGATTTACTTGACGAAGATTGGTTGCATAATTTTGCATAACTTTGATTTCTGATCAATTGAAATGAGACCTCACTGCTTTCAAACCGGGTTATTCGCGGCTTTCCTGACGGCGGTTCTTTGCGGTTGCTCTCCCGAAAAACCGGCGGGCGATGGACGATTGGTGCTGGATTATTGGGAAAAGTGGACCGGCTTTGAGGGAGAGGCCATGCGGGCGGTGGTGGACGATTTCAATCAATCGCAAACTGAAATTCACGTCCGCTACCTCCCGGTCAGCCAGATCGAACGCAAGGTGATGCTGGCGACGGCGGCGGGGTGCCCCCCCGACGTGGCCGGGTTGCGGTCCGGGGTCATTCCCCTTTTCGCCGAAAACAACGCCCTGCTTCCTTTGGATTCGTTGATTGCCGAAGGGGGCGTCAACCCGGACGCATACATCCCGGTCTATTGGGAATTGATGAAGCACCGCGCGGGACGGCTTCGGTCACATCAATTGCTGGCCGCCTCCACGCTGATCATCCTGCCTGTCATCATGCTCTTTTCTTCACCCAGCGATTTTTCATCCAAGGAATCGCCACCACCGGAAGCAAAAATTAAAGCGTCGTGAAAAAGCCGCATCCGGACGGCGGTGTTCAGGACTTCGGCGGACTGCCCACTGATTCTCCGCGAACCACCTCGCCGTCCACGAGCAGGTGCCGCCGGGGGGCGGTCGGCTGCTCCACCCGCCGGAGCAATTGGTCCACCGCCGAACGCCCCAACTCGTCGTAGGGTACCCGAACCGTTGATACTTGGGTTATGCCCGGCGGCGTCTCAATGCCGTCAAATCCTGTAACGGAGCAATCGCCCGGCACTTGGATGCCCATTTCCTCCAATTCACGGATGAGCGGATGGGCCTGGTGGTCGGCCGCGCAGCAGAAAGCGGTTACCCCATCGCGGATACGTTCCGCCGCCTTCTTCGCCGCCTGTTCGGGATCCAATGAATCGTTTACATGAACGTTCACGCAATCCTCCTCGCGGAAGGAGAGGCCGCAACGGTAGAGCGACTCCACGAAACTGCCCGCCCGCCGTTGCACCCACGGCGTCTCCACCTGATAGACCCAGCTGTAAAATCCGATCCGGCGGTGGCCCGCGTCCACCAGTTGCTTCACCAGCCCGTAAATCCCTTCCGACTGGTCCACGTCGAGGCAATCGATCAATCCGCCCCGGTAGTTTTCAATGATGGAGACGCAGGGGACGGTCTTTTCGATTTTCCGCACCACCGGTTCCGGCATCGGGTGAAACAGAATGCAACCCTGCCACCCCGCCTGTTTGACGCGCCGCAAAATCGATTTGCATTCCACGTCGGCCGGTTCGTGATGGAGCACGTCGAGCATGATGTTCTCGGCGGTGCTCTTCTCCGAGAGCCCCTTCAAGACCGGTTGAAAGGTTTCCGACTTCGCTTGAAACTGGTGAGGGATGGAAATGACGATTCCCGCCACAAACGGTTTGGCCGAGCGGCCCCCACGGCGCAGTTGGCTCACCTTTTGCTGATAGCCCAGCCGCACCGCCGTTTCCCAAACCAGTGCCTTGGTTTGGGAATTAATGGCGGGATGATTCGCCAGCGAACGGGAAACCGTCGGCTGGGAAAGATTCAAAATACGGGCGATCTTCTGTTGATTGGCACTGGCCATAACCCAATCCTGATGGGTTATGCATTCATTATGCAAGGCTTTGATTGCGGTGGGGTTTTCCATTTGGTCAAAAAACTTCTCCTTCCACATCGCCTGTTACTTAGGGACACAACACTAGTTGTGATGTGCCGGAGCCCATTTTGGCTTTTTGAAGCCTTGGTAGCTTGCCGGGGTCCTCATGTGGGCGGATCCTTCGATAACCTCGTTTGAGGATCGCGTCGAGAATTTCGTCCAACATTTGAAGATAATTGGGGCAGGAGCGATGGAGGAGGGGGTTAAACAGGCTGTATCCCGAGGTGGCGGCGCTAAAGCCGGTAAAGTCGAATGCAATTTCTCCCGGACCACTGGTAAAGGGTGCAACCACAACGCCGGTAATACCCCTCGTAAACAGAATGCTCCGTATCCTATTGGGAGATACGCCTGGGGTTGTGAGGAAAGAAAGATCGACTCCAAATCCTGCTTCCGAGGCCTGGTTCCGAGCGCCTGTAACCAGCTCGTTAACAAATGAATTTTCGAGCTCCTCAGGCGTGATTTCAGGGACCAATATGGCCAGCTTTGACACCTGTCTTTTTGGACGGGAAGTACGGAGATGCTCCATCAATTGGATGATTTTCGGGTCACTCCGATAGCCCAAACCATGCGCGATCTTCTGAATCTTCTCGCGCCTTTCGGGCGAAATCTTTGGATGATTGCGTAACGCGAGAGAAACCGCGGATACAGAGACACCTGCATGGCGGGCAATTTAGCGCTGACTTATGTATGGTTTAGGCACAGCGATTAAGAGTATGGTCGATTGGTCTGGAGGTCAGTTGCTTACCCAAAACGTTGTCCAGCTTGATCAATTATCAAGGACTTATATTTCACTTGGTCAAAGTTTGGGCAAAAATTTCGATGGCCGGAAAACAGCCTTCTGTTTTGTAAGATATTAAATACAGACACTTAAAGGTGGCGCGGCAGGAGGGATTCGAACCCCCGACCGGCGGATTAGAAATCCGCTGCTCTATCCGTCTGAGCTACTGCCGCACGTGTGTGATCAATGGAACCGCGATATCCAGGCAATCCGTGATCCATTTGAACTGCTGACTTTTGGATGGGACAACAAGGCAAATGGCGGAAGGGGAGGGATTCGAACCCCCGGAACCTTTCGGCTCAACGGTTTTCAAGACCGCCGCAATCGACCACTCTGCCACCCTTCCTGATTATTGCCGGACCAGTATGGGAGAGTTTTCCGCTCTTTGGCAATGGCGACTTGCGGGAAAAA
>PXDX01000063.1 GCA_003564915.1 candidate division WWE3 bacterium
AAAAGAGGCCACCAAAAGGACTGGGCCGAAATCTATTACCAACTAAAAAGCCTCGCTTTCTATAGAGTACTAAAACAAGTTAAAAACGCACAAGACGCAGAGGACGTGATACAAAACGCAATCTTCCAACTTTATAAAAACAAGAAACAATTTCGGGGAGATAGCGAGCTAGAGTCTTATTTCTACGTCATTGTGCAGCGAGAAGTTTTGCAATTTTTAAGAAAGAAAAAACGCTACGCAAGGCTAGAGCAAACACTCGATCACGCAAAGGTTATCAACCTTGAAGTATATAGAAATGCATGGTTAAAACATACCAGAGCAAGGGACAGACTACTGCAGGTTCAAAGGTGCTTGAAGTACTTAAATAAAAGCGAGCAGTATGCTATCATGCAAAAAGCGATAGGAGCAGAAACATCCGAGATCGCAAAAAAAACAGGCGAAAACGTTAACACGGTCAAGACTAGAATTAACAGGGCTCGGATTTTCCTAGCGCACTGGGACAATTTCGACGTCACTTTAAGAGATAAAACTAAAAATGGGCAGAAAGAAAAAAGAGACCCTTCCAAAATACAAAAAAAACGGGCCAGAAGACCCAAACGCAAAGAAGCTGAAAAGCAAGCCAAAAGGAAAGACAGCCCCGCACGAGCCTACGGACACAACTAGGGCAACAGTTAAGAAGTTCGCAGCCATAGGAATCCCTGGCGACTTAATAGCTAAATATCTGGGAATCAACAAAACCACTCTTTTTAAATACTACCAAAAAGAAATGGAGCTAGCTCACCTTGAAGCGAACGCTAACGTCGCAGGCGCACTATACAAGAACTGTATGAACGGAAATGTCACCGCGCAGATTTTCTGGTCTAAAACAAGACTGGGCTGGCGAGAGACAGGCCCGGATAGTTACGACAACACGAGAGGGCAAGTGGTAATCAATTTCACAGACCAACAGACTCCCGATAAAAAAAGGAACGACGTTGATTAAAATCAAAAAACCCATCCCCAGCTGGGTGTATCAGCTGTTAAACGACACCTCAGGAGCGTCTTACTATTTTATTACCGGGGGACTAGGAAGCGGAAAAACGACGGGCGGTACTATCGCGATGCTCGTGAAGATCCTCACGCAACCTACAGTCAAAAATTGGTGGGAAATAGCACCCACATATCTGCAGGCAGAAGATACATTGGTGCCTTGCTATTTTGATATACTAGAAAACTATTTCGGCATGCTAGAAGGCAGGGATTATCGTTATATCAAAAGCAAACCCAACCAAATCCACCTAAAACGGACTAAGCAAAAAATATTTTTTCACTCAGGCGACAGGCCGCAAAACATGGTAAGTATCTCTATCGGCGGTTTTCGCGTCACAGAGGCGGGGATACAAAAGCGCGGCGTATTCGAGGGCTGCACGGCTAGAGCTAGAGACAAAAAAACAAAATCCATCTTCGGCCTGTTCGAGGGCACGCCGGAGGGGGACGGGTGGTTCAGAGAGGAAGGGGACTTTAATAAGCTAGACAAGAACAAAAAATACAGAAGATTTATTTTACACACTGAGGACAACGCTCACAACCTATCTCCGGACTATATAGAGCGGCTGGCGAACGTTTATAGAAATCAACACGAAAAGTTAAAAAGCTACCTATTCGGTGAATTCACTAGCTTTAACCGTGGGAGCGCCTATTGGGACTTTTACGAATCTACTTGCGTCGTGCACAACACGAAACTAGACCCAACACGGCCGGTCCGTATGACTTGGGACTTCCAGCGAGCACCGCTCGCTTTCGTCGTACAGCAGCAACAGCCAACGTATCGGGGCACAGATTTGAGCAAAACAGAACAGCTCAAGGCCGTGTTTGAGTCGTCAGGCAAAAGCAGGGGCCTAGTAGAAGCCGTAGCCGAGTTTATAGCGGAGATAAACCCCGACAAAAACACGGCTTTTAAAAGAACGCCGATCCTCTTGGACGGCGGTCACGACGGTCATTTCGGCGGCTATAGAAACGAGCAAAGCGCTTTTAAGGAGCTTCGGCACCTGCTTTTAAAAAAATTCGAGGACGTGCGCATAGTAGCGCAGAAACAAGCGCCACGGGTGCAGGCTAGGCTACAAAGAATCAACATCCTTTTTCTCTATCAACTCTACGTAATCGATAGTCGTTGCGCCAAATTGATAAATGCCTATAATACTACTAGCACTAAGCCCGGAACTTGGGAGCTAGTAAAAGCGGCGAACGTACTAGACGACACAACGCACTATAGCGACGCCAGCGATTACGGAGCTTTCAACGGCCTGAAAGACATAGAGCTAGACGGCACACAGCTAACACAAGTGTCGGGCGTGTCGAGAATTTAATTTATTCAAGGAGTAACCCAGCCATGGCAATAATTTCGCAAGCACTAACTACGAGTATCACAGGAACAATAACAGGAACAACCGCCGTTGATTTTATGCCCTCTATTGTTGGTAGTAATACGCAATGGCTGTTGAGAGACGTAACCGTTAGTAATCTAGCCGACACGGCCGAGACTCTTGTCGAGGTGCTCGGCGGCGCGGACGTTAAGTGGGCATTGGGCGTGGGGCCCAAAAGTAGTGAGTCTAAAACTTTTGACCCATCGCTAGAGATGGGAGAGCATAACAAAGTCGCACTAAAACTCAGCGACGCGGCAGAAGTTACGGTAGCAGCACGGTTTACTAAAGGTTCGACACGATGATAAAGTTTCACACACACCCGGTTTACACTAAGCAGCAAAAAGACTGGGCTTTGTTTAAAACACTATACGAAGGCGACCACGATACTATTGTATCAGACACCTCGATTCTCTGGCCGCTTTATACAGAGTTAAAAGTAGGTGACGGCGTAGGCCCTGCACTACTAAAAGAGAGAAGAAGGCGGACAAGGTATTTCAATATACCTGAAATTATAATCAGCATCTTAGTCTCTTTCTTCTTTAAGAGCGAGCCGACACTAAGCGAGGCGGCGCAAGAACTGCTAGGCGACGCCGCCGACGATATCGATGGACAGGGGACCAATTTTGCAACACACCTGAAACACGCACTAGAGCATTACCTTATTTACGGCAAGGCAATATCTGTAATCGATTCCCTGAACGGTGGACG